>JBILBW010000193.1:0-3934 GCA_044353465.1 Rariglobus sp. | reverse complement strand
ACCGGTTCCCACGGTCACGCCTCCCTCGTGACCCAGGATTCGCCGTGGGTGCGCTGGCTGCTCACCGCGGTGGCGCTGCTGTTTTTATTGGGCTTCGTCTTGCTGCCGCTAGTAGCGGTGTTTGCCGAGGCGCTGCGCAGTGGTTTGGGGGTTTTCTTCGCCGCGTTTACCGATGAGTACGCGTTGGCGGCCATTAAGTTAACCCTGACCACTGCGTTGATTGCGGTGCCCTCCAACGTGATCTTCGGGGTGGCCGCCGCCTGGTGCATCACCAAGTTCAGTTTCCCCGGCAAAAGCGTGTTGGTTACCTTGATCGATCTGCCCTTTGCGGTTTCGCCGGTCATCGCCGGCTTGATCTTCGTGCTCCTGTTTGGCCTTCAGGGCTGGTTGGGCCAGTACCTCAACGCCGAACACGCTTGGTTCCCGTGGCTCCAGGCGTGGCTTTACGAGCAGGATTTTAAGATTATCTTCGGCACTCCCGGCATCGTTTTGGCCACGATTTTTGTCACTTTTCCTTTCGTTGCCCGCGAGCTTATCCCGCTGATGCAGGCCCAGGGCACCGATGAGGAATACGCCGCCGTCACCCTCGGGGCCAACGGTTGGCAGACCTTCTGGCGGGTGACCTTGCCGAACATCAAGTGGGGGCTTTTTTACGGTATCGTCTTGTGCAACGCTCGTGCGATGGGTGAGTTCGGCGCGGTTTCGGTGGTCTCCGGCCACATCCGCGGCGAGACCAACACCATGCCGTTGCACGTCGAGATTTTGTATAACGAGTACCAGTTTTCCGCCGCCTTCGCCGTCGCCTCGCTGCTAGCTCTGCTGGCCATTGTCACCCTCGTCCTCAAGTCGGTGATCGAGTGGCGCCACAGCCGACTCTGAGGCTGAGATCAGGCATCCGAGATCAGGCATCAGAAATCCTTTCGCCCTTCCCTTTTCGACCTTAGACCTTCGATTTTAGATTTTAGACTTCCGATCCCCGACCGCCGTTTACGCCCGCATGAGCATTACTGCCAAAAACATTAAAAAAACCTTCGGAGCCTACAAGGCGCTCGACGGCGTTAACCTGAACGTGCCCGCGGGCAAGTTGGTCGCGCTGCTCGGCCCCTCGGGTTCGGGCAAGACGACCCTGCTGCGCATCATCGCCGGCTTGGAGTTTGCCGACGAGGGCAGTGGCCAGATCGGTTTCCATGGGGAGGACGTCACCCAGGTGCCCGCCGGCAAACGTGGGGTTGGCTTCGTGTTTCAGCACTACGCGTTGTTCCGCCACATGACCGTGGCTGAGAACATTGCCTTCGGCCTGAACGTGCGCAAACGCGCCCAGCGCCCCTCCAAAGACGAGATCGCCGAGCGGGTGAACAAGCTGCTCAAGCTCGTCCAGCTCGACAACCTCGGTCAGCGTTTCCCCTCCCAGCTCTCCGGCGGCCAGCGCCAGCGCGTCGCCCTGGCCCGCGCCCTCGCAGTCGAACCCAAGGTGCTGTTGCTTGACGAGCCGTTCGGGGCGCTCGACGCCAAGGTGCGCAAAGAGCTGCGCCGCTGGCTGCGTCAGTTCCACGACGAGATCAACCTGACCACCTTGTTCGTCACCCACGACCAGGAGGAGGCCCTGGAAATAGCCGACGAGGTGGTGGTCATGAACAACGCCAAGGTCGAGCAGGTCGGTACGCCCCAGAGCGTCTATGATCACCCGGCCTCGCCCTTTGTTTACAACTTTTTGGGCAACGTGAATCGCCTCCAGTTGCCCTGGCGCGGACTCGCCCCCGAGGGAGCTGGCGGGCCATTCACCGATACCAAGATCGCCTACGTCCGCCCCCACGAACTTGAAGTCCTGCGCTACCGCGTCGGGGTCGAGGGCGAGGTGGCGGTGGTGGAGACCGTTCACTCCGCTGGTTCGGTGGCGCGGGTCACCGCCCGCCGTGGCTCCAACGAGTTAATCGACATCGAACTGGGCCGTGCGCAGCTGGAGGAACTGGCGCTCCAGCCCCGCGACCCGGTGCTGTTGCGGGTGCGCCGCAGCCGCCTGTTCAACGAGGACTACGCGATTTAAGCCGCGGCCTCGCGTTGACCCTGACGATTCCCCTCCCGAATTTCCCGACCGCATTGTCTCTTTTTCACCCAAACACCCACCATGGCCCGCATCTACAACAACATCACCGACACCATCGGTAACACCCCGTTGGTTCGCCTCAACCGCACCGCAGCCGCCCACGGCGCCCAGGCCGAAATCCTCCTCAAACTGGAGTTTTTCAACCCGTTGTCCTCGGTCAAGGACCGCATCGGTAACCACATGATCGAGGAGGCCCTCAAGTCCGGCCGGATCAACCCGAACACTGTGCTGATCGAGCCGACCTCCGGCAACACCGGCATCGCCCTGGCCTTCGCCGCCGCCGCCAAGGGTCTCAAACTGATCCTCACCATGCCTGAGACGATGTCCCTCGAGCGCCGCAAGCTGCTCAAGATCCTTGGCGCCAAGCTCGTCCTGACCGAGGGGCCCAAGGGCATGAAGGGCGCGATCGCCAAGGCCGAGGAGCTCAACAAGCAGATTCCCAACAGCGTCATTCTTCAGCAGTTCGCCAACCCCGATAATCCCGCGATCCATCGCACCACCACCGCGCTGGAAATCTGGAACGACACCGACGGATTGGTCGACATTCTCGTGGCCGGCGTCGGCACCGGCGGGACCATCACCGGTGTGGGCGAGGTGCTCAAAGCCAAGAACCCCGCGATCAAGATCGTGGCGGTTGAGCCCGCGGGTTCCCCGGTGCTTTCCGGCGGCACCCCTGGCCCGCACAAGCTGCAAGGCATCGGTGCTGGCTTCGTCCCGGCCGTCCTCAACACCAAGATCATCGACGAGATCATCCAGGTGAAGGAAGACCAGTCCGGCCCCGTCTCCAAAGAGACGATCAAGCTCGACGGCATTGCGGTGGGCATCAGCTCCGGTGCCGCAATTTTTGCCGCGCTCGAATTGGCCAAGCGCCCCGAGAACAAGGGCAAGAAGATCGTCGTGATCATCCCCTCGTCCACCGAACGCTACCTGTCCTCGTGGCTGTTCGCCGACATCGATGTGGAGAGCGACAGCATCGCTGAGTTCATCCCGACGTCCGCCGCGCAGTAAGTTGAGTTAAACCCGCACGGATCAGGCTGACGGGTAATCGCCCGAGCTTGGTCCGTGTTGGCAGCGGGCGGGGTAGCCAAGTGGGAAGGCCCGGCGCCGCAATCGCCTCATGAGGTGGTTCGATTCCATCCCCCGCCTCCAATTTTAGTTCTTTCGTCGTTTCGTCGGCCCGTAGAAGACCACTTCGCGGGTTTTTCCTAATGGGGCTTACTCCGATAAAACGGACACGCGTTGAGCCGTTGGTGGGTTAGTTAGTTGAGGGAGGATTCGTAGTCGAGGGGGGTGTTGAAGCCGAGGGCTGAGTGAAGACGGGTTCGGTTGTAAAAGCCCTCGATGTAATCGAAGATGGCGGTGGTGGCTTCATTCCTTGTCATGAACTTTCGGACGCTTACAACCAGCTCGTGGTTGGGCGTACTCCCACACGACTCCATCGTGGCGTTGTCGTAGCAGTTGCCCTTGCGACTCATGGACGCGATGCAGCCGCTCGCCAGCGGCCATGCGAACCCGGGTGATAGCCGCCATCGCGAAGTACTACGGCCATGACCTCTTGGAGCGCGGTGTCCAGAGTATGGCTGTTGGGCAACACCGCCGAACGTACATCAAGTTTGAGCTCCCGCTACGTCACCTCATGCTCCCAACGTTTGGCGTAGTTTTGAGCCAGTTCTAGCGCTGGATACTGTTGATGATCAATGAGACGGGTTCACGGCCTCACCTCGCTACGCTTGCCGTCCTGCCCCACGATGACGAAGCACATTTCGCGCGTACGCAACTCTACGCGCTTCGAGCGTTTGCCCAACTTGTCCGTGGATTTAACGACCTCCT
>JBILBW010000245.1:0-3942 GCA_044353465.1 Rariglobus sp. | reverse complement strand
GTCCTGGCTTGGGCATCGCCTTGTCGACCGCACCCGACCGATTTTACCTTGGGGAAGTAGCGAAATCCCCGAAGCCGAACGGCTCTCGCCAGTCGGCGCTTCGGCCCTGCTGTTGCGGCAAATTTGGGCCAGCGTCCGCCCCTATCTTTCCGCCGCGGTGAATCCCGACGCTGAGTCGGCTCCGCCCGTTATCCTGACGGTGCCCGCTTCGTTTGCGCCCGACGCCCAGGAATTGACCCTCGCCGCTGCTCGTGAAGCTGGTCTGCCTGCAAACGTACGCCTACTGGAAGAGCCGCAGGCGGTTTTCTATGATTGGCTCTCTCGTCACGGTGGCTCCGCCGGACTCCAGAGTTGGCTTGAACAACACCTGCCGATCTACGATCCCGGTCCCTCATCTGCCGCTTCGCGGGCTTTCCATTTACTAGTTTGTGACCTCGGGGGCGGTACTTCGGATTTCAGCCTGTTTACTGCTCGGCGGGCCGTTCCCTCCGCTGTCACCGAATTGCCCCTTATGGAGCGCGTCGCGGTCGGGGAGCATCTCCTACTCGGTGGGGATAACATGGATGCCGCTCTGGCGCATCACCTCGAAACCCTGCTCGGTGGACCGCAGGATGCCCGTGCTTGGCCCGGGCTGGTTGCGGCGGCACGCGAGGCCAAAGAGGCGCTCCTCGCCCGTGCTTCGGACGACAACAGCCCGCATACCTTTGCCGTTACCCTGCCTGGTGGCGGTCTGTGGGGCTCCACGCGCTCGCTCACGCTTGAGCCCGCCCTAGTGCGCGCGCTGGTGCTCGATGGCTTTTTTCCGGACTGTGCCGCCGACGCCAATCCGCTCCGCCCGGCCAGTGGCCTGCGCGAACTCGGGCTGCCTTACGCCCCCGACACCGCGATTACCCGGCATCTTGCCGCCTTTGTGCGCGGGCATCGCGTCGATGCCGTACTTTACAACGGTGGGACGCTAGCCCCCGCATTCCTGCGCGAGCGTCTCACCGGCCTCCTGGGCGCTTGGCAAGGTCGCCCCGTCATCGAGCTCGACAACCCGCGCCCCGACCAAGCCGTGGCTCTTGGTGCGGCATGGTTTGGTGCGCAACTCCGCCTTGGTTCCCCCCTCATCGCCAGCCATGCCGCCCACGCATTCTGGATCGAAACCGCCAATCCGAGGGTGCCCCGCATTGAGTCAGCCGCCCCGGGCTCCGAGCGCTTGGCTAACGGCTCGCCGGCCCCAGCTCCCTGCGCCTCGCTGCTCTGCGTGCTCCCGCACGGGACGCCGCTCGACCACCCGGTCCGCGTGGCTCCGCCGGGCTTGTTGGCGCGCGTCAATCAACCCATTTCTTTCCGGCTGTATTCTTCCGCCCGCCCCGATGCCGAACTCGCCGGTGAGGTGCGGCCCGCCAGTTCCGTGCATACTGCCCTGCCCGAACTCACGGCGATTTTACAAATTCCCGGAGGCGCCCCGCTACCCGCCAACGGCGTTCTCCCCGTGGCGCTCGAAGCTTCGCTCAACGCCGTCGGCCTGCTTCGGGTGCGCTGCCTTCCGCTTAACCCGATCCCGGGTTATCCCGCAGCCTGGGATCTCCGCTTTCCCCTGCGCGCCCAAGACGAAGCGAGACGTCCCGCCAATCCCGCGCTGAACGCCCCTGCTTCGGCCGATTCCCCGGGTGCGCTGCCCGTCGCTTCCGCGCTTTCGACCGCGCTCGCGGCAATTGAAGCGCTCTTCGTCGCGCCCGCTGCGTCCGCCAAATTTCCTGCCGCCTTGGCTTCTCCAGTCGTTACCCCGCCCGTCGCTCCGCGGGCTTTGCTGCCGGAGCTGGAGCGACTCCTGGGCCAACCGCGCGCCGACTGGTTGCCGGCCACTTTACGCGGTCTCTGGCCTGCGCTGGCCGCCACCCTGACACGGCGTCAGCGCTCCCCTGATCACGAAGCCGTTTGGCTGAGCCTGGCAGGCTACTGCCTGCGTCCCGGGTGCGGTTGGCCGCTCGATGAGGCTCGCCTCAATGAGCTCTGGCGGGTGCGCGAACTCGGTCTGGCCTTCCCGCGCGATCTGCGAGTGCAAACGCAGGAATGGATTCTGTGGCGCCGCGTCGCCGGCGGGCTCGATACCACCCGCCAGTGGGTGTTGTGGCGCCGCTGGGAAAACCAGCTGCGTGCGGCCGAGGTGCCCGCCGAGCTGATCCGCGCCGCTGCGACCTTGGAGCGTCTACCCCAAGCGACTCGGCTTGAGTTCGCCCGTCGCCTTATGACCCGTTTGCCGCGCCTTGCAGCCACCGCCCCCGGCCAGCTTGAAGCCTGGCTTTGGTCTCTCGGTCGGCTTTGTGCACGCCGTTCGCTTTCGGGCGACCCGGCTGACGTGCTGCCGCCGGCGATTTTGGGTGAACTACTCCCCGCCTTGGGTCGACTCAAAATCGGGCCGCACGCCCCGGCTGCTTGCGCCGCGCTGACCCAAGCCGTGCGTTGCACGGGCGAACGCGCCTTGGACGCTGCTCCTGCAGACCAAGCCGTTGCCCTGGCCCTGCTCACCCGCTGGGGCGCTACCGCCGCTCAACTCGACTGTGTCCGGGCGGTTGTCGCCGGGGATGAAACCGCCGAGCTGCAAGCCCTGGCGGGCGACCGGCTCCCTGCCGGCCTGCTCTTCGCCCGTCACCGTGGCTAAGCTTTAGTTCGCAAGGTTGAGCACCGCGTAGGTGCGTTTGCCTTTGCGCAGGAGCACGTGTTTGCCGAACAGCAGATCGGTGGTCGTGAGGGCGCGGGTGATGTCGGCGCACTTCAGGTTGTTAATGTAAACACCGCCGCCTTCGATGTCCTTGCGCGCCTGTCCCTTGGACTGGGAAAGCCCGGCCTGAACGAGGGCTTCGGTGAGGATCAATCCGGGCGCAGCCAACTGGGCGGCGTTCACCATCTGGGTCGGGATTTCGCCGACCACGTCGCGGAAAACTTCTTCTGAGGTGTCGCCGATTTCGGCGCCGAACAGGATCTCGCTCGCCTTGAGCGCGGCGTCGAGCGCGTCCTGGCCGTGGACGAGGCGGACAACCTCGCGGGCGAGCGCTTTGTGGGCCTCGCGCGGGCCGGGGTTGGCGACGTGTTTGGCCTCCAGCTCCTCGATCTCGGGGCGGCCAAGGAAGGTGAACTTACGCAGGTATTCAGAGACCTTGGCGTCCTCGGTGTTGACGAAAAACTGGTAGAGTTTGTACGCGCTGGTTTTGGCCGCATCCAGCCAGACCGCGCCGCTGGCGGTTTTGCCGAACTTGGTGCCGTCGCTCTTGGTGATGAGCGGGAAGGTCCAGCCCCAGGCAGTGGCGGCGAGTTTTTTGCGGATCAGGTCGGTGCCGGCGGTGATGTTGCCCCACTGGTCGGAGCCGCCGATTTGCAGTTCGCACTGGGCGGTTTTGCGCAGGTGGTAAAAGTCGTGCGCCTGCAGCAGTTGGTAACTGAACTCGGTGTAACTGATGCCGTTTTCGCCCTCCATCCGGGATTTGACCGAGTCCTTGGCCAGCATGACGTTGATCGAAAAGTGTTTTCCGACGTCGCGCAGGAAATCGAGCAGGCTGATGGGGGCGGTCCAGTCGGCGTTGTCGACCAAACGGGCTGGATTAGCGGTCGCGGTGAAATCGAGCAGGCGGGCGAGTTGCTCTTTGATGCAGGCGATGTTGTGGGCGAGCTGATCGCGGGTGAGCAGGTTGCGCTCGGAGGAGCGGCCCGAGGGGTCGCCGACCATGCCGGTGGCGCCACCGGCCAGGGCGATCACGTGGTGGCCAGCCAACTGGAAGCGCTTGAGCGTGAGTTGCCCCATAAGGTGGCCGACGTGGAGCGAGTCGCCGGTGGGATCAAAGCCGCAATAGAGCGTGATAGGGCCCTCGTTCAGGCGCTTGGTGAGCGCATCAAGGTCAGTGCAGTCGGCGAGGAGTCCGCGCCATTGGAGGTCTTCGATCAGGGTCATACAGGGAGCAG
>JBILBW010000009.1:0-37821 GCA_044353465.1 Rariglobus sp. | reverse complement strand
GGCGTAGGTGAGCTGCCAGTGGGTGGTGCCGCAGCTGGCCCCGGCGTAGAGGTCGGCCACGAAGGGGTTTTTGTCGACCGAGGCGCTCTCGCTAAAGGTGTTGCCGTCGAGGGTGATGTCGCGGGCCACGGCCCGGGCGTCGGTGGCGGCGAAAAGCAGGACGTTAAACGGCGCCCGCCGTGGGCTGTTGGAGTCTCCGGAGGGGCGAATCAGGTTGCTGCCGAAATCGGAAGGCAGGCACCAGCCGGCGCGCGCCTCGCCGCCGACATTGGCGTAGGTGAAAATATTGCCCACACTCAGTCCAGCATGGGGAATCACGTCCGCACCCCATCCGGTGCGCGCCCCGGAGGTGGCGAAACGGTACTTGCGTTCATACACCAAATCCAACCCCGGTTCGTTCTTGATTTGGTGCTCCCAGCCCTCGGCATGGGCGACGTTGATGATGTCGTGGAAACCGTTTTGGGTCGGCCGCCCAAGCGCGGCCGGCCCGACCATGCCGCCGTTGATTTCAAACACATCGAGGCGGTCGGCCTGACCGGAGGCATCGGCGGGACGGTAAAGGTGGAAGGCGATCCCGAAGTACATCCAGGCCGCGTACGGGCGGTCATTGGGCTGGGCGGCGGAGGTGGCGGTGTTCGCCGGGGTGTAAAGGTTTTGGCCGAGGGTCAGCCCGACTTTGTAGGATTGGTCCGGCTGCACCAGCCCATCGAGCAGGCGCGAGAGCCCGCGCACCGGGTCGGGGGCGGACTCGTCTTTGAAGCTGCGCAGGTTGGTGGAGAGCAGCGAGAGCTTCAACCCGTTGGTGTAATGCTCGTCGGTGCCGCCGAGGTATTTGTCGTTCTCGGTGTAAAGGGAGACGGACCCGAAGCGCAGCGGGACGTGCTCGACTTGGACCTGAGCAGCGGGGGCGGCGTCGGTTCCGGCCGGGTCGTCCGCGGTCGTGGCGCGGCCGAACAGGGGGGGCAGCAGGATCAGGCAAGCAAACCAAGGTCTCATCTTAGGTGGGGCGCCCAATTCAGGCTTCCCAGCGGCCGTAGATGCCGCAGGGGAGGACTTTGCCGTCGGCCTTGATGGGCAGGCCGACTTCGCCCCCGGTGATGGTGCCCCCGCGTACCGCCATCAGTTCGGTGAGCAGGTTAACCACCACCGTGGGGGAGAGCCGGGCGGTGTAGGCGTTGATCAAAAGGAAGAGCGGCTTGGGGGTGAGCAGCTCGCGGCATTCCTGCAGCAGCGGCCAAAGGTGCTCCTCGAGTTTCCACATTTCACCGGTGGCGCCGCGGCCGTAGGTGGGCGGATCCATGATGACCGCGTCATAGCGTTTGCCGCGTTTGAGTTCGCGGCGCACAAACTTGAGGCAATCGTCGGCGATGAAGCGGATGGGGGCGTCGGCCAGTCCGCAGAGCGCGGCGTTTTCCTTGCACCACTTGACCATGCCCTCGGCGGCATCGATGTGGGTGACGCTGGCGCCGGCCTTGGCGGCGGCACAGGTAGCCGCCCCGGTGTAGCCGAACAAATTGAGCACGTTGATCTCGCGGCCAGTGGCCCGGGCGGCTTTGATTTTGGCGCTAAACCATTCCCAGTTCACAGCCTGCTCGGGAAACAGGCCGGTGTGTTTAAACGAGGTCGGGTGGATGCGGAAGGTGAGGCCGAGCGACTGGTACTTGATGTTCCAAGAGTCGGGCAGGGGCTTGCGGTTCTCCCAGCGGCCGCCGCCCTTCTCGCTGCGATGGTAAAAGGCGTCCCATTTGACCCACTCCGGGCCTGCGTGTTTGGGCCAGATGATCTGGGGATCGGGACGCACCAAGACGACGTCGCCCCAGCGCTCCTGCTTCATGCCGTCACCGCAGTCGAGCAATTGGTAGTCCTGCCAGCGATCGGCGAGGATGAGCGAGGGGCGATGGGTGGTGTCGGCGGGCATTCTTGAGGCGAACCAAAGCACCCGCCCGCAGTCTGTCGAGCGCCTTTCCCTTAGCGCGGCGAACCTTCCAGGCCCTGGCTTGAACATTTGACGCCCGCGCCCGGGTTTGCCTTAAAAGCCCCGCTGTATGACCCACCGCTTCCTGTTCCCCCGCTGGTTTAACATCCTTTCTTTAATGGTGGTCGTGGTCGGGGCTGTGCGCGCCGATGTCATCGAAACCAAAAGTGGGGCCCGCCTCGTCGGCACGATCACCAAAATCGAGGGCGCCTCGGTGTTCCTTAGCACCAACTACGCGGGCACGCTGACGGTGAAGAAAGCGGAGGTGGTCAGCCTGCAGACCGATCAGCTGCGTTTTGTGCATCTGGCAGGTGGTCAGGTCATCGCCGGCACCGTCGAGCCGTCCGCCGCCGGTCTGGTTAAGGTGGTCGGGGCGGAGGGTCCGGTGGATGCCCCAATCAGCCAGATTGCCGAGCTCTGGGAGCCCAACGCCAAGGACGTGAAGAAGCCGAAGTGGCACTACGAGGCGGCCGCCGACGTGGCGGGCAAATCGGGTAACCGCGAGCAGTTCAGCTCGGTGCTGAGTACGCGCGCCAAACGCGTGGGCGTGCACGATACCTTGCAGTTTTTCTCGGCCTACCGCCGGCAGACCATCAACCAGGTGACCTCATCGGATCAGTTTAAAATCGGGGGCGACTACGCCAACAACTACGCGGGTCGCAAGTCTTGGTATGTGCGCGACGAGAGCGGCTTCGACCGAATCAAAAAAATCGAGCTCTACAGCGTGGCCGGCGGCGGGGCCGGCTACGATTTCGTGAAGAATAAGCGCCAGATCCTTACCGGGCGCGCCGGTTTATCGTTTCGGTACGAGGCCTATCAAGATCCCAACACGCCCCCGATTAAGAGCTTCGGTTTGGACCTGGGCCTGCACCATGAACTCACCTTCACTGACGCCAAATGGGTCAACGACTTCACCTTCGTGCCCGCCTTCAGCGATTTTTCCAACTACCACATCCTGCAGGAGTCCTACTTCGAGATGCCGTTATCCATGAGCGGTTGGAAGCTGCGTCTCGGGGTGGCCAATGACTACAACAGCTTACCCGGCGCGAACGTGAACAAGCTCGATACGACCTACTTCACGCGCTTTGTGCTCAGCTGGGATTAGGCCGCCGCTGGGCCAACCGGCATCCAGCCTGCACGGACTCTCCTGCAGAAAGAGGTTTTCAACGGCGCTGCTCTCCAGTCCAGTGATCGGCATGTTGTCCAAACCCATTCCCGGCTCCACTGGTGCGGTGCTCACCTGCCTGCCGTCGCCCTACCAGCCTCATTTGGCGACCGGCCTGCTTTACCTGCCGCGCTTCTTGGCCAAGTGCGCCTACGTGAAAACCCATGGCGCGCTTCCACCCAGTTACGCCAAGAACTACAAGCGAGGGCTCGACCGCTTCTTGTGCATGCACCTTGGCATTGAGCCGGCCGCAGTGGAGAAAATCGTCCACTTGGCCATCTCCCCCGCCGAACTTGAGGCGGGTCTGCTCGCCCTCTTCCCGACCGATGTGCGCGCGGTGAAATGGAACCGCGAATTGGTCCAAAAGGGCATGACACCAGCCGGGCGTGAGTTTCTCAAGGAGGCCCTCACCGCCATGGGCTGTGCGGATCGGATTGAGCAAATTATCAGCGTGACCGACCTGATCGACTTTGACGAAGGCCGCATCGAATAACCCCTGCGGATCGGTCGGTTGCTTTGCGCCGCCCGATCCGCTTGTTTTATCCTCAACATGATTAAAGGACAGAAAGTCGTCTGTATTAACGATAGCTTCCCGGCGGTGATCCGCGCGATCTACAAGCAACTCCCGGTTAAGGGAATCACCTACACCATTCGAGAGGTCTTTCTCGGCCGGGAGAAGGTCGTGAAGGGCGGCGACAGCGCCACCGTGGGCCTGCTGCTGACCGAGTTGGTTAATCCTCCTGATCCGTTCCACGCCGGGCAACAGGAGCTGGGCTTTTCTTCAGAGCGCTTTGCCCCCTTGGAGCAGGCGCCCGAGGAGCAGGCCGAAGAGCTCGAAGCGGTGGGCGCGGGTAACGATAAGGGTGGCGGTGGCTACTGGCTGGATTGATGGAGCGCACCCCAAACTGCCCCAAGCAGCCGCAAAAAAAGCCGCCCGAAAATCGGGCGGCTTTTTGTTAATCAGGATGAAGCGGGCTCGTTACTTCTTCTTGACGACGACGGCCTTCTTGGCGACGACAGCCTTCTTAGCGACGACGGCCTTCTTGGCGACGACAGCCTTCTTGGCGACGACGGCCTTCTTGGCGGGGGCGGCCTTCTTGGCGGGGGCGGGAGTCTTAGCGGCTACAACTTTCTTAACGGTCTTGGTGGCTTTGGCCATGGTGTGTTCCTTTGTGGATTTGAGGTTTTGGATGTTCGCCCGAAAGAGGTTTCGGGCGAGTGGCGCAATAAGCGCCGCGCGCTGACAGCATCCGTGGGGCTTTTATAAATGCAAGTATCCAGTGAGGTGAATCACATGATTTTACGCATTTAACGGCCAGACTTTGGCGCTGCATCCTGTTTGCTGATACGCCTGATTCAGGGGGCGATGAAGCCCCTGATCGGCGATCCGAGGGTCTGGCTGGTAGAGTTGGGGTGGTACTCGATTGGGGCACGAGGCGCAGTGAATTGCTACGGGAAGCCTAGGGTTTGGTCATCCCGGTGCCCGGGATTTAGCGGTATTCAAGCCAAGCGGTTTCCGCGTACTGCTCGACCAAGCCATCCAGTTCCCCATCGGCAAATTCGGGCCAGGGTTGGTTTGCCGCCGTGGCGCTGAGGGTTGCCGAAAGTCTCCCGGTGAACTCAGCCGCAAACAGGCCCCAGTCCACTGATCCCAAGGCAGACTTGGCGATACTGCCCTGAAATAAAAGCCCATGCTTGGTGCGTTTTTGGGCCGCGCCTGCGACTTTGACCCCGTTCACGGCGTGCACGACATCGTAAAGTTCGGGCCGAATGAAGCAGACGCTCGGCGCGGCGGCGGGGGCGCCGACACAGGCGGATTCGCACCGCTCCTTGAGCACCACCGGGATGCCTTGAGTTTGAAGGGCGGCCGCTAGGTCGGCATGCACCTGGCGGTAGCTTTCGGTGGCGCGGGTTTCGTAAAGGGCGTGGCCGCGTGGAATCACCAAGGCGAAGGTCCAGTCGTCGCGATGATCAACCACCCCACCCCCAGTGGGGCGCCGGGTAAGGTCGAGGTGTTCGCCTGGTGCCAAGGTGTTGAGTTGCTCCCGCACATAGGCGATTTTCTGGCCGAAGCCGAAGGTGACGGCGGGGCGGTGCCAGTCGTAATGCCGAAACCGCGCGTGCGCTGGTGCCGGGTAGCGCTGCAGCAGAAGAAAGTCGGTCGCCATATTTTCGGCCGCACCTGCCGAGCGTTCGGGAAGAAGATCGAGCTGCATGGTTTTAAAAATCGTTCTCGTTCGCTCAATCCAACGCGTTTCTCAACCAACGGTGGCGCCGCGCTTCACCTGCGAGTCGTGGGTCAGGAGCGAGAAGACGAGTGAGAGAAAGAAGAGCGGGAAAGCGAGACGAAGGGAGGGGGATTTACACGCTGAAGTACCAGGCGCGGCAAGCGGGTGGGATGATGAACTGGTCGAGTTGGGCGGCAAAGGTCTCGATCGGGGTTTTGACCACGCCAGCCAGCGGCTTGAGGTCGAGGCCGAGGCGGGCGGGGCGCTTCGCGGCGGCGCGCAGATCACTGGCCCGGGTAATCGCGGCAAGCGGCGCGGCGGATTCGCTTAACTTAAAGTGGGCGCGGATACGGCGGGCGATTTCATGGCGGGACAGCAGGTCCGCTCCCGCCCAGTGAAGCACCCCGCGCACGTCGTTGCGTTCAAGGAGTTCCACCATCAGCTCGGCGAGGTTACTGGCGCTACAGGGTTGGCGGAATTCGTCGGTGTAGACCTGCGGGGTTTGGCCGGCTGCCCAGGCGGCGAACAGGCGTTCGTGGATGCTGCGTTTCGCCCCGAGGCTGTTACCGCTGAGCAACGGCACACGCAACGTGATCGCCAGTGTAGGGGCGGCGGCCAGCACGAGCCGTTCGCTCTCCGCCTTTTGACGGGCATAGAGGTTGATGGGTTTAACCGGGCTTTTGACCGTGTAAGCCTCGGCGCTGGTGCCCTCAAAGACCTGCTCTGAGGAGAGGTGAATGAGCTTGGCGCTGAGGTGGTGGGCGAGGCGGGCGAGGGACTCCGGAAGGGCCACGTTGAGGGCCTGGGCGCGGGCGGGGTCGGCATCACACTGGCCGGGCTCGGCAACGGCCGCGCAGTTGACGATTGCCTCAGGAAACGTCTCCAGTACGACGGCGGTGAGGGCAGCCTCGTTGGTGAGATCGAGCGGGCGTTTCTCGGCGAGGCCGGGCACGTTGCCGGAGTAGGTGCCGACCAAGCCGATCACGTGGTGGCCGCGGCGGGTGGCGGCTTGAGCGAAAGCGCTGCCGACGAGGCCGGAGGCGCCGTTGAGGAGGATTTTCATGAGCGGAAGCGGGAGGCGCTAGGGGGTGGGGAGGGGGGACGCAGTCGGGTGCGATGGCCGGTTCCGCTTGCGGGAAAATGCCGGAGAGGCGCCGCTTAGGGGCGCTGCCGTGCGGACGGTTTTGGGGTGAAGGCGAGGGGCACGGTTAGCGTCTAAAGCGCATTCAGGGGGCGAGCCGTTCGATGCTCCACTCGGCCCCGGCGGCGGCGCGGCGATAACGCAACCGGTCATGCAGCCGACTGCGCCGGCCCTGCCAGAATTCGATGCTCTGCGGGGTGAGCCGATAGCCTCCCCACGTGGGCGGTAGCGGGATCTCGGCGCCGGCGTGGGTTTTTTCCAATGATTTTAGTGCCTCCTCCAGGGTGCCCCGGCCGGGGATAATCGCGCTCTGCCGCGAGACCCACGCCCCGAGCTGGCTGGCCCGCGGCCGACTGTGGAAATAGGCCGCGCTTTCCTCGCGGCTGATCTGGGTCAGCTCGCCCTCGACGATCACTTGGCGCTCCAGCGCAAGCCACGCAAACAGCAGCGTGGCGCGGGGGTTTTCGGCCAGTTCACGGCCCTTGCGGCTCTCGTAGTTGCTGTAAAAAACGAAGCCGCGCCCATCCAGTCCCTTGAGCAAAACGGTGCGCGCCGAGGGTCGGCCGTCGCAGGTCGCGGTGGCCAGCGTCATGGCATTCGGCTCGATGACTTTGGCGGCCTGGGCCTCTTGAAACCACTGTTCGAACTGGCGGATGGGGTCGCGGGCGAGGTCTTTTTCCAGCAACCCCGACAAGCTGTAGTCTATGCGAAGATCGGCGAGAGACATGATTAAGGGGGAGACCATGGGCTCCCCGCAGTCCCTGTCAAAAATCATCGCGTGAGTTCGCGAATCTCCGCGGCCCAATTGGGGAAACGCGCCGTCAACTCCGTGCGTACGCCGAGCACAAAGCCTGGTTGGTCCCAGCCGGGCGACATCGTGCAGCCGAGCAGGGCCCAGCGTCCACCGGAGGCCAAGCGGGCTCCTTGCCAGGTTCCTCCTGCCACCGTCCATTGCGGCGATTGCCCGTCGAGCACAGCCGAGCCGAGGAGAGTTTTAAAACCGTTACCCGTCGCTGGATCGAGCCCCAGGTGCTCAACGGGATCGCCCGCATAAAAGTGCCACAGTTCCTCGGTTCTCAACGCGTGGAGGGCGGAAAACCCCTCCGGCGTAAGCAGCAAATAAATCGCCGAGCCCGCCGACCGCCCACCCGGCAAGGTGGCGGTGCTCAGGTAGGTGGCGCGGAAAAAGCCGCCTTCGTTAGGAAGCGGTTCGAGTTGGAGCGCCGCGATGATCGCCGCGGCGCTGGGGTGGGGTTCGTCATAGAGCCGTTGAAGTTAAACGGTCGCCTCCTAAAGCAGCGCAGACTTCCAGTTTAGTCTGATTAAAAAGCCGGCTGGACGCCTGCGTTACGTCGGAGCGCCGCTGACTTCAGCCCAGGAGCGCGCGAAGCGCCGCGGGGGAATCGACCGGTGCCTGGCAGTTGAAGCGCTCGCACACATAGGCCAAAGCGCGCCCGTCTTCCGCTGGTTTCATCGCGGTTAACCAGGGTGCTCGCCCCGCCAGCCAGCGTCCCGCCGGATCATCGCCGGGCACGGCCAAGACCGCCCGGCGCGGGCCGATTTTCTCGACCAACACCGTGGCCAACGCGCCAAATTCGCTGGTGCGCCGGTCGCCCGCCAGCACCACCTGCCGGGGCAACTCCAGCGCGCGTTCAATCGCGCACAGCAGCTCAGGCAAAGCTTGGGGAGCCTGGGACCATTGAGCGCGCAGCGACTCGATCGTCGCCAGCCCCCGCTGACGCAGCGCGTCGTCGTGAAACAGCGCGGCCATCCGCAGCAGGTTGCCCGCCGCCACAGAGCTGGGCGAGGGCTCGGCACCGTCGTAGTCTTCCTTCAACCGCAGCACGATACTGGTGTCGTCGGCGCGCGAGTTGAAATACCCGCCGTTTTCGGGATCCCAAAACAGCGCGTCCATGACTTGTTGCAAGGCCTCGGCCCAGTGGAGCCAGCGCGGGTCAAACGTCGCCTCGTAAAGGTCGAGCAAGCCGGCGATCAGGTAGGCGTAATCTTCGGCAAACGCCTCGTTGGCTCCGCGCCCTTCGCGGTAGTTGCGGTAGAGAATCCCGCGGCTCGCGTCGTACAGTTCCCGCTCGATGAACTCAGCCGCGCGCACCGCCGCCATGCAATAGGTGCCGCCCACTTCGGACAGGCACCCGGCGGCCGACACCGAGGCTCGGGCCAGGGCCGAGATCATCAGTCCGTTCCAGGCAGTGATGATCTTGTCGTCGAGCTGGGGCCGGGGCCGCTCCGCACGGATACGGCGCAGTTTAACAAACGCCGCCGCCAGCCTTTCGGCGGTGTCAGCCGGGGCGAGCTGGTGGAGTTGAGCGGTTTCCACCAACGGACGCCGCTGCATTAGGATGTTTTTGCCGGTGAATTCGTTCTGCGGATCGAGAGCGAGCGGCACGTTGCCCGTGGTCTCAATGCCGTAATGGTCGCAGACCAGCGCAGCGTCGGCGTCCGGCAGTGCCGCCTCGATCTCGGCGCGGGTCCACACGTAGAAGGCGCCCTCGGTCTTGTTGGCATGGGCTACCCCTCCGTCATCCTGCGCCAGCGAGTCGGCATCCTCGGCGGAGAAAAACGCCCCGCCGGGCGCGGCCAGGTCCCGCAGGACGTAGCCAAAAATGTTGCGGGCGATCCAGGCAAAGCGCTCGTCGCCGGTGGCCTGGTAAGTGTCGAGCGCGTTGCCTGCGATCTGCGCCTGATCGTAGAGCATTTTCTCGAAATGCGGGACAAACCAAGCGTCGTCCACGGCGTAACGGTGAAATCCGCCACCGACGTGGTCGTGGATGCCGCCGCCGGCCATTTTTTGGAGGGTAACCGCGACCATGCCGACAGCAGCCTGACCCGCCTCGGTATCCACGCCCTGAATCGCCGCGGCCCGCAGCAAGAAGCTAAGATTGGAGGCGCGGGGGAACTTAGGCGCACCGCCGAACCCGCCGTGGGTGGCGTCGAAGCTTTCCGCATAGTGGTGGTAGGCTTTTTCAAACGCCTCGCTGCCTGAGTCGTGCAGGTCGGGGACCGCGCCCGGTTCGCCGCGGCGGCTTTCAGCGTACTCGGTCAGCGACGCGATCACTCGGTTGGACTCGGCCACGAGTTTGCCCGGGGCCTCGGTCCAGGCGGTGGCGATGGCGGTGAGGATCGAGGGGAAGCCGGTGCGGCCCTGGCGATCCTCGGGGGCGAAATAGGTGCCGCCGTAGAACGGCTTGAGATCCGGGGTCAGCCAGGCCGAGAGCGGCCAGCCGCCGCGGCCGGTCATGGACTGCACGTAAGCCATATAAACCTTGTCCACATCGGGGCGCTCCTCGCGGTCGACCTTGATGGCGACGAAGTGCGCGTTGAGTTGGGCGGCGATCGCGGGATTTTCGAACGACTCGTGGGCCATGACGTGGCACCAGTGGCAGGTGGAGTAGCCGATGCTGAGGAAGATCGGTTTTTGTTCGGCGCGGGCCTGGGCGAAGGCGGCCTCGCCCCACGGCAGCCAGTGAACGGGGTTGTCGGCGTGTTGCAGCAAGTAGGGCGATTTCTCGGAAGCGAGGGCGTTGGACATGGGCGAGGGCGACGCTCACCGAAAACCGGCGCAAGGCAAAGCCTGGAAACGAAAAAGCCGCACCGGTGAAGGTGCGGCCTTTTTGGAGGAGCGAGGACTTCCAGCCTACGCTGAGGTTAAACGGCGAGTGGGGCAGGCGTTCGATTGGGGCGGATGCCGACAGGGAGCCTGCGCTACGCCGCAAACGAACGACCTCCGCGTTGTTTGCCTTACTTGCCCAAGACCCAAGAGAAAATCAGCGGGGCGACGATGGTGGCGTCGCTTTCGACGATGAACTTGGGGGTCTTCTGGCCGAGCTTGCCCCAGGTGATTTTTTCGTTCGGCACCGCTCCCGAGTAGCTGCCGTAGCTGGTGGTCGAGTCGCTGATTTGGGAGAAATAACCCCAGAGCGGCACCTCGGTGCGACCGAGATCCTGGTGGAGCATCGGCACCACGCAGATCGGGAAGTCGCCGGCGATACCGCCGCCGATTTGGAAAAAGCCGATCGAGCCTTCGCCGGTTTTGAGCAGCTTGGCGGTTTTGGTGTACCAATCGGCCAGCCAGGTCATGTACTCGATGCCGGTGCGCACGGTGTGGACGTTCTTGATCTCACCGGTCATCACGCGGCCGGCAAACATGTTGCCCAAGGTCGCGTCTTCCCAGCCGGGGACAATGATCGGCAGGTTCTTCTCGCAGGCGGCCAGCATCCAGGAGTTGGCCGGGTCGATCTGGTAGCTCTTCTTGAGCTTACCGGAGCGGATAATCTTATACATGAACTCGTGCGGGAAGAAGCGCTCGCCCGCCTTGTCGGCGGCCAACCACTCCTCGGCGACGACCGCCTCGATGCGGCGCATGGCCTCGCCCTCGGGGATGCACGTGTCGGTCACGCGGTTCATGTGGCGGTCGAGCAGGGCCTGCTCGTCGGCAGCGGTCAGGTCGCGGTAGCCGGGGACGCGCTCGTAGTAATCGTGGGCGACCAGATTGAAAATGTCTTCTTCAAGGTTGGCGCCGGTGCAGACGATGGCGTGGACCTTGTCGGCGCGGATCATCTCGGCGAGGGTCAGGCCGAGCTCAGCGGTGGACATGGCGCCGGCGAGGGTAACGAGCATTTTGCCGCCGGCCTTGAGGTGGTCCTCGTAGCCCTTGGCGGAGTCGAGCAGCGCGGCGGCGTTGAAATGGCGGTAGTTATGCGCGATGAACTGGGAGATCGGGCCCTTCTTGGCGGCGAGCTTGGCGTTGATGTCCTCGGGGCGCTTGGTCTGGAGTTTGGATTTCTTCATGAAATTGGAGGCGCAGACTTACAGCCGGCCAGAAGTCCAAAGCCACAAAAAACCAGCCGCCGGGAATGGGCTCAGGGCAAAATCTGCGCACCCGCGGCATTGACCCCGCCCGTCGAGGAGGTTTGGGTGACCCTTTCTCATGCTTACTATCGCTGACGTCTCCAAGTCCTACGGCACCCGCGAACTCTTTTCCGACGTCTCGCTGTTCATTGCGCGCACCGATCGGCTCGGCCTGATCGGCCCCAACGGCGCGGGTAAATCCACGCTGTTCGGCCTGATCCTCGGCGAGGAAAAGCCCGACACCGGCACCATCGAGTGGGAGCGCGGCGCCGACTTCGGTTACCTGCCCCAGGAAAGCGCGCCCGCCGGAGACGAAACCATTCTGCACATTGCCACCAGCGGCAAACAGCTCGAGCCCACCGATGACAACTACGACATCGACTACACCCTCGAGCCGCGCGCCCGCAAAATCCTCGACGGCCTCGGCTTCAAGCCGGACGACGCCGACAAGCTCGCCAAGACCTTTTCCGGCGGCTGGGTCATGCGCGCCCATCTCGCCCGTCTGCTCGTCGCCGAGCCCGCCCTGCTGTTGCTCGACGAGCCGACGAACCACCTCGATTTGGAGGCCCTGCTTTGGTTTCAGGATTACCTGACGCGTTACCCGGGCGGCTTGGTGGTGATCTCCCACGATCGCGCCTTCCTCAACGCCCTGTGCACCGGCATGCTTGAGCTGCGCGCCGGCTCGCTGCATTACTACCACGGCAACTACGACAACTTCCTGGTCGAAAAAGAGGCCCGCAAGCACCAGCAGGCCGCCGCCTTCAAGAACCAGCAGCGCGAAATCGCCCACTTGCAGGTGTTCGTCGACCGCTTCGGCGCCAAGGCCTCGATGGCCTCGCGCGCCAAGTCCAAGGAAAAGCAAATCGAGCGCCTCAAGGAGGTTGCCGTCGAGGAGCCCACCGAGGAGTTGCGCAAGATGAACTTCAAGTTCCCGCAGCCCCCGCGCTCCGGCCTGAAGGTCGTCGACCTCAAGCACGTGCAGCAGGCCTACGGTGACCACGTCATTTACAAGGACCTCAACTTCACCGCCGAGCGCGGCCAAGGCATCGTCTTGATCGGGCCCAACGGCGCGGGTAAATCCACCCTATTAAAAATCCTCGCCGGCGTTATCCCGATTCAGGGCGGCATCCGCGAATTGGGCAGCAACGTGGTTCCGGGTTACTTTGCCCAGAACCGTCTCGATAACTTGAACCCCGACGCGACGGTCTTCGAGAACGTGATGGAGCTGCGCACCAACGAAAACCAGCTCACCGAGCAGCAGGCCCGCGCCATCCTCGGCGCCTTCCTCTTCCGCAAGGACGACGTGCACAAGCCGGTCTCGGTGCTCTCCGGCGGCGAGAAAACCCGCCTGGCGCTGGCGCGCATTCTGGTCAAGCCGCCGAACTTGCTGCTCATGGACGAGCCTACGACGCATTTGGACATCCAGTCGATCGACGCCTTGGTCCACGCGCTGAAGAGCTACGAAGGCACGCTGATCTTCATCTCCCACGACGTGCATTTCATCAAGACGCTCGCCAAAAACGTGCTCCACGTGCACAGCGGCCGCCTCACGCACTACGCCGGCGACTACGATTATTACCTGGAGAAGTCCAAGTTGAGCGACGCCCGCGCGGCGATCACCGCCGGCTTCACGGACGGCCGCCCCAAGCAGGCCGACGCCAAGGCTTCGGCTAATCTCAAGTCGCCGACTTCTAATCTCAAATCGACGCCCAAGGCATCCCCGAGCGAGATCCGTAAGTTCAGGGAGAGTGTGGGCGTGTTGGAGAAGAAGGTGGTCGATTTGGAATCCAAGCAGGCCGAAATCACCGCCGCACTGGAGGCGCCCGAGACCTATGCGGACAAGGGGAAATTCCAGCATCTCAACCGCGAGTTAACCGCCATGACCGATCTGGTGACTGCCGCCACCGAAGCCTGGGAAAAAGCCGTCTCGCAGCTCAGCGAGATGGAAAAACCTTAGTGGCGCGCGCCTCCGGGTGGTGATCCTCCCGGGATCCCACACACCGGAGTAAAGTGTCACCTATTAGGTGACACTTTACTCCGGTGTTTTTTCGTTTATCGGGGTGGGGTTGTAGGCAATGGGGCGACGGCGGGCACGTTCCGGCGGCCGACCGGAAGCCCCGCAGCTCACCGGCTTCAGGAAATGAAACGGATGCAGAGCGGGTAGCGGTAGGCGATGCCGTCGGACGCCTTTATCGCCGCCACAATAGCCAGAATCAGCGCACCGAGCCCCAGGATCGGCAGCAGAACAAATCCGATGAAAACCATACAGAGGGGCGCGATCAACAGGGTGTAGAGTAGCACCGAGAGGTGGAAGTTGAGCACCTCCTTGGCTTGAATCGCCGTCGGCCCGCCTGCCTGTTTTTTGATCAAGTAAACCACCAGTGGAAGAATGAAGCCCACGCCTAACACTGCCGAGAGGTGGCAGAGAATAATCAGGGTTTTTTCTTCACCCCTGAAGGGCAGCGACGGGGTGGGCGAGGAGGCGGGCAGCGTGTCCATGATGTCTCGCAACCAATCGCTGATCGGGCCCCATTGCAAGCCGCCTGCCGCCGCGGCTTCCAGGCCGGGCCTCATTTCGGCTTTGGGGAGGGGCGTCTCACCGGCGCAAGCCCACCCTGCGCTTAAGCTCAAGGCCGCCGCCTTGGACCCGGGCTTGAACACGGTGTGTTTTCCCTGTTCGCGGAATGCTGTTTCTTCGGGGAATAAGCCCCCGACCAACATCCCGCGGCGCCCGTCACTCTTGGCCGCCGGGCTGAGCCGCGCTGGTCACGCCGCTTTGGGTGCGCACCAGTTCGCGCCGCAACCAATCGAGCGCGGCGCTCACCGCCCGCCGGTTCACCGTCGCCCGGGGGCCCGGATAATGAACTTTTTTTGACCACACCCCGTGCGGTGAATGCAACGCCAGGTACATGGTCCCGACCGGGTTTTCGTTGGTGCCGCCACACGGCCCGGCAAAACCGGTGATCGCCACCGCATAATCAGCGCCCAATCGCTCCGCCGCGCCCACCGCCATCGCCACGGCGTTTTCCGCCGACACGCCGCCATGCTGTTCCAGGATGGACTCGGGCACATCGAGCAGCTGCATCTTCGATTCGTTGGAGTAACAGACGCAGCCGCCGGAAAAAAACTTGGTGGCTCCACTGACCCCGGTGAATTCACTCGATAACAGTCCGCCGGTGGCCGTCTCCGCCACCGCCAGGGTGCAGCCCTGGGCCCGCAACAACTCGCCCACCACCTTGGCCAGCGAATCGGCGCCGTAGCACATGAAATCCTCACCCAGCAGGACCACGCATTCAGCCGCGATTTCGTCGAGTTGGCCGAAGGAAAGCGCGCCCGCGGGCGAGCTCAGGCGCACGTCCACCTGCCCCTGGTGGGCGCAGAAGGCGATGCTCAGGGCGTCACCATAGCGGTCGAAAATGGGTTGCAGTTTCACCTCCAGGGCGGACTCGCCGATGCCGGCGGTGCGCAGTTGCACATAGGCTTCGCGCTCCAGCAGCAAGCCGCGCTGGGCGAGCCGGGGGATGACCTGCTCGGCGAACATCGGCTGCAATTCGTTGGGCGGGCCGGGGAGCATGATCAACACCTTGCCGTCCTGCTCGACCCACAGGCCGGGGGCGGTTCCGTTGGCATTGGCCAACACCTCGCCGCGCTCAAAGCGGTAGGCCTGCTTGAGGTTGTTGGCGGTCATCTTCCGGCCCAGCCGGGCAAACCGAGCCTCGATCGCCTCCACGATTTCCGGTTCGTAGACGAGCGTCTGCCCCAGCACCCAGGCCACCGCCTCGCGGGTGCGGTCGTCGCAGGTCGGCCCCAGGCCGCCGGTGGTGATGACCACGTCGGACCGCGCCCAGCTCTCGCGAAATTGTTCGGCGATGGCTTCGGCCTCGTCGGTCAGGGTGACGTTGCGCTGCAAGAGCACCCCACGCTGGCCGAGTTGGGCGCCGATGTAGGTCAGGTGGCCGTTGGCGGTCAGGCCCAGAAGCAACTCGTCCCCAAGGGTGAGGAGTTCGTAGCGTTTCGAGGCGACCGAGCCGGGAGGGGCGATGTTTTTGGAAACCATACTTGCGAAGCGGTAAACAAGGCTAAACTCCCCTAAAATGCCAGCGTCACCCCCCATTAACCTCAAAGAAAAAGTCCGCCAGCTCCCGGAGAAGCCCGGGGTTTACCTGATGAAGGACCGGCTTGGGCGGATCATTTACGTGGGCAAGGCCAAGGCGTTGAAGAAACGGGTCTCGTCGTATTTCACCCCGTCGCGGGCGATGACGCTGCATCCGAAGATCCGCGCCTTGATCGAGATGATCGCCGATTTCGACACCATCGAGGTGAAGTCCGAGCCGGAGGCGCTGCTGCTGGAGGGAAAATTGATCAAGCAGTGGAAGCCCAAGTACAATACCGACTTCACCGACGACAAACGCTTCCCGCTGGTGCGCGTCGACCCGGCCCAGGAGCTGCCGCGTTTCGCCGTCACCCGCTTTAAAAAGGACGACCGTTCGCGCTACTTTGGCCCCTTTGCCCACAGCGGGCTGTTGCGTAAGACGCTCGCCCAGATGCGCCGCCAGTTCGGCATTTTGCTCAGCGACGCCACCCCGCAGCGCTTGGCCGACGGGCGCTGGCAACTCTACGACGATGTGCGCCAGGAGCTTTACGGCTTCGCCAACGAAACCACCGCCACAGACTACCGCCAGCGCGTCGCCCAGGCCTGTGAGTTCCTCGAAGGCAAATCCCGCGAATGGCTGGAAACCTTGCGCGCCGAGATGCTCGAGGCCGCCGGCAAAAAAGAATTCGAGAAAGCCGCCGAGTTGCGCGACGTGGTCTTTGCCCTCGAAAAGACCCTGGCCCGCACCCGCAGCTTCGAGCGCTTCGACCCCACCCACCCCGCGGCCGACGAGGAGGCCATGCGCCTGCTGGGCCAAGCGCTGGGGCTGAAAACCATCCCGCGCACGCTGGAGTGTTTTGATATCTCGCACATCAGCGGGACCTTCGTGGTGGCCTCGATGGTTC
Source organism: Rariglobus sp. (assembly GCA_044353465.1). GTDB lineage: Bacteria > Verrucomicrobiota > Verrucomicrobiia > Opitutales > Opitutaceae > Rariglobus. The sequence goes on along the minus strand of JBILBW010000009.1, from coordinate 21,445 downwards.
ACTTTAACGAAGGCCGGCCCGACAAGGACCGCTACCGGCGCTTTCAGATCAAAAGCTTTATCGGCAACGACGATTACCGGGCGATGGAGGAGGTGGTCGGCCGCCATTACCGGCGGATGCGCGACGAGCAGAAGCCCTTGCCCGACCTGATCGTGATCGACGGCGGGCGCGGCCAGATCGGCGCGGCACTCAAGGCCTTCGCCGCCATCGAGGTGGAGCCACCCCCGCTGATCGGTTTGGCCAAAAAGCACGAGACGATCATCTTCCCCGACGAGCGCGCGCCGCTCAATTTACCGCTCAACTCGGCCGCGCTCAATTTGCTCCAGCGCCTGCGCGACGAAGCCCACCGCTTCGCCAACACCTACAACGCCGACCTGCGCTCAAAAAAAATCCGCGAGAGCGTTTTGGACGATTTCCCCGGGCTGGGGGCGGTGCGGCGGACGGCGCTGCTCGGGCATTTCGGCAGCATCGAGCGGCTGCGGGCGGCCAGTGAAGCGCAACTGGCCGAAGTCGAGGGCCTCGGCCCGCGCCTGGCCGCCGAGCTCCACGCCTACCTGCACGCCCCGCTGCCGCCCGCCTAATTGGTCTTGGGGCGAAAGGGTCAAGCCGAGCCGGACCCCGGGGATCCCTCAACCGCGTCGTCGCCAGTCCGCAGCCTCAGGGTTACATCGTTCTCCGTCACCAGGCGCGCCCTGGCTGCGGCATGGTTGAAAAAACACGTTTGTTCCGACCGCCGGGAGCGACCTGAATACGCGCGCCATGCGTAAACGCCTCCTTTGCTTGGCCCTGTTTAGTCTCGGCGCCGCCGCCCACGCCAATGTCGTGCTCTCGCCGCTGTTCACCGACAACGCCGTGCTTCAACGCGACAAGCCCGTCCCCGTCTGGGGCACGGCTGACGCCGGCGAAAAGGTCGTCGTCACCTTCGCCGGCCAGTCGCTCGCCACCACCGCCGACGCTGGCGGCCAGTGGCGCGTCGCCCTCGCCGCGTTGCCCGCCAACGCCATCCCCGCCGACCTGGTCGTGACCGGTAATAACACCCTCACCCGCACCAACGTGGTGGTGGGCGAGGTCTGGCTCGCGTCCGGCCAGTCCAACATGGAATGGAATTTGGCCAAAACCTACGATGGTGCGCTCGAGATCGCCGGCTCGGCCGCCAACCCGCTGATCCGCCACATCAAGGTCGCCAAGAAGGTCGCCGATACCCCGCTGGCCACCGCCTCCGGCGCCTGGCAAATCGCCAGCCCCGCCACCAGCGGCGATTTCACCGCCGTCGGCTACCACTTCGCCCTCGATCTCTACCGGGCGCTCAACGTGCCCGTGGGCATCATCAACAGCAGTTGGGGCGGCACCCGGGTCGAGGCGTGGATACCCCCCGCCGAACTGGCCAAGCCGCACTTCGAGTTTGTGGCCAGCGAGTGGGCCAAAACCTTGGAGGCTTATCCGGCCGCCAAGATCAAGTTCGATGCAGCCCATGCCGCGTGGAAAGTCGAAGCCGACGCCGCCAAGGCCGCCGGCCAGCCCTTCACCAAGCGAGCCCCTTCCGCCCCTTGGAATACCGGCCACCAAGCCACCCCGGCCGGCCTCAACAACGCTATGATCGCCCCCCTCGCCCCCTTCGCCCTTCGCGGCGCCATTTGGTACCAGGGTGAGTCCAACGCCGGCAAAGCCGCCCAATACAACGCGCTGTTCTCTGCCATGATCACCGGCTGGCGCACCCAGTTCGGCCAAGGCGATTTCCCCTTTTATTGGGTGCAACTGGCCAACTACGCGAGCCCCACCGACACCACCTGGGCCTTCCTGCGCGAAGCCCAAACCCAGACCCTCTCCCTGCCCAACACCGGCCAAGCCGTCACCGTGGATATCGGTGACGTGACCGACATCCATCCGCGGAACAAAAAGGACGTCGGCCGTCGCCTCGCCCGCCTCGCCTTGGCCCGCACCTACAGCCAAAAGATCGTCGATAGCGGCCCGGTGTTCACCAAGGCCGAGCGCGACGGCGCCGGTTTCCGGGTCAGCTTCTCCGAGGTCAATGGCGGCCTGATCGCTCCGCTCAACGCCCCGGTTGGCTTCGAACTGGCCGGCGAGGACAAGGTCTTCAAACCGGCCATGGCCAAGATCGAGAAGGACACCGTGTTTGTCACCAGTGCCGAAGTGCCCTCGCCGGTGGCAGTGCGCTACGCTTGGCGCAACGCCCCACTCGCCGGCCTGTTTAACCTCGAAGGCCTGCCGGCGGTGCCCTTCCGCAGCGACGCCTGGTAAGCCCGCTTCGCCCGGTTTAGGCTTCCCGCCTTGCTTCAGGCGGCGCCCCACAGCGGGCGCCGCCTTTTTTGTGCTGCAACAACCCGCAACCGAGTGTCACCCATTAGGTGACACTCGGGCCTGTACGTTGCGGATTTTTAACCGTCTCCGGGGCTGTCGGGCGTGGTGCCAATGGTGGCCGGGCCCGTGGGGGGGGGCCGTAGGCGAAAAGTTTTAATTGGGCTGGGATGAGCGCGCGCCGCGCCCAGGCGCCACTCTGCGCCGGGTTCGCAAACAGGGGCTCCCAGTGCTTATTACGGCAGAACTTTTTTACGCACTTGGATCGTTTCCGCTTTGTTGCAGTCTCACCCTCTCCCCCCCATGAACTTACTCCGCCTCCCCCTGCTTTGCGTCGCGCTGGTTTACGCCACCACCGTCGCCGCCCCCATACCCGTTGAAACAAACCTGACCGCCGCGACCATTTATCCGGATCGTGCTGTGGTCACACGCACCGCTGCCCTGATCGACGTACCCGCCGGCACCTTCGAAATCAGCTTCGCCCAACTGCCGGCCGCGCTCCTCGACGAGTCCGTCCAGGTCGCAGCCAAGGGCACCACCGCCGCCACCCTTTTGGATATCAACACCCGCATTGGCTACGTCACCGCCGAGCCTGACGCGCGCATCAAAACCCTCGAAGACCAACTCCACGGCCTGCGTCGTGAGGAGCGCGCTCTCAACGATCAGGGCACGGTGCTGGAAACCCAACGCGCCTTGCTGGCCGACATCGAAAAGGCTTCGACCACGCCGGCGGCCTCCCGCGCCGGGGAAACGCCCCCGGCTCGGCCCGCTCTGGAAGATTACGAGAAACTCCTCGGCTTCTCCGCCAGCCAGCGAGCCCGCCTCGACGCCGCTGCCCAAAAACTCGATCTTGAGTGCACCACCCTCGGCGAGAAAATCACCGCCACCCAGGCCCAGTTAAACGAGCTCCGCGGCCACCAGCCCACCCACCGCGCCTTTAAAACCGTCACCGTGCGCTTCGCCACCGCAACCACCGGTAAACTCGATCTCGCCCTGAGCTACGGCCTGCCCGGCGCTTCGTGGGCGCCCGCCTATGACGCCCGTCTGCGCTCCGATAAACGCCAGGTCGATCTCGACGCTTTTGGTCTGGTGCGTAACGCCACCGGCGAAGATTGGAAGGCGATCAGCCTGACTCTGTCCACCGCCCGCCCCGGTCTTGGCGGGTCCGCCCCGGAAATTGGCCCCTGGTGGGTGGATGTCGTCCGCCCGGTGGCCTTTTCCAAAGCGGAACCCGGTTCGATGGCCTTTGATCGCGGGATTCCCCAGGCCAAGCGCAAACTGATGGAGTCCACGTTGGCACCGGCCGTCGCCGATGCCTTCAGCCCCGGTGGAGCCCCGGAAGCGGTCGCGGCCGTATCTGCGAGCGCTTTAGTGGAGTCGGCCGCCACCAGCGCCAATTATAAAATCGCCTCGCCGGTCACCCTCGCCAGCGACAACACCGCGCAGCGCCTGCCGCTCGGCACCGTCGCCCTGCCCGCGGCGCTCCACTACCAGGCCACACCCAAACTTCAGGAAATCGCCTACTTGGCCGCCTTCGTGACCAACCGCAGCGAACTGCCCTTCCTCGCCGGCGCGCTCAACGTATTCCTCGACGAGACCTTTGTGGCCACCTCGCGCCTCGCGACGACCATGCCGGGTGAAAAGTTCACCCTCAACCTCGGCGCCGACGAGGGGCTTGCGATTAAGCGCAAGCTGGTCTCTCGCTTTACTGAGGACACCGGCTTCACCACCCGCAGCCGGCGCACCACCTACGACATCGTGATGACGATCACTAACAACAAGCGCACCGCCGAACGCGTGGTGATTCAGGACGTGGCACCGGTGGCCCGCGACGAAAAGATCGTCGTCTCCCTGATTGCGCCCGCCTCGCGCGAGCTGCTCAAGCCCGAGGAGGCGGCGGTGCAGCCGCCAAAAGCTGGCATCGCTCGTGACGCCGAAGGTAAACTCACCTGGCGGCTCGACCTGAAGCCGGGCGAGAAACGCGAGATCCCGCTGAAGTTTTCCATCGAGCATCCCGCCGATTTACCCGTCACCGGTTTGGAGTAAGCGCTGCAACCGGGCGGCTTCACGGGACGGCTTGCGAAGCGCTTAGCCCCGGCCATTCTTACCGCTTTGTTACCATGAAAAATCTCCGCACGCTTATCACCCTCACCGCATTCTTTTCCATGTTTTCCTTCGCTCACTCTGCTGAACGGCCCAACGTCGGCGACCCTGCTCCGGTGGCCACCGCCACCACCGAGCAGGGTGTCGAACTGAACCTCGCCGACGTTTACGCCTCCAGCCCCTACACGCTGGTGTTTTTTTATCCCAAAGCGTTCACCCCCGGCTGCACCGCCCAAAGTTGTTCGCTGCGCGACGGCTACGAAGCCTTAGCCAAACTCGGGGTGACGATCATCGGGGTCAGCACGGATTCCGTGGAAAAACAGAAGAAGTTTAAGGAGGAATATAAACTGCCCTACACCCTGATTGCCGACATCAACAAGGTGGTGCTGAAGGCGTTCGGTCAAAATGCCCTGATGTTCGCCAGCCGCCAAGCTTTCCTGATTCACGAGGGCAAAATCGTGTATGCCGACACCAAAGGCACCACCAAGGACCAAGCGCAAAAAATTATGGAATTCCTCGCCGCAGCCCAGAAGTAAGACTTGGCGACGGCCTCCGGCGCTTGGGGCGCGCTCCCCGCAAATGGAGTAGCGCAGACTTAAAGTCTGCTTCCGGAGCCTGCTCCTAGGCATGGCGTTGGGTTAGTAAAACCAAAAAATGCCGAATCTGGACTGGGAGGCATCCGGCAAATTTCTCGGTGAACGCCGTGATCGCGTCGAATTAGAACGTTCCTTTGCTACCTAAGACTAGGAGTTTGCGTATTTGCGCCAAAAAGCGCTGACGTGTCCACCAGGGAGGGTTTTGCAGCACCCGACAACTCCAAGGGGGCTTTTTTCCTAAAAGCGCCGGAAAAACACTAAATATCCACCTTGAGAGCGGTTCTCATCGGCCAGCGCCAGGGGCCGCGTTGGATTGAGGGTCGGCTGTTTCTCAAGATCTTCGAAATAAACAACGAGCTGTGTACTCAGCCTGTGCACTTCGGCAGGCAACATCATGACCGTGCTCATTTTCCTCATATGAGCTTCTTCCTATTGCAAATAACCGTGGGCGCGTTGTTAAGGGAGGTGTTGCCATCAAGGCGCAATAGTTAGAATGGGAAGTGTATTACTTCATCGCGGGGATGTGATACGGTACTTCTTTCCTTCCATCCAACCCCCCTCCCGTGGGTGGAAAGAAAAAAAGCCCCATAAACTTTCACCTTCGGTCTGCAAAGTTGCGCCGAATTTGCCTATTATCATTAACGGCAATTTTCGTTCTGACCCCTGTGCCTATATGACTGTGCTTTAGTCATAAACCCCCAAATGTATATATATATAGTAATCGAGTTCTGCGGATTTCCTTCATTGCTATCGTCGCATGCCTGAGTTTCTGCTCTAGCGGTTTAATTCATGCAGAAATTATTACTTGCCCGGAGCCTACGACGCTGGATGGTTTGCATAATTTGGCGAAAAGCTCCGTTTACAAAGTTTGCTTTTGTGGTCCGCTTGGTTTTTGGCAACGCGGTGCTGTTGGGAATATCCACGGCCTTGCCCGCGAGTAGTTCGCTAAAGGCATCGACTTTAATACCGTCACCAAAGGCAAAATGTCCAATGCCGAGTTGAGACTCAAAAACCGGGCTTGCATCGTGCTTGACGGACAATCTCCAGTCGAAGTTTTTTATAATTTTTCCTGAACACAATGCACTAGCGGCTTGATGCCGCAGTTTTTATCCGGCTCCCCTTAAGCAACCCAATTTTAATCGTTCGTGTCAAGTCGGGTTATTAAAACCCCTGTTTTTGGCTTTTCTAAATATGAATTCGTTATGAGTATTTACGCAGTTAAAAAAAATTCAATTTTGATACTCCTGATTTTCGCAACTAGCATTCGGCTTGATGCGGAAATTTTTTTCGTCTCACCAAACGGATTGGATACTAATAACGGTTCCGAGTCCTCCCCGTGGTTAACCTTGCAAAAGGCGGCGAATACCCTCCAGCCGGGGCAAACCGTCTACATCGCGCCGGGTACCTACAACGGAGCGGTTAGGGCCATGAATTCCGGAAGCGCAGCGGGCCGCATCACCTATTCTGGAATTCCGGGCTTAGCTAAGCCCGTGATTGATGGGCTTAATATCAAGAGTATCTTGTTTGATCTTAACGATAGAAACTACATAACTTTATATGGATTGCGGCTGGTCAATGGCGGGGTTAGAGGTATCGCCTCGGGCCCCGGAATTGCTATAAGTAATCTGAGGATTGAGAATTGCGAGGTGGTGAGCATGGCGGCCGCGGGCATCTCATTAAAAGGGTGCAGTGATGCGGTGGTTAAAGGCAATGTGTTGGATAATGTTGTTAATTTGTTAAGAGCAACCGGGGAATGTCTGACTTTGGATAAGTGTGAATTTGTTGATGTGGTTAATAATGAAATCAGAAATTGCACCTTAAGCGAGGGAGGCGGTGAGGGTATTTGCATCAAAGCGTCCAGCAATATTCGTGTCTATGGCAACTATGTTCATGACAACCTTCACACCGCAGGTAAGCCGGGTCGTCCCGCCATCTACATCGACTCCTACTTGGGCTTTCAGCGCAATATCGAAGTCTTCAATAACCGCATCGTGCGCTGTGACATCGGCATCATTCTCACGGGTGAATTGCGCAATGCCACCACTAATGTTCGCATCTACAACAATATCATAAAGGATGTTGAGAAAACGCCCTTGGCCGTGGCGGAATGGGGCGATTTTTATGTGATGAATTGGCCTAATCTGTTTCTGGATGATGTTGTAATAGAAAATAATACGATTTATAATAGTGCTTGGCCGGATTCTTGGAGACCCGGCGTGTACATCGACACACCGCTGGCGAGGCGTCTTGTCGTAAGGAATAATCTCATCTATAACTACAATCCTGCCATTTCGGTGAAAGGGGCGGTGGCCGATCTTTCGTTGGTAAACAATTTCGCCAATAACACCACTCCATCGGTACAATCCAGCCTCGGTCCAACAGGTGTAACGGGTGACCCTCTTTTTTTGGAAACTGAAACTTTTAAGATTGCAGCAAATTCGGCGGCTCGGGGACGTGGTGCTCAACCCGCAGTGGCCAAGTATGATTTTAATTTCAAAATGCGGCCCTCGGCCAACTCATGCGACATCGGGGCCATTCAGTATTTCACGCCCCAAGACATTCCGGTTATTGCCTCGGTTAATCCTGTCAGCAAACCCAGCTTCACTGGGGCTACATTCCCGCTGGCATTGGGGGGCAATGATGGTTTTGAAAACGCTCAATCTGGCAGCGTAACTTTAGGTAGTAATAATGTGTTTGTCGGCTGGCCGAAACTGGAGTCGGTACCCGCTTTGACATTGAACCGTTATAATACGGCCGAAATGCTGTTGGCGGCCGGTGCCAGCAACAAGAATACCGGTGCGCTTCGCTTCACCGGGGTAAGCATACCGAAGCGCGCCAAGATCTTGAGCGCGTGGTTGACCTTAAATGCATCAACTGTCACCCACGGAAAAAAATACAGTCGCAAGCGGATTGACGGAGTAAACGTTTATATCGATAAAAATAAGGGGTATATCAAGGAGGGCCAAACCACTACAGCCTATGATTTGGACGGGGTTAAAAACTACGTGGAAGGTGGTGAGCTGGTTTATGGCGGAAAAAACATAGTGGATGTGATTGGTATCCGCGGGGAGCTTTCCGGTAATTCGCCTCCATTATTATCAACGCCTTACAATCTCACCAGCCGTACGAGGACAACCTCCTTTTTTAATGCCTACACTCAGAAAAATGGTTCGTTGAAGATCGGCAGTATCGCCAACGTGATTTCTGAAGTGATTAACCGACCTGATTGGGTGACCGGCGGGGCGGTTACACTTTTACTGGAGTCCTTTACCGTTCCATGCTCGCTGGCTTACTCCACGTTTGAATCAGGCGCCAGCAACGCCCCAAAGCTTTTTGTCGAATATCTGCCCCCCAGCGATTTAGTTGATTCCCCGCCTACCATTGGCCCCATTAGTTCCATTTCGATTAATGAAGACACCGCTTCGGCACCGCTATCATTTACGGTGAGCGATGCAGAAACTACCCCAGCTTCACTCATTCTCTCGGCCTATTCCAACAACCCAGTTCTTTTCCCTGAGGGGAGTATCACATTTGGCGGCTCGGGGGGATATCGCACGGTCAAGGTACAGCCCGCAGCCAACCAGAACGGCACGGCTCTTATAACGGTCACGGTCAACGATGGCCAAGTGAGCAACAATACAAGCACGCGAACATTTGGGGTCACGGTCACCGCCGTCAATGATGTGCCGACTTTAAGCGCAATCATGAATCCGACTCCTATTCGTGAAAACGCAGGATCCCAGACGGTTCTGTTGAGTGGTATTAGCGCGGGGGCGCTCAATGAGAGCCAGACGATTACAGTTAAGGCGAGTTCGGATAACATTGGGCTCATCCAGGATCCAATTGTCCGGTACACCACTGGTCAGGGTACTGGTTCATTACTTTACAGCCCAGTGTCCAATGCCAGCGGCACGGCTAAGATTACGGTGACTGTCAACGATGGTATAAATACGATCAGTGGAACCTTTACCGTTACAGTTATAGCGCTAAATGCTCAAGCTGCATTTAGTACATGGATTACTGGATTTAACGTTGGTGGGTTAACTGGCGCCGCTGCCGACTTTGATCACGATGGCCTCGGTAATGCCGTGGAGTACTTATTGGGTTCAGATCCGTCGAAGCCAAATATTGGGCTCAGCTCGGTCAAAGCTGGATTTAATACCCTGATATTGCAGCATAGTCAGTCCAACACTACCTCCTCTGATTTGGTTACAACTTACCAATGGTCCACCGATTTGGTTGAATGGAAGGAGAACGGCCAGACCAATAGCAAGGGGACAGAAGTCGATATAGCGACTGAAACGATTACCAACAACGTTGCGCCGGCCAATGACCTCATTAAAGTCACTTACACAATTCGTGGTGGGCCAAGTGGGAAACTTTTTGCGCGAGTCATGGTTACCATTCCTTCGTTGCCTTGATCAAAATACTACTTTAACCGGTCGCCAAATCGTTCAGTTCAGGGTCTTTTAATCACCCAAGGTTTTGTGTCGGACTCTTTGGGGGTGGTTGAGTTTTGCCGAACGTCTAAGCTTGGCGGTGAAGTGCGTTGGCGCGGTTTGTTCCGCTCGGAGCACAAACGTGACAAATCATTCCGTTCTCTGTAGCACCAGGTTTGCTTGAGCGCGGTTCATTTTATTGGAAGGAAAGCTCATTCGTCTATCCCTATTATGCCTGAGCCAAAATACCGTGCGACAGCAGTAATACCTTCTTTCTGGAATTTTAATATATTGGGATTGCCTAAATTGCTTGCTTTAATCCTTCGAGCCAAAGCTTTGACCCAAGTCTCTGGGATTCTCATTCCTCTTCCCGGGTAAAAGATTTTAAATATACGCCAAACGCTTTCTTGGGTCCCCTTCTGTACCAACCAATCTCGTATCAGCATGAATCAGTTTCGTGCCATTTTTTAGTATCCGCAACATCCTGAAGCCGACTATTTTTTCATAAATATTAAGATGAAGAGCGAAATGAGGCTACATGTTATCATAATTGGTCCGGCAATCTTCATGCAAGTTCTAGCCTTCTTCCATTTCTCGACCTCAATCTTGTCTTTGCTGAGCGAAATGACGCCAAAGCCGGTTAATGTGAATAAGGCGCCCGTTAGGAGCGTGATGAGTTCACCGATAATCGAAGTATTCATGTTTTGTATTTCGCCGAACAATGGTTCGCTGTAGCGGCTGGTTCGGCTCAGTGGTTTTAATCGGTCATCAGGTTGATTCCCCTTCTTTCAATTTCTGAATCGAAAGAGACTGGATAAACCTATGAATTCTCGGAAGTAAAAATCTCGATGTGTCGAATGAGGCTAAAACTGTGCTTGCACGTCCAACAATAAGATCACGATTAACGAGCCCAAAATATCTCGAATCGAAACTGTTATCGCGGGAATCACCCATCATAAAATAGTTGTTTGCGGTAATGACAAACGGACCAAAGTTGCGCATGGCGGATTTGCTAGGAAGTGCCATTACATAATGATCACATGACTCCATGTGCTCTATGGCCAAAAGAGGATTTTTGTCTTCAAAAATATCGCTTAAAAATGGCCCGCTGGACTGAATTGAATAACGTTGGGGCTGGCCATTTAGATATAAAATTTCGTTTCGAAGTTCAATAGTGTCACCAGGAACACCAATCACTCGCTTTACCATTCTAACTCCGTCTTTAGGGGAAAAGAAAACCGCAATTTCACCCCGATCGGGATTAGCCCATTCCGATAACCGCTTAGTCGTAAAGGGAATCTTTAAGTCATAAGCCAACTTATTAACAAGGACCAAATCACCCTCGACAATAGTCGGCTTCATGGAACCCGTGGGCACCCAATTCCAGTCTACAATTGCCGACCTAAGCGGAGCAACCACTGCAAAAAACAGAACGATTGAAAGAAGCCATTCACGCCATAAATAACTGGCAACACGATTGATATTTTTTTTCATGAGATTACGGGGCTGACTATGACTTTGGCTTGGCTCTGTGGGGATTGGGTTAATGGCTTCATGAATTTTCATTCGGATTGGTTCGGCCCCTTATTTTGACATTAAAGTACGCAATATAATGATGTCGGGCACGGTGTTTTTATCGCCCGAGCCTTCAGATAATCTAAATATAATCGAGTCTCCCGAGGGGACTGCATATTTATCGACTGTTACGCCTGTGCCTCCCTCAATCACTTGAGTGTAAGCCATAACATAATTCTTCATTTTTATTGGAATTTGATGAGTTTTGCTTTGGTAATAATTCTTAGTCTTGAGATAAAGTTCATATGCGCCGTCCTTGGGCACCAAGGAAACAACTAACTCCCCAATGTCATCCATCTTGTTAGGATCGTAATTGTATTCGATGGGGTCCGATAATGGCTGCTCCTTGCCATCAGATGCGCGAAAAATTACTTGATATGACGAAAGCCGGCAGCCGTCCTTATTTGGCAACCGCCACTTGACTGTTTTTATCCCCAAAATTGAGGCCAAGTCTTCTGCGCTCAATTCAGCTCGCTCCAAACGAGGATACTTGGATTCAGCCGAAATTGCGGATGACGAGATAATTAATCCGATCAGAATGCATTTGTATTTCATAGTAGTATTTTTGCCTAACGTTAAAGCTTGCCGGTAAACGGGGTGGGGCGCTTTAATTGCCGTCCGGTTCATCGGGTGCGTACTCGATGATCTCCCCGGGCTGGCAATCGAGGTGCTTGCAGATGACGTTCAAGGTGCTCAGGCGGATCGCCTTGGCCTTGCCGGTTTTGAGGATGGAGAGATTGGGCAGGGTGATGTCGATGGCCTCAGCCAGTTCGGTTAACTGCATCTTGCGCCGCGCCAGGGCCACATCGAGTCGGATAATGATGGACATGCTGGGGAATCAGACCGTGTAATCGTTTTCCTCCTTGAGGGCTAAGCTGAGTTTTAAGGCATATCCCAAAGCCAGCAGCGGTAGTGCTTCCCAGACTGCTAAGAGTATATCGAATAGGTAAATAATCCAGTATACGCTTGGGTCTGGTGCGTGATAAAAGGGTGTTATTGAACCAATAAAGCCGAGGATTGTGGCCTGCATGATCAGCTTCACTGTTTTTTGGGAGAGTAGTTTGTTGGGCGTAAAACGCCGGAAAATGCGACACCAGGCTAATGCCATTAGGGGGGCCAAAACTAGCAGACTATACAAGGTGGCGGGCACAGCATCGTTTCCCAGAATTATTTTTTCACTAGGATCAATGAGGTCGAGAATCACCACGATCAGAAAAAGCAGCAGTACTAATGTAAATAACACTAGCATCATGGAGCTTAGAACTAGCCCGACTTTGCCGATCAGGCGGATTTTTTGGTAGATCGCCTCATTTTGCAGGGAGGGACTTAACGGCGGGTTGGCTAAAGGGTCGAGCGGGGTGGTGGTTGTCGTCATGCGAGCCGGTAAAACAGAAGTTTTAATGGCTTAGTCAACTAATAATTATCGAAATACAATAAAACTTTAGCGCTTTTGCTCTGGCGGGGGGCTACGACGGCGTCCGGTAGCAATTAACGGGGTGGCCCTCCCGGAGCAAAACCCGGGGTGCCGGTGGCGACCGGGGGGGCGAGCGTACCGGTCCGGAGTCGTCGGCGTCTTCTCGCTGGATCCCCGGCAAAACCGACGTGCGGGGCATGGGGGAAGCCGAAAGGCGGGTTACCCCCTGGGCGACCGGCCTGTATCGGGCGAATGGGGGTGATTGTCAGGGCGGGGGCAGATCCGTGGCGGTGCGCCCCGATTGGAGCAACAGGACCGTCCCGCATCGGCAGACCCGCAGTGCCTCCCTCCCTCAATGGTCCGCGGCCAGCACGAATTTGGCGGATGCTGCTGGCTGGCCTCCCCCGGCCATTGCCCCTGGGCTTGACCATTGCCCGGGTTGCCTAAACCCCTTGTTCGATGAGCGAATCGGCACCCGATAAAAACTTCCTCAACTACAAGCTGGCCGAGAAAAAGGCCCTGGAGATCGTCGCAGCCATGAAGACGGCCAGCCCCAACAAGGTGGATATCGAGCTGGCCCTGCTGGTCGCCGTCTTCGAGTTGCACAAAAATACCGTGCCTGCGGCCACCGTCGCGGCGGTCATCCAGGGCCACCTCAAGCAGCTCGTGCCCCACTACGCCGAGAAGTCCGCGGGGACGAAATGAGCCCCGCCGGCGACGCTCCCGGCCGAACACCGTTGCGCGAGGTCCATTGCGCCGACGCCATCGGCTGGTTGCGCCAGCGCGGGCGCATCGAGGGGGCCTGCGCCATCACCTCGCTGCCCGACGTCTCCGAGGTGAATTTGTCCCTGCCGGTCTGGCGGGCGTGGTTTCTTGGTGCGGTCACGTTGGTTGTTGATGCGGTCCCCGACTCGAGCGCGGCACTGTTTTTTCAGTCCGATATCAAACGCGACGGGGTGTGGGTGGACAAAGGCGCGATGGTGATCCGCGCCGCCGAGGATGCGGGCGCCCAGATCTTGTTTCATAAAATCGTCTGCCGCCGGCCACCCGGGGTGCTCACCTACGGGAGGCCCGGGTACACGCACCTGATTGCGGTGTCGCGGGCGATGAAGTGCCCCGACGTGCTGCCGCTGCCCGACATTATTACCGACGCGGGGGCGCTGCCCTGGGTGCGGGCGATGGGGGTGCGAGCGGCCGGGCACGCGGTGCGCTTCGCCCGCGATCAGGTGGGGGCGCAGGTGGTGGTCGATCCGTTCTGCGGGGTCGGCACGGTGCTGGCGGCGGCCAACGCCCTCGGGATGGATGCGCTGGGGGTGGAGCTGTCGCGCAAGCGCTGCGAACAGGCCCGCGCGTTGACGCTCCCGGCCGCCGCGCTGTGAGTGCGGGTATGGCCCGGAGTGTAGGTGGAGGGGCGGAGTTGAGGGCGCGACAACTCCATCCGGTGTTCGCGGACGTCCCGTTTTTTTGAACAAGGGCCCTACAGCGCGTTTTTAACACGAAGTCGCTAGGACGAAAGACAGTCGCCAAGGCATGAGCGGTTGAGCGCGTAAGTTGATCTACATAGAAATAAAGGTTGGGGGCCTCAATTTACGGCCTGCCGTCGTTGCGTTGAGCCTCCGGGTCTCTGCATTCGTATCGGTGCTAAACCCCCTGGATGGAGCTGCGTGGTGCAGAAGCCGAGAACCCCCGGGGTGGCCGCTGGCGGCGTTTCCCTTTGCGTCGGCGGGGCGGGGCGGTTTGCGTGGCGGGCTCATGTACGAATTTCCTCTCACCGCAGCGCAAAAAACCTTCCTTCGCGGCGCCGGCCAGACCCTAGACGCCTCGGTCAAGGTGGGTAAAAGCGGACTCACCCCCGAGTTCTTCACCGAACTGCAAAAACACCTTAACGCCCGTGAATTGGTCAAGGTGCGTTTCGTCGCCGCCGAGCGCGACGAACGCGCTGCCCTCGCCCCCCAGATCGCCGACGGCGGCCGCTGCGTGTTCGTGAGCTCGGTGGGAGCCACCGCACTGTTCTTTCGCCAAAACCCCGACCCGGCCCGCCGGGTTGTCGAGTTGGCTTGATTCAACCGCCACCGCTTCATGGCCCCCCCCCTCCACGCCTTCGGCTGGGACGAAGCCTGGGAACTTGCCTTCACTCCGCACCGGCAGGCCGGCCTCGAGCCCGCCCGGGTGGTGGTGGAGCTGCGCCGACATTATTATGCGGTGCAGACGGCCACCGGCGAACTGTTGGGCGAACTCACCGGCAAGTTCCATCACGCCGCCGCTCGCGATGCCCAAGCCTATCCGGCGGTGGGCGACTGGGTGGTGGTGCAGGTCGGCAGCGATGGGCGCCGCGCCCAGATTCATGCCCTGCTGCCGCGCCGCACTCGGTTTTCCCGCCAGGCGGCCGGCGAGGCCCCGGTTGAGCAAATCGTCGCCGCCAACATCGACACCGTTTTTTTGGTCAGCGGACTCGACGCCAACTACAACCCTAAGCGCATCCAGCGCTTTTTTGTCGCGGCTCGCGACAGTGGCGCCCAGCCGGTGGTGATTTTAAACAAGTCCGACTTGTGCGACGACCCCGAGGCGGTGCGCAGCGAGATCGAGTTGCTCGTGCCGGGGGTGCCGGTGGCGATCACCAGCACCTACACGCGCAAGGGACTCAAGGCCCTGGCCGCAGCCTACGCCTTGCCCGGTCGCACCCTCGCGTTTGTCGGTTCCTCGGGCGCGGGTAAATCAACGCTGATTAACCGCCTGCTCAAGGACGCGGAGGCAATGCCGACGGCGGCGGTGCGGGAGAAGGATGGCAAGGGTCGCCACACCACCACGCGCCGCGAGTTGATGCAGACGCCCACCGGGGCGCTGGTGATCGACACCCCGGGTATGCGAGAATTCCAGTTGTGGGATGCCAAGGAAGCGGTCGAAGACGCCTATCCCGACATCATCGATTTGGCCGCGCGCTGCCGGTTCACCCGCTGCCAGCATCAGCTCGAACCCGGGTGTGCGGTGCGCGAGGCGCTGGCGAGCGGGGTGTTGCCGGCGTCGCGGCTGGAGAGTTATCGCAAGCTCAAGGCCGAGCAGGTGGCCAAGGCGCCCAAGCAGCTTAAGCCGGGGGCGCACGCGAGTGCCCCCGGGTGGCGGAAAAAAGCCGAGGCGGCCAGCGCCCGCCCCTTTCGCCATCGCCAGCACCAAGAGGAGGAGTGACGCGCGGGGGCAGCGGGGCGGCTTGGGGTGCCAGCCTTCACTTGTGGCTGCGTAAACACCCTTGCCCGTGGGGGCCCCCCCTCTTTGCCTCCGTGTCATGAACGCTTCCAAAGACCCCCTCCACGGCATCACGCTGGAAACCATCGTGACGGAACTCGTCGCCCAGTACGGCTGGGAGGAGCTGGGCGCGCGGATCGAGGTGCGCTGCTTCACCCACGACCCGAGTGTGAAATCGAGCCTCACTTTTTTGCGCAAAACCCCCTGGGCGCGCAAAAAGGTCGAGGACCTTTTCCTGCGCGGCCGGCGGTAAACGCCGAACGTCGCCCGCGCCCCGCCCGCGCCTGGCGGGCGGCAGGGCACGTGCGCGGGCCCGCGCCAACCCGCCGCTCAGGCGGCAAAGCCGAAGCGGGTCTTGATGTCGGAGGCGTCTACCTGCAGGGACCCCTCCAGCAACTGGGCCACGATGCGTTCGGCGGCAATTTTGAGCATGCGGTCAAACTGGTGTTGCGTCAGCTCGCCTCCCTCGTGGCGAATCGCGGTGATCCGGGCGTGCACTTGGAGCAGACTCATGAGGAAATCCTCGGCCTCAATGGGGTCCTCCGCAAAGTGGGTCTGCACGACGGTGTTGTGTTGGGGGAAGATAATATAATCGATGGTGAATTTAGTGAGCATAACGAGGTGGGGTTTGGGGTTGGGTTGATGCCGGGTTGCGGGGCGAAGGGGATGAGCCCTGGGTGAGCAGCCGTGGGGTCTATGCACGGTGCGACCACCGGCGGCGGTAACCCCCGCAGCGGGGGGCGGAGTTGGACTAGGCGGCAAGATTGAGGTGGGGGTGGCGAAAAACCCTGTGTTTGATCGCTTGCAGCTCGGCCTCGGCTTCAAGCCAGATGGCTTGGTCGCAATGGGCCGGGCAGCCTTGTTCTTTCCAGAGTTCGTAGGCGCGACGGCTGATGTCTTCGTGGGTGACGGTGTGTTCCTCGGCCATTTCTTCGGCCAAGTGTGGAATTAGAGTAGTCATGGATGGGGGGCGGCGGTTGGGGGTGGGGCGGGTGAAGGAAACTTGATGCTCTGAGGGCCGTGAGGCTGGGGGTGCGGTCAGCCCCGGGGTAAGCCAAAGTAGGATCGGGGCTTTATCGGAGGGATGAAACCCCGGGCGGATTCAGCACCCGAAAAGGTACGCGGGTTGGGGCTAAAAGCTAGGGGCGGCGCCGGTTTTTTGAGTAAAGCTGGCGGTCAAACCGGCCCCGCGGCAGGGCGGGGCTTTGATGGGCCGAAGGCAGGGGGGGGGGCTGGGGCGGGAGGCGGTTGCCCCATTTAGGGAAGCGGGCGCGGGCTTGCCCAGCCGGCGAGAGCGCGGTTTAAGTGGGCAAGGCTCATGTTTTCAAAACCGATACCGCCTTGGATTGTGCTTGGAGGCTTTGGGCTTGCCTGCATGGCGGGAGGCATCAACGCGGTCGGTTTTCTCGGCATGCACCACCAGGCGATTTCCCACATGTCGGGCACCGTGACCGTGTTGAGCAATGAGCTGGCAACGGGGCGGTTTTCCTTGGCGATTTACGCGAGCGCGGTGGTGCTCTCGTTTTTTTTTGGCAGCGTGTGCAGCGCGGCCATCATTCGCGAGAGCACCCTCAAACTCGGTCGGCGGTACGGGGTGGCGCTGCTGCTGGAGTCGGCGCTGTTGTTTACCGCCAGCCGGATGCTCATGACCGGCAACTATGCCGGCGACTGTCTGGCGGCGATGGCCTGCGGGCTGCAAAACGCGATGGCCACGCACTACAGCGGGGCGGTGGTGCGGACCACCCACATGACCGGGATCATCACGGATGTGGGCATTGCGGTGGGGTTACGCTTGAGGGGCGTGCCGGTTGACTGGCGCCGGGTGCGCCTCCTGCTGGTTTTGCTGGTCGGGTTTTTCAGCGGCGGGATACTGGGCAGCCTCGGTTACACCCAGATCGGCTTCGCCACCCTGCTGATTCCGGCCACCCTCGCCGGGGTTGCCGGCGGCGGCTATTTTTGTTTCAAGCAGTGGTGTCAGTGAGAGCGGGCCCGCCCCTGGCCGCCGGGCCGTACGCCTGCTTTAGATTTGCATGCCTCCGCTTGTTCTTTTCCCTTCCTCCTCAACCTCGTCTCGGCGTTTAACCCCCTTTTATGGAACCGCTCCCCTGTCACATTCTGCCGCTGGGTTTGGCCTCGCAACGGCTCCAAGAGCTGCCCGTGGCGGCTGACGCCCGGGTTTTGCCGACTGTCGGAGACCTCGTCACGTTGGCCGAGGCGCTGAAGGCCTGCCCGGTGAGTGTGGCCGTGATTGGCGGGGAGTGGCCGGCGCAGGACGTGGCCGCCGCCCGGGAGTTGATTCTCGATCACGCCGCCGCCTGCGTGGTGGCCACGGAGTTTGCCCCCGCCTCCCTTCAAGCCGCGATCGTCGCCGCCCTGGAGGCGCGGCGGATGCAGTGGAACTCCGGTTTTTTTACCCAACTGGTCCAGCTGCTCCCCGACCCGGTCTTCTTCAAGGACCGCCATAGCCGGTTTTTGGTAGCCAACAAAATAATTGCCAAGCACTTCGGGGTTGATGATCCGGCGGTTTTGATTGGGCGCAGTGACTTCGACTTTTTTTCCTCCGAACACGCCAAAAAAGCGTTTGCCGATGAGCAGGAGGTCATGTGCACTGGTCAGGTAATCAGTGGTATCTTGGAGAAGGAAACGCACGGCGAGGAGCGGGTTACCTGGTGTTTGACGTGGAAGGCGCCCTTGCGCGACCAAACCGGCCGGATGATCGGGACCTACGGGTTTTCCCGCGACCAGACCGAGTTTAAAACCACCGAAATCGCCCTGAACACCGAACGGCATTTGCTGGAGGTCTTGCTCACCGGGTTGCCGGATTCGGTTTGTATCAAGGATAAGGAGCGGCGCTTTCTTTTGGCCAACCAAGTGGTTGCCGAGTGGATGGGGCAGACGCCCGAGTCGATTCGGGGCAAGCGCAGCGAGGATTTTTACCCGGAGGAGTTTGCCGCAAGTTTTCGCAACGATGACGAATTGATCCTGGCCTCCGGGTTGCCCGTAATAAACCGGGAGGAAGTGGTGCGAACCCACGATGGGCGTGAGCTTACCGTGCTGACGACCAAGTTGCCCTATCGAAATCAGGCCGGGGAAATCATTGGGATCATCGGGGTGGGCCGTAACATTAGCCTGCGCAAGGATTTCGACCAGCAGATGAAGCTGGTGCAGGCGGAGATTGTGGCCCTGCGCGACGAGGTGGCACGGCTCACCGCGGAGAACGCCCGGTCGGATTAACCCGCCCGGATTGGTTTTCAGGCCCGCGTCGCTTTGACGACAAGCGGGATTGCATGCCGCCCGCCCGGCTTCCACGGTTGCCGACTATGGCGTTGTTTAGTCTCCTCGATGTTAATCTCTGCTTTGGTGGTCCGGCCGTCCTTGATAAGGTCAACTTTCAAGTCGATCCCGGTGAACGCCTCTGCCTTGTCGGCCGTAACGGCGCGGGCAAATCCACCCTGATGAAAGTCATCGGCGGGGAGATCAAATCCGACACCGGGGCGGTGTTCCGCCAACCCGGCGCCGTCTTCACCCGCCTGACGCAGGAAATCCCCGCCGACATTTTTGGCTCGGTCACCGACATTGTCACCTCCGGCCTGCGCGCCCAGGGCGAACACGAGGAAGACTGGGAGCGCGACGTGCGGGTCGACACCCTGATCGAGAAGCTCCAGCTCGCCCCCTCCGCCCAGTTCGAAAAACTCTCCGGCGGGCTCAAGCGCCGCGTGCTGCTGGCCCGCGCCCTGGCCGGCCAGCCCGACCTGCTCCTCCTCGATGAGCCGACCAACCACCTCGATATCGAGAGCATTCTCTGGCTGGAAGATTTCCTGCTGACCGAAAAGCCCAGCCTGTTTTTCGTCACCCACGACCGGGCGTTTTTGCGCAAACTGGCCACCCGGATCGTGGAACTCGACCGCGGCGTGCTCACCAATTGGGACTGCGATTACGACAGCTACCTGCAGCGCCGCGCCGACCGCCTCGAGGCCGAGGAGCGCCAGCAGGCCGCCTTCGATAAAAAACTCGCGCAGGAGGAGGAATGGATCCGGCGCGGGGTGCGCGCCCAGCGGTCCCGCGCCCAAGGCCGGGTTCATCAACTCATGGCGATGCGCGCCGAGCGTGCCGCCCGCCGCAGCAAAATCGGCAACGCCACCCTCAAGTTGGTCGAGGCCGAGCGCTCTGGGGCCAAGGTGGTCGAGGTCGAGAACATGAGTTTTTCCTACCCCGACGGCCGGGTGCTGGTGAAGGATTTCAGCACCACGATCATGCGCGGCGACAAGATCGGCCTGATCGGCCCCAACGGCGCCGGCAAGACCACCTTGATCAAACTTCTCCTCGGCCAGATCGAACCGTCCAGCGGCTCGATCAAACATGGCACCCGCATGGAGGTGACCTACTTCGACCAACTCCGCTCACTGATCGACGACAACAAGACGGTGGCCGACAATCTCAACCTGGGCAGCGACTCCATCACCATCGATGGCCGCACGCGCCATGTCATCAGTTACCTGCAGGATTTTCTCTTCACCCCCGACCGCGCCCGTACACCCGCCCGCGTGCTCTCCGGGGGCGAACGCAACCGCCTCCTGCTCGCCCGTCTGTTCACCAAACCGGCCAATGTGCTGGTGATGGACGAACCGACCAACGACCTCGACGCCGAGACGCTCGACCTGCTGGAAAACCTGCTCGTCGAGTACGATGGCACCCTTCTGGTGGTCAGCCACGACCGCGCCTTTTTGGACGAAGTCGTCACCAGCTCGCTGGTATTCGAGGGCGACGGGCAGATTGGCGACTTCGACGGCGGGTACACCGATTGGAAAAATGAGATGGCCAAACGGGCCGCCGCCGCTGCTGCGCCCAAAAGCGGCCCGGTGCGCGCGTCGAGTAACGCCGCCTCGGCCCGCAAGCTCACCAACAAGGAGCAGCGTGAATTGGAGGAGTTGCCCGCACGCATCGAGAAACTGGAAACCGAACAAGCCCAGCTCACCGTCAAACTGGGCGACGTGGCGATTTACCGTAAGGATCCCGCCGGTGCCGCCGCCGCCAAGGGGCGCCTGGACCAAATCGAGGCCGAACACGCCACCGCCTTCGCCCGCTGGGAGGAACTGGAGGCGGCGAAAAACGGCTGAGCCGCAGCCGACTGGCGGCGGGCGGGGTGGGACCGGCCCGCAGGTGGTTGCCCGGTTAAGCAGACGCGGTGGCCGAGATGACTGATTGGGCCTCCGCGTCGCTGGGGCCGCCACCGAGCCCCGGGTCAGCGGTGGCGGTTGTAGCGGACGATGTCCCAGACCACATACAGGCCGAGGAGGGCGGAGATCAGGTAGCCGACAATCCCGAAGGCGGGAAACCCGAAGAGGTAGGGGCGAATGCCGGTGGTGACGATCAACGACGAGCCGATCACCAGTGCGCCGATGATCACACCGAGGGTCAGGCGGTTGCTCGCCGAGCCGATCGCCTTGTCCAGCCCCTCCAGCCCCTGGTGCTGGAACTTGATGGTGAGATCGTCGTGCTCGATGCGGCGGATGATCCGAAAGATGTCCGCCGGCAGTTCACGCAAGCCGGTCAGCAGTGAGCGCAACAAGGTGCGGCCATCGCGGGCGATCGCGCGCGGGCCGGTGCGGTCCTTTTGCAGTTGGGCGAGGATCGGGCGCGACTCGGTGCGCAAGTCGAACTTGGGGTCGAGCGAGCGGGCGACCTCCTCGATCGAGAGCACCGCCTTGGCCATCAGCGAGTAATCACGCGTGATGTTGATCCCGTTTTGGCCGAAGATGAAC
>JBILBW010000192.1:0-3983 GCA_044353465.1 Rariglobus sp. | reverse complement strand
TCCTCATCGGGCCCGGAATCGGCCGGGAACGTGAAACCCTGACCCTTGCGCAAGCAATAGTCACTCAATCCCCAATACCCGTGGTGATCGACGCCGATGCCCTTCAAGTCGAAATCGTGGAGGCGGGTACGGCGCCGAGGATCCTCACGCCTCACGCCGGCGAATACGCGCGCATTGCCCCGGCACTCACGCCCGCGATGGTCGTTGTCCAAAAAGGCCCGATCACCCGGGTCTGCTCGGCCGAGGCAACGTACTATAATTTCTTTGGTGGGCCCGTGCTGGCTCGCGGGGGCAGCGGCGATCTCTTGGCGGGTTTATCGGGCGGCCTCTTGGCCCAGACCCCCGCCAACCCACTTGGAGCCGCCTCCCGGGCCACGGTCTGGCACGGCCTGGCCGCGGATGCCCTGGCCCAAACCGAGGGACAAGTGGCAGTCACGGTGTCCCAGTGTCTCGATTTTTTACCTCGGGTCTTACGCAGCTAACGGTTTTCAAGGCACCGATACGGGGAATGGTGTCTGAGAGTGGGCGGGGCGCATCCCCGCCCCTATGCCCCCTCCCTTAACCGTAAGCCGCTCCAGCATCGGACGTGTCACTGCAGCCTTGCTGGGCGTGGCGTTTGCACTCGTTGCCACCCTAGGCGGACAATCTCCGCCAGTGCCTGCCCCCCCCGATTGGGTTGATCCTGAGGCCGCCCCGGCAAGCGCCCGGATAGACGAGTTGCGGAGGGAAATCGCCCGCCACGACGCGCTCTACTTTAAGCAAAACACGCTCGAAATCAGCGACGCCGCCTACGACGGCTTAAAACAAGAGCTACGCCAGCTGGAGCAGTCCTTGGGGCAACTTCCGGCCAGCGCCGAGGACTCCGAGTCGGTGATTGGCGATGATCGAAGCGACGAGTTTCCGCTGGTCAGCCACCAACAACCGATGCTTAGCTTGGAGAAAGCCTACACGGAATCTGAGCTCCGGGCGTTTATTACTAGGGTCGCGCAACGAACCGGGCGGAGCGATTTGCGCTGGGTGGTGGAGCCAAAATTCGACGGATTGGCCATCAGCGTAACCTACGAAAACGGGCACCTGGTTCGGGCAGTAACGCGGGGTGACGGGCACCAGGGCGATGACGTCACGGCCAACGTCCGAACCATTCCCGAGCTTGCGGTTACGCTGCCCTCTACGTTCCCCCGGAGCGTCGAACTGCGCGGGGAAGTTTATCTCGATTACGCCGAATTTACCCGCCTCAATCAAGAGCGTGATGACGCCGGTGAAACGCCCTTCACCCACCCGCGTAATCTCGCCGCAGGCACTCTCAAATTGCACACTCCGGCCGAGGTCGCGCGCAGGCGCCTGCGCATCGTTTTCTATGGTCTGGGGGCCTGGGACGGATTGCCGCTCCCGCCCACGTCCCAACAGGCGCTGCACGCCCGGATTCGCGATTGGAAATTGCCCGGCGTGGAATCGGTTACCACCGCCCAAACGTCCAACGAAGTCTGGACGGCGGTGACCCAGCTGGGGCGCCACCGTGCCGCCCTGAGCTTTCCCACGGACGGCGCCGTGATCAAACTCGACGACGTCGCCTTGCAGCACGAACTGGGTGACAGCGCGAAGGCCCCCCGCTGGTCCATCGCCTATAAATATCCGCCCTCACGCATTTCCACCCGCCTGCAACAAATCACCCTTCAGGTCGGACGAACGGGAATCATTACCCCTTTGGCGGAATTGGAACCGGTGGTAATCGGCGGCACCACGGTTGCACGTGCTTCCTTGTACAACGCCGAGGTAATTGCCCGCCGCGATCTACGGATCGGCGACTGGGTTTTTGTCGAAAAAGCCGGTGGAATTATCCCCGTGGTGGTGGGCCCCGACGTGAGGCGCAGGACCGCCGCGCTAGCCCCGTACCCATTTCCGCAAACCTGTCCCGAATGTGCAGGCAAACTGGTACGCAACGAAGGCGAGGCGACCACCCGGTGCGTGCAATCCGACTGCCCGGGGCAGCTGCGCCGGCGCATCGAGCACTACGTGTCCCCCGATGCTGCTGATATCAAGGGAATGGGACCGGTTTTAATTGCCGCGTTGGTCAACGGCCATTGCCTCAAAACCGTCGCGGATCTTTACCGGCTGAGGACTGCCGATTTGGTGTACACGGGCGGTGTATCGGAGCGTGTCGGTCGGCAGCTGATCGAGCAAATTGAACAAAGTAAAAAAACCCGTTTAGGCCGGCTGATTTATGGGCTTAGTATACCCGGGGTTGGGCGTGCGGCAGCAGCAGAATGGGCGGCAGGTCTCGAGAATCTTCCCCAATGGCAGGCGACCACCCCGGCACCAGCGCAGACCTACCTATCACAAGTTCAAAATCGCGCGTTGATTACCGACCTGATCGCTTTCGGAGTCTGCCCAAAAACAGCGGGCAACGCTTCGTCGAAAGGCCCGCTGTTCGGCAAAACCGTGGTACTTACGGGCACTCTTCCCAGTTGGAACCGGGCCGAAGCCCGACAACAAATCGAGGCCGTGGGTGGCCATGTCGCCAATGCCGTGAGCCGGCGCACACACTTGGTGGTGGCGGGAGAAAATCCGGGATCTAAGTTAAACGAGGCCCAATCGCTGGGTCTAGAAATCATCACCGAATCAGAACTGAAGAAACGATTAACCCCGTGATCCCTTTTTTGATTCTAATAAAAATAGACGAGGCTAGCTCACGTCACACCCCACCCGCCCTCACCGATGAACACCCTTGAGCTCACTGAAGACCAGGCGTTTCTGGTTTTAAACGCTCTGCCCCACATCGGTCCGATCACGCTCAATCGGATCTTATCCGAATTGGGCAACGATCCGAGGGGAGTTTTCACGGCGGACTCGCGGCGCCTGGAGGCGATCCAAGGAGTGGGGCCGGTGATCAGCGCAACCATTAGGGGCTGGCGAGATCACTTTGATTTAGCCCGCGAGGAGGAACGCATGCAGCAGACAGACACCCGATTCTTAGCCTCGAAGGATCAGGTCTATCCGGCCCGGCTCAAGGAAATCGATAGCGCTCCCATCGGGCTGTACCGAAAAGGTCGGTACGACTTTAAGCAGCCCAACGTGGCTATCGTGGGTAGTCGACGTACCACCCTTTACGGACAGAGCGTGGCAAAAAAACTGGGGGCAGAACTTTCCGGCCTAGGTTTTTGCGTGGTAAGCGGTCTGGCTCGGGGCATCGACACGGCGGCCCATGAGGGCGCGTTATCTGTGGGTGGGAAGACGGTCGCGGTCCTCGGCAACGGCATCGACATTATTTACCCGGCGGAAAACCTGGGGCTCTATCGGCAAATCTCGGAGTCCGGCGCCCTGCTGTCGGAATTCCCCTTTACCCGCCGAGCCGACAAACAGTCTTTTGCGATGCGTAACCGAATCGTTTCCGGCATGAGTGATGCCGTGGTGGTGGTAGAAAGTGATGTGAGCGGTGGCGCCATGATCACAGCGAGGTTTGCTGGTGAACAAGGTCGATTACTGTTTGCCGTTCCCGGTCGTATCGATCAGGCCTCGAGCGCTGGTTGCCACCAACTCATTCGTGACGGGGCCACCCTATTTACGGGTGTGGATGATCTGGTGAATGAGTTGAGCTACCTAGACGGGCTACGTCCAGGAAGGATCCCAGAAAAATCCGCAGGTAGTGTGCTTCAAGCCGCCTCAAATCTGACGTCGGGCGAAAAGAAGGTGTATGGCTGTTTTTCAGGCGGAGCGCTACTTATCCCCGATCAAATCAGTGAACTCAGCGGCGTTGACACAGCCGATCTTGCGGCGACGCTGATGCTTTTGGAGTTAAAACGGTTGATTGTGAAACGGGGAGACGGGAGCTACGAGGGGAGATGAGTGTTAGTAAAGGGGACTAAAAACGAAGAAGCCCCGTAAACTGCTTTCGCAATCTACGGGGCATAAACCTGGCAACAACCTACTCTCGCGGGGCCTAACGCCCTACTACCATTGGCTGCTCGGGGCTTAACGGCCGTGTT
>JBILBW010000191.1:0-3999 GCA_044353465.1 Rariglobus sp. | reverse complement strand
ACCAGGTCGGACTGCGGCGAGTTGCGCTTCAACTCGCGGAACTTGCGGTAGTGGTAAATTGAGGCGATCGGGTCCTTGATGTGCTGCTGATAAAGAATCCCGATCTCCAGGTGAGACTCCGGGGCGTCGTCGCCGCGCACCTCGACGACCTTGAGGAACGAGGCGAGCGCCTCCTGATTGCGCCCCTGGCGCAGCAGATCCTTGCCCCGGCGGTAGTTCGGCTCGTCGATTTCGGCGGTGAAGGAGGCCGGATCATAGCGTCCGCAGCCTGCGGAAAACAGGAGGGCGGCGAGCGCGCACCAACAAAGCGTTAAAAAGCGAAACCGCATCGGAGGCAGTTAAAAGGGATTGAACGAAAAAACGTTCCTTATGAGTCTCCCAGACCGTCAGGCGACTCAAACTCTAAATGGCACTCGATTCCAAAACCGTCCTCAGCCGCGCCCGCGCCTGCATCAAAATCGAACAGGCCGCTCTCACCGCAACCGCCCGCGGCTTGGACGAGAAATTCGTCGAGGTGGCCCAGGCTGTGCAGGCCGCGGTCGACGCCGGCCGGAAACTCATTTTTACCGGTGTGGGCAAATCCGCCCACATTGCCAACAAGCTGGTCGGCACGCTCAATAGCACCGGGCTTTCGACCAGTTTCCTGGATGCCACCCAGGCCCTCCACGGCGACCTCGGCATGTGCCATGAAGGCGACTTGGTCTTCCTGTTGAGCAACAGCGGCCAGTCCGACGAAATCCTCAAACTGATCCCCGGGTTTCGCCGCCTCGGCCTGCGCACAGTCGGCTTTACCAGCAACCCGGACTCGGATCTGGCGAAAGCCACCGAATTTCAACTGCTCTACCGGGTTCCCCAGGAAGCCTGCCCGCTGCGGCTGGCGCCGACCGCCAGCACCACCGCGGCCCTCGCCGTGGGCGACGCCCTCGCCATGGTGCTGCTGGCCGAACGCGGCCTGACCCGCGACGATTTCGCCAAGTTCCACCCGGCCGGCAACCTCGGCCGCGTACTTCTGCTGCGCGTCAAAGACATCATGCGCAGCGGGGTGCGCCTGCCGATCGTGACCGAAAAGGCCACCACCCAGGAGGCGATTCTCGCCATGACCAAGGCAAAGAGCGGCAGCATCGCGATCGTCCACCCCAAAACCGGAAAACTCACGGGCATTTTCACCGACGGCGACTTCCGCCGCAGCGCGCTCACCGGCGAGGGCTTTTTGACCAAGCCCGTGGTGACCTTCATGACCGCTTCGCCCAAAACCGTGGGCGAAAACGCGCTCGGGGTGGACGCGCTGCGGCTGTTCCAAGCCCACAAAATCGACGACCTGATCGTGGTCGACGCCAAGGGCAAACCCACCGGGCTGGTCGACGGCCAGGATTTGCCCAAGTTGAAGATCGTCTGATAACATTTCGCATTCAAAGAACTACAAACGAACCGGCTTTAACCGCTAAGGAACGCTGATGGCCGCTAATAATACCAGGGATCCATCACTTCTGAATTAGCGTATCTTAGCGTTCATTAGCGGTTAAAAATTCCGTTTTTGAAGGTTCGATCGGCTGGTTGCTACTGTCGTGGACCACCGTTTTCGTTGGTATTTATATCTTTGAATGCAAAGGGGTCTGAGCCGCAGCGCCGAGTTCCCATTCGGCATAAGCGGTCGAGCGCTACCGGCACCACCCAGGGCCGGGCTTGAGCCAGGCGCCCCGTTGAGGACAACCCCTGGATCGTCGACCTCCGGGTCGCTCCAAAACCGTGATACGTCCCCGGATGGCCGCTGTGCGAGGAACCCGCCAACGCGGAGGCCGCTGCCTTAGTGGGATTTCTGCGGGCGGCAGCCCCGGCGGGCTTGAGCTGGAACCCGGACTTAACCGTCGGAATAAAGGTGCCCCCATGGTCGTTGTGGCAGGGGATGCAACTGTTGCCCGCCCCGTGCCGGTTGTGGCAACTCGCACAGTTAACGAGGTTAACTTTTTGGACGTTAACCGTAGACAACGCCGGGTTAAGGCTGACCTTGAAGGCCGCCTTGTAATGGGCCGCCGGCTCCAGCTGGTGGCAGGACTGGCAGCCCTTTTCGCTCAGGAGGCTGAACGGGGTGCCGTGCTTGAACGGGGTGAACGGGTGGGCCTGCGGATCGGTGGTGGCCAAGCGAGGCGTCTAGCCGAGGGTCGCAATCGCGCCGAAAAACATGCCGCGATGAGCACCTACGGTGGCGCCCTCGGGTTGGAATCCCTCTTCAAGTTGCGCCAGCAGGTGGTCTTCGAATTTGCCGCCCCCACGGGCGATCTGGTGCTCGACGCCCAAGCCCGACGTCTCCCCGCAAACACCACCCTGGCCAAGCGGAAAAGACTCCATCTTCCCGCGCCAGGTGCCCCCAAACCAGCGCAAGCGCGAGTTGGCTCTGAGCCGGGCCCGCTTAGGGTCCACCCCAAAAAAAACCGCCCGGGAGCGTGAGCTCCCGGGCGGCGTTGTTTACTGGTTTTAACTGCCGTACCGTTAGGACTTCAGGGGCTAAGACGTCCCGTGGCTGAGCAGCCCGTTAAGGCGTGCGGCCTGGGCCGACGTTGCGACTTCGTAGTGTTTGCGCGCGGTCTGTGGTACCGACTGGCGTGTCACCGGCTTGGATTTTTGAAAAAATCCCGCGGGCAACACCCCACCGAGCACCTTGGGCGGAAACCGATCATTGGTCATGTTCATGGTCAGATAGAGGCCCCGACGCTAACCGTCGGGCCCTCCTGGCTGACCATGCCCGTTTAAAAAGAACATCAGCACGCCAACGTTTCCCCGCCCCCGCGTCAATCCTTGGTTAACCGGATCACTTACTAAACTTACGCAAAGACTTGTTGATCAATGCTAATTCGCAGCGGGTGACGTCATGGAGCGGGCCCAGCCACTCCAGCCATTCGCGGCCCAAGTCCGTGGCGGGTTCCTGGATGCAGGCCAGCATATCATGGTAAGCCTCCAGCCCGCCGCAGTCCTCGGGCGGGCCGGCGCGCTCGCCCGCCAAACACCGCGGGTAAACCTCGCCTTTGACCACCGGCAGGATCGCCTCCACCCGGATGTCTACCCGCCAGCCCTCGCCAAAATGGTAGTCGTAACTCATCACGCCAAGCCTGGCCAAGTCGATTTCGCCCAAGGTGATGTCGCGGTCGTCTTCGACCGGCGGCCCGCCGCCCTTGGCCGGATTGCCGAGGCGCTGTTCGCCCACGGTGAAGACGTGCGTCTGGTAATCGAACCAGTCAAAGGCCACCTGGATCGCGTCGTGTAAACGGGCCAGCCACATCGCTTCCCGCACGACCAGACGGCGCCAGATGTGCGGGGTGCATCCAGCCACGCTCAGGCCCAGCACCAAGGCCTGGGCCGGTGGTTTTTTCGTCCGGGAACCCCGGCCTTCATGCAAAGAAATCATCGCCTCCCGAGCAAAGCTCCCCACGCCGCCCAGGCGACACAAAAGCCCCGGGCCCCGGACGCACAAAAGCCGCCTCGCGAAGAGACGGCTTTTGTGACCTGAAACCGAGCAAACCCAGAAAACTGCAGAACGACTACAAGAGGATAGACGCTACCGGACCCCAAACGCTCAAAAAAAATTCAAATTTATTAAACCGCTTAAACCCCGCGGTGAACCGGCACCGGCCGAACCTTCGCCAAGGGGGGGGCCAAAGCCCCGGCCGGCGCCGCGAGCCGCCCGCGCCGCCGGCAAGGGCCTCACTCCGGGCTGGCGCTGCCGTCGATTTCCCCGGCCAGCGCCTTTTCCACCCAGCGCTTGATACGCAGCAGGCCTTCGCGGCGGAGCGGGTCGGCGGGCTTCATGGTGAGCAACAGGTTGATCACCGTGGCGGCGTAATCGTGGGCGTTGGCGGTGGTGAGGGTTTTCAACTCGAATGGATTGATCTCCCCGCGGCGAATCATCTGCCGCGCCTCGCGCTCGAGTTCCATGTTGCTGCCGCCGAAACCGCCGGGGCCGTCGCCCTTGCCCTGCGGGCGCCCGCCGCCGCCGCCCTCGGCCCC
>JBILBW010000190.1:0-4061 GCA_044353465.1 Rariglobus sp. | reverse complement strand
GCGCCCGCCACAAAATCCGATTGGCCGTTCGACATTCGCCCTCACCCATTCGATGATTCGATCCGTCATGCCTGATCTCGCTTCCGCCGACCTTCAGTCCGTCCTAACCGCCACCCCTTTGTTTGAAAACAAATCGTGGCAACTCTCTCCAGATGCCTGGGCCCTTTCGCCCGCCCAAGCCGCCGAACTCGGGCACATCGGCACCGCCTGCCTCGAGTACCACCAGGCGCTCGAAGCGCTTTACCTGCGCTCGGTCGCCGGGAAAAACCTGCTGCGCAACCGCCCGCTGCTCGCCCCCTGGGTGGCCGACTACCTCGATCGCGGCAAACCGTCCGAACTCATCGACCACGCCCGCGATCCGCGCAATCGCGGCGCTCTGCCCTGCGTGCTCCGCCCCGACCTGTTGCTCACCGACGAGGGCTTTGTACTCACCGAGCTCGATTCGGTGCCCGGGGGAATCGGCCTCACGGCTTTTCTTAATCGCCTCTACGCCGGAGAAATCCCCGGGGCCAACCTGCCCCAAACCCACGATTTGCTCGGCGCCGGCGACGCCATGATCAGCGGCTTCTACGACGCCGTGGCCGCCGCCCGCCCCGACCTGAACAACCCCCTGATCGCCCTCGTCGTGTCCGAGGAGGCGGCCACCTACCGACCGGAAATGAGCTGGCTCGCCGACCAGCTGGAACTGCAGGGCAAACGGGTGTTTTTCCTCACCCCGGAACAAGTTTACCTAAACGGGTCCACGCTCTGTTTCGACCTGGATGGCAACCCGGAGAAAATCGACATCCTCTACCGCTTTTTCGAACTCTTTGACCTGGCCAACATCCCCACTGCGCCCGCGATTTTTGCGGCGTGGGCCGCCGGCGAGGTCACGGTGGTGCCACCGATGCGCCCCTTCCAAGAGGAGAAACTCGGGCTGGCGCTTTTCCATCACCACCGCTTGCAGGACTACTGGGCCGAGGCCCTCAGCGCCGGTTCGCTCCAACTGCTGCGGAGGCTCATCCCGCCGTCGTGGATTCTCGATTCCGCCCCGCTGCCCCCGGGCGCGGTGCTCGATGGGCCCAAAGTCGGCGGGCGGGCTCTGACCGATTGGCGCCAACTGGCCGCGGCCTCGCAAAAGGAACGCGATTTGATCATCAAAATTTCCGGCTACCACGAGACCGCATGGGGAGCTCGCAGTGTCGTGCTGGGCAGCGACTGCTCGCGTGAAGAATGGCAGGCCGGCCTCGACGTCGCCCTGGCCGATTCGCCCCGCAATCCGCATATCCTGCAACTCTACAAAAAGCCCTGCCGGGTGAAACACCGGGTGTATGACCGCGAACAGCAACTCCGGGAGGTCGAAGGGCGGCTGCGCCTTTGCCCCTATTATTTCGTGAAGGGGGGAAAAGCGGTGCTCTCCGGAGCTCTCGCCACCTTTTGCCCGCCCGACAAAAAAATCATTCACGGGATGCAGGACGCCGCCCTGTTGCCGAGCCGGATCGTTACTACCGATCCGACACAGGTGAACTTGTAATCCCCCTTTCCAGAGGACGGCCAGGGCTTGCCGGGATTCGCCCGCTTGCCTGGAAGTTTTAGCTGGCCGCTACACGTAGGGGCTCGGATAGGGGATGTCGCAGTTACTGAAAAAACGCCCCAGGGCGATCCGGGAGCGCCCATTGGCCCAAGCCCCCCCGCGTACGGGGTGTTCAAAAACTGGAGCCGATGGTCGGGATTGAACCGACGACCTGCGGTTTACGATGACACCGTTTTTACCTCTCAAGAAATGGAAAGTTGGCGAGAATTTCGACCGATTCTCGCCAACTCGCACCCCCCACCCTATCGAAACTCGGTTTGTTTTTTTGAAGAGACCAGGTGTGGTCTTTCTCCGCAACGCTCCAGACTTTTACCCTCCCCCCTCCCTTTGGCCGATTTTGGCCTAAAAACAGGCAAGGTGCCTCAAAAACGCGCAAAATTCTAGGAATCGTCAGGATTCCTCGGTTTTTGTGGGTAAAATCGGGCCGCAGCGGTGGCAGGCATAGGCCACGGGCTTGGCATCGAGCCAACCAACCAGAGCGGAGCCTTGGCAGGTGGGGCAGATGACCAAGCGCGTGTGACCCCAGACGATCGAGGCGCGCGCGATCACGTCCTTGGGGTCAACGCTCGCTTGGGGCGGTAGCGTCACACGTTGGGTTGATCCTGCAAACCACGCTGCCTCTTTGCCTCACTGCGCTGGAGCGCTAAAATCATTTCGATTGCTTCGGCGGTACGGGCCGAGGTCTTGGCAATCGAATTGATGCGACGGGTAAACCAGATCATGGTGACAACCCAGAGAACGAAGGAGAGCAGGTAGATTAATTGCATCTATGCGGTTTCCTCTTATTCGCGCCGTGTGTCGACTTTGATCTGATTAAACGGCACCACCTTGTTGAGCGCGGCTTGGCGGGCTTTGCAGCTACCGCAGCCTTGCACGTTGGTGCCAAGCACGGAGTCGATGGCGCGGGCGATGGGTTGAGCGACTTGCGCCACGGCGTCACCGAGGCCGCGCAGTTCGGCGGGGGGCTTATCTCTTCCGCAAGCTCCGATCATCAGCCACTTGCCCAACGGGCACTGGGAGCAGGGGTCCTCCAATTCTTCCTGCACTGAGCATGGGGTCTTGCACGAGGTGCAGATCGGTTTTCGGTAAAAGGTGAGCATGACTAGGACTAAGTACATCCGCCGCAACTGCTGACGATGGATAAAAGATCAGTGAAAGTTATTTGGTTTTGAGTCGGCACTGGGATCAAAAACTCTGAAAAAGGGTAAGTCTTTTCGTCTAAGTCTTTATAACCCTGCGGGACCACCCCATTCCAAAGGTATTCTTTGACTACCTCGGTCCCGTAATGCACGATGAACCTAGCGCCGATACCCAGCCCGTTCGCCGAGGTCCCCACATAAGCCGCTGTTTGAAAAGCTCCATAACCATTACCGGGGTTTCCTATAGTAACCGAGGCGATGCTTCCGTTTGCAGCCAGTACCGCCGTACACGTGGCTTGGTACGACGGTCCAGCTTGTGATGGGCTGATGGTGATTAAAGGAAGGGCGGCTCCAAATGGGGCGGATACGGCGACCATCGGGGCGGTGCTGTAGCCAGAACCGCCGTTGTCGATGATCACGCTATAAGTGCCCGGAGGATATGCGTAACCGGGGATAAGTTCACCATCAATTACCTGGTTCGGTATGTCCGGGGTGACGACGGCATGCGCGGTCGCTTGAGTGCCATCGCCAGGAGGGGCGCTTAAAGTGATGGTAGGGGGGGCGGTGTACCCATTCCCCAAGTCAATAAACTGGATTGCTGTTACTACCCCAGCGGTGACGGAGGCCACCGCCCGTGCGGTCGCATAAGGCGCTCCGCCGTCAATCACCTCCACGGAGGAAATAGGAGCCCCGCCGATCAGCATACTCCCAAAGCCCGGTCCAGAATCACCGTATTTCGTGGGAAGTGTGACTGTGCGCTCGATCCATTTTACGCGGTAGCACTCCCCCGCCATCATCCTTTTTGTTATTGAATGGGTTATTCTATATTTTGATTCAGTTATCCTATAAGTAGCTTCATAGGCCGTTAAGTAGGCTTTCGAAAACGCTGTACCTTGGCCGAACCCTCCCCCAAAAGCTGGCAAGGCTGCGTAGGTTTGGGACTTGAAGGTTGCGGTTGAGTAAAAGCCAGACAGCGAAATGGTAACCGATCCGGTAGTCCCCGAGATTCCACTTAACGTTTGCGTTGTCGCGGTTACCGCTGATTCGGCTCGTTGAGCAGGATATATATACGCTGGATCAATAGTTACCTCCCCTATTGTGTCGCAGTTGTTAAATCCACTGCCTGACATGTATTTAGTTTGACTACCAGACCATGTGTTTTTGTAAGTTATTTCATCTTCTCCATACCCTGATTTTGTAGTCAGGGAGCCGGATGCGGAAATTGTTGTATAGTAATTAGTCGGGACTTGGGACTGCCAAATAAATTCCCCAAATCCACACTTATTCCGGTCTGTTTGTCGTGAATTATATACAATAAAAGCATCAGGACACACGCAGCACTCCCAGCA
>JBILBW010000189.1:0-4064 GCA_044353465.1 Rariglobus sp. | reverse complement strand
TTTCGTTGTCGGTCTTGAGCATGAGCACCGGGACCTTGGTTTTCACCGAAACGCCGACCTCCTTGAAGTGTTTGGAGGGGATGTGCTCGATCGCCTCGCCGATGGTTTTGGCGGGCATCAAGCGGCCTTTTTTCGTGGTGTTGAATTCGTAGGCGCCTTTGCAGATCAGCTCGGTGGTGTTGAGCACGCTCTCGTTTTCGGGAATCTGCAGCACCCAGCCGACGAAGTCGTTACCCTCAGGCAGGCGCTTCTCCGGGTCCGAGATGAGGATGACGAACTGCTTTTTGAGGGCGGGGGGCTTTTCCTCATCCACCTCGGGTTGCACCATCAAGTTCATCTCTTCGACGATCTGACGAAGGAGCGCGGGCTCGAGTTCGTTTCGCTTAAGAATTTCTGCAACCTTGTTGACGTCGATTTTGGGCATGGGAGCGTAGGACTGATTTACAGACCAAAGAGCCCGCCATCCCTGACGCGATATTAAAAACATGCCCCACCCGCTTACCGCCCAGCGCGATGATGAAATTTTCGATGTGGTGAACCAGTTTGACGAGGTGATCGGTCAGGCGGCGCGCAAGGATGTGCACCAGCAACGGCTCTGGCATCGCTCGGTGCATGCCTTGGCCTTTGGAGCTGACGGGCGGGTGTTTTTGCAAAAGCGCTCCCTGCTCAAGGACACCTCCCCCGGCTGCTGGGACTCCTCCTGCTCGGGACACCTCGATTGCGGGGAGAGTTACGACTCTGCCGTGGTCCGCGAAGTCGCCGAGGAAATCGGGGTGCAGATCGGCCCAGAGCACAGCTTGGAGCCGCTGTTTAAACTCGCCGCCTGTCGGGACACCGGTCGCGAATTTGTCTGGGTTTACCGGCTGCGCAGCGAGGGGCCCTTCGTGCTCCATCCCGGAGAGATTGAGCGCGGCGACTGGTTTTCCGTCGCTGAGATCAACGCCGGAATTGTGGCGCGCCCGACCGAGTTCACCCGCTCGTTTAAATACATTTGGCCCCGCGTCTTGGCGTTGATCGGGAGCTGAACCGGTTTCGCGGGCAAACAGGGTGGGCGGCCCGGTTGTTGTCGTCCTGAGGTCCGGGGGGGCGGCGGCCGCCTTGGCGGGCGCGATTAGTCAGCGTGCCTAGCGCGTCGGTTACCTAGGCCCACTCGGGGGGATTTTGCAGATTGGGCCGGAGCACGCCGATGCACGGCAGGTTGCGGTAGCGTTCGGCGAAATCCAGGCCGTAGCCGACCACGAACCGGTCCGGGATTTGGAAGCCCACAAAGTCGGCCTCGAATTCGACCTCGCGGCGGCCGCGTTTGTCGAGCAACACGCAGGTGTGGAGACTGGCCGGACTGAGTTTTTTTAACAGGGTCGCCACTGCCGAGAAGGTTTTTCCGGTGTCGAGAATGTCGTCGATCAGCAGGACGTGGCGGTTGCTGATGTCGAGGGTGAGGCTTTGCAGCAGCTTGGGATGGCCGACCGACTTGGTGTCGTTGCGGTAACTGGAGATCCGGATGCAGTCCAGGCGGACGGGATTGGGGATTTCCCGGAGCAGATCGGCGGTGAAGAAAATGGCGCCGTTGATGATCGAGACCACGGTGATCTCCTCGTTGCCGTAGGCGGCGGCGATTTCCGCGCCCATGGTTTTGACGCGTTTTTTGATGGCCGTGGCAGAGACCAATACGGTTTCGAGGTCGGCGTGGAGCGGAGATTTTTGGGCCTTAGGCATGGGACGGGCGAAAACCCTGCCGCTCGTTTTCGCCGAGGGCAACAGGTTCGTGGCCAACCCGCGCAACTGTAACATAACCGCCACGGGGCTATTCTTTTGACTTAGGCGCGTGCGGAAAGCTTTCTGGGCGGCCGTTATCCCCGGTTTTTCGGCATGATTTCGATCCGCATCCAAAACCTCACCAAGCGTTTCGGCGCCACCGTAGCCCTGCGCCACCTCGATCTGGTGATCGAGCCGGGCGAACTGTTTTTCCTGCTCGGCCCGAGCGGGTGCGGCAAAACCACCCTGTTGCGCAGCTTGGCGGGCTTTTATTTCCCCGAGGAGGGCTCCATCCTGTTCGGTGCGGAAGACGTGACCCGCCTCGCTCCCCACAAGCGCAATACCGGGATGATGTTTCAGAGCTACGCGCTCTGGCCGCACATGACCCTGGCCGAGAATGTCGGCTTCGGGCTGGAGGAGCGCAAGGTGCCCAGGCCCGAGATCCAACGCCGGGTGGCCGAGGCCCTGGCTGCGGTGCGCATGGAGGCCTACGCCGAGCGTAAACCCAACCAGCTTTCCGGCGGCCAACAGCAACGTGTGGCCCTGGCCCGTGCCTTGGTCGTGCGCCCGCGTTGCCTGCTGCTCGACGAGCCGCTGTCCAATTTGGACGCAAAACTGCGGCTGGAAATGCGCGCCGAAATCCGCCGGGTGTGTAAGCAGTATGAACTCACCACGGTCTACGTGACCCACGATCAGAAGGAGGCGCTCTCGATCGCTGACCGCATGGCGATCCTCGACGGCGGCAAAATCCTGCAGGTGGGCGCGCCCCGTGAGGTTTACCGCCGCCCGGTCTGCAAAGCGGTGGCCCATTTCATCGGCGAGACCGATTTTATTGCCGGCCGGGTGCTCGGCCCGGAGGGAAACTACCTCGCGGTGGACACTCCGCTCGGGCGGTTCCTGGGTGTGGTCGGAGCGGCCGGCTTCAACCCGCCCGCCGGCACGGCGGTGACGCTGTCGATCCGTCCCGAGTGCTGGGCGCTCGGTCGCACGGGACCAGCGGTCAACGCGGTAAGGGGCCGAATCGGAGCGGCGGTGTACCTCGGCGAGGTGGCCCAATACGAGTTTGTTGCTGCCGGCGCGGTGTTAAAAGTCTACGAACTCAATCCCCGGTTGGTCGATGGCGCCGCCGACGGCGAACTGTGGGCGAGCGTCGAGCCGGACGACGTGGTGGTGCTGGGCGAGTGAGCATGTGGAAGCAGGCGATTATCGTTTTCCTCCTGCTGGCCAGCTTGGTGCTGCCCTTTGCGTTGCGGCCCTCCACGCCCAAACCCGGCCGGGCCGAGGCGACGCTGGTCATCATCACTCCGCACAACGAGGCGATTCGCCAAGAATTCGGCTTGGCCTTTGCCCGCTGGTATCAGGCGCGCACCGGCCGCACGGTCACGCTCGATTGGCGGCTGATCGGGGGCACCAGCGAGATCGCGCGCTATTTGGAGGGGGAATACACCGCGGCGTTTCAAAACCACTGGGTGAACACGCTGGGCCGGCCGTGGAGCAACGCCGTGCTTCACGGTTTCGCCAATGGCGCGCTGCCACCCGATGCCACTGCCCCCGCCAAGGAGGCCCGCGCGGCGTTCCTGGCGTCCAACGTGGGCTGTGGCATCGACTTGTTTTTTGGCGGGGGCAGTTACGATTTTATCCGCCAAGCGCAGGCGGGGCGCTTGGTGTCCAGCGCGGTTTTCCAAAGCCACCCCGAGTGGTTCACCGAGGCGGTCATTCCACCGGCCTTTGCCGGGGAGCCGTTTTGGGATCGCGAGGGGCGCTGGGTCGGCACGGTATTGAGCTCCTTCGGCATTATCGCCAACCGCGACGCGCTGCGCCGCCTCGGCGTGACTCGGCCGCCGCAGGCCTGGGCCGACTTGGCTGATCCGCGCTTTTTTGGCGAAGTGGCGCTGGCTGATCCGACCAAAAGCGGCTCGATGGCCAAGGCGTTCGAAAACGTCATCCAGCAGCAGATGCAGCGCGTGGTCGCTGAACGTCTCGCGGGGGCGGGCAAGGTGGACGACACCACCCGGCGGTCGGCCGAACTGGCGGCGGTGGCGGAGGGGTGGCGCGAGGGACTCAAGTTGATCCAGCGGATCGGCGCCAACGCGCGTTACTTCACGGATTCCGCGCAGAAGGTGCCGATCGACGTGGCGGCAGGGGATTGCGCGGTGGGTATGGCGATCGATTTTTTCGGCCGCCAACAGCAGGAGGCGGTGCGCCGGCGCGGGGCCGACGACCGGTTGAGCTATGTTTCCCCGGCGGGTGGAGCGGTGGCCTCGGTTGATCCGGTCGGGCTGCTGCGCGGGGCCCCGCACCGCGCGGTG
>JBILBW010000188.1:0-4082 GCA_044353465.1 Rariglobus sp. | reverse complement strand
AATTAAAATTAATCGCATCTTTTTTTATAGCATCGTTAAGCCTATCGGCTCAGCAAATCACCGGTTTCGGTAATTCATCCGATTTCACACTCACATATAGCACATTTATCGCAAATACCGGTGCGGCAACATCCTATACTGTAACCGGACCTGATAACGGAAGCTTTTTGGTGGGTAGCTTCAACGCACCAATTTCATTGGGTACGCCTTCGGCGCTTGTATTATCGGCAACCCAGTCAACTGCACTTTCGTCGAGCTTCACCATTGAACTACTAGATAGTGTCGGAAATTCAGCAGTTTACTCAGGTAATTGGGCTCAGTTTTCTGCAGCCGTACCCACCAGCTCCATCTTAACTTTCAGCAATTATACTGGGCTTGGGGCGTTTAATGGGACAGCTTCAAGCTTGGTGCTCTCAACTGGCGGCATTGGTTCAGAACTGACCGTGTCTCTTAATAACCTCGCCGTCTCCGCCGTCCCCGAGCCGGCCACCTATGCGGCTCTTTTTGGTCTGGGCGTGCTCGGTCTCGCGGTTTACCGCCGGCACCGTCCGGTCGCCTGAGCCCGCCTCCATTGCCTGATTTAGCTGGCCCGCCCACCTTGGGCGGGCTTTTTTGTTTCCGGTCCTCGTCCCCATGCAAACACCCCCGTCCCCCGTCGGCCCCGATACCGCTAAGGTTTCCGCCGAGCCCGGTGAAATCGCCACCCCCTTCAACCTCGGGCGATTCGCCCCTTACCAGCTGGAGAAAACCCAATACGCCACCGCCTACCGGCTGTTTTGGGGGCGCCTCCTTCTCTGGCTCCTCCTCCTCCTCTGCCTCGCTTGGACCTCCCTCGCTTCCGGCCTGTTTGTTTTTATCAAATACCGGCGCGGCTTTTCCGAGGTACAGTATTCCCACATGCTGTTCTTACCTTGGAAATTGGACGCGTACCGCCACGCCAAAGGGGAGTTTTTAATCAAACAGGGACTGGCGCTGGCGGAAAAACAAGAATGGCGCAGCGCCTTCGACTTGCTCCGCCCCGGCCTGCTGGCCGTTCCCTCCCATCGTGAAGCCCGGCTGATGGTGGCGCGCATTTACCTGATGGCCGGCCGGGCCGACGTCACCCGCACCACCTTGCTCGAAGGCCTGCCGCTGCATGGCGACCAAGTCGACTACCTGCGCGAGGTGTTGGCCTACTTCTTCAGCCTGCAGGCCGACGACACGGTGATGGCCCTCGCGCAAGAGTTACAGGCACGGCTCGACCCGACCCTGCCGGCCTGGCGTATGGCCTCAACCGCGCTGGCCTACGCCCATTTTAACCGGGCCCAATACCCCGAAGCGGAGGCGGTGCTGGCCGACGCCCGCCTGCTCGGCACCCCGGAGGGTCGCTTCGTGACCGCGCGAATCACCTGGGAAAAGGCGCGGCGGGGGGAGGCATTGGCCCTGTTGCGAGAGTTAACCACCCAGGTGCCGGCGGATTTCGAAATCTACCGCACCTACATTTATTATCTCGGCGAGGAAAACCGCTGGTCCGAGGTGCGCCGCGCCAGCTGGCTGCGGCAACTCGCCCTGCCCGACCAACCGGCGGCCTATGTGGACTTCATCCGAGCCTGTGGGCAAGAGGGCGATACTGCGCAGCGGGACGAGGCGGAGTCGGCCTTCTTCGAGCGTTTTGGCGGCAACACCCAAGCCCTGCTGGCCCTCTCCGAGGCGGCCGCACAGAACGGCCGGCTCGAAGTCTGCCAGCGGGTGGCGGCCCGGTGCCAGGAACTCAAACGCGACGAAATCGACGCGACTTTGCTGGTGCTGCGCGCCCGACTGGAAACCCGCGCCTATCCGGCGGTCATCGCCCAGTGCATCGACCTGGGGGCGGTGGTGCTGAAATGGCCGGAGCGGCAGCGGCTGGTACTGGGAGGACTGCGGGCGGCCGCCCTTTACGGGCTCAAACAGGATGCGGAGGCCGAGCCGCTGGTGCGCCGGCTCTGGGAAAGCCGGGCCTTGCCGGCGCCGGTGCTGGCGGCCCTCGCCCTGCAAGTGGAGCGCGTCGGCCACCGGCTGGAGGCACGGCGGATTCTGCGTCAGGCGGTGAC
This sequence comes from Rariglobus sp., assembly GCA_044353465.1. Classification (GTDB taxonomy): domain Bacteria; phylum Verrucomicrobiota; class Verrucomicrobiia; order Opitutales; family Opitutaceae; genus Rariglobus. The sequence goes on along the minus strand of JBILBW010000188.1, from coordinate 2,013 downwards.
GATCGATCCGCTCAACCAGCCGGCGCTGGTGTCTTTGTTGCGCAGCTCCCTCGTCGATAATGATTTGCAGGAGGTGTCTGGGTGGATCGAGCGGCTGCTGAGTATGCGCAACCCTCCGGCCGACCTGCTGGTGGGCTTGAGCCGCGGCTTGGGCTCGGACAAGTACCTCTACTTGCCCGAACGGCAGCGCACCCAGGCGGCGATCGCGGAGTTTTTGCAGCGCAGAAAATCCTTAATGCCACTATAAAATGGAGTGGGGGACCCCAAGCGAACGGGGGTGACGGCGGCTGCTTGAGTCCACCAAGCCTGCGCGGCTCTCCCGGTGTTAGAAAGGCGTGTCGGGGCCCGGTGGCCTCGGTGCCCCTTGGCCGCCCGGGCGAGGTTGCTGCAAGGCCCTGTTCCGTGCGGTCAACGGCAGGGAGGTTTCCGGCTTGGTCCTCAGGGCCCAGCCGAACAGTCGGCGTTGGCGCCTACCGCCCCGTGAATGGGCACGCTGGGCTGAACGCATGTCGCCTGGGGGCGGTGGGCCTTAGCCGCGAGAAGCGCTTTTGTCGGCCTTGCAGACCGGCCCGCGCGCATTTGGGCAAGTTATCCCTAAACCGGGACGAGTGCCTGCCGTCGCGGCATAAAAAAACCGAGCGGGAAACGCTCGGTTTTGGTGGGCACGTTAAGCCGATTTTGGCGCCGGTGACTTATTCTGCGGAGTCAGGATTGCCGGTCACGGCGGTGCCACCGATGACGGTGACCTTTTCCATGATCGCGGCGGTGAGTTTGGCGGCCAATTCGGGTTTTTCGCGCACCGCCAGTTTGGCGGCGTCGCGGCCCTGGCCGATCAGGTCGCCCTGGTAGGAGATCCACGAGCCCTTTTTCTCGAGAATCTTGTGCTCGATGCCGAGGTCGATGAGCGAGCCGGAGGCGGAAATGCCCTCGTCGTACATGATGTCGAACTCGCACTCGGTGAAGGGCGGGGCGACTTTGTTCTTCACCACCTTCAGCTTGGTGCGGTTACCGATGATCTTGCCGTCCGGGGTCTTGATCTGGTCCTTGCGGCGGATATCGATGCGGATGGAGGCGAAAAACTTCAGGGCGCGGCCGCCGGAGGTGGTTTCCGGGCTGCCGAACATCACGCCGATCTTTTCACGGATCTGGTTGGTGAATATGCAGATGCACTTGGTTTTGCTGACCACGGCGGTGAGTCGGCGCATGGCTTGGGACATCAGGCGGGCCTGGCTGCCCATGGTCATGTCGCCCATCTGGCCGTCGAGTTCGGCCTTGGTGATGAGGGCGGCGACCGAGTCGAGGATGATCACGTCAATCGCGTTGGAGCGAATGAGGGTTTCCATGATGTTGAGCGCGTCTTCGCCGGAGTCGGGCTGGGAGACGAGCAGGTCGTCGAGTTTGACGCCGACGACGCGCGCGTATTTGGGGTCGAGGGCGTGCTCGACGTCGATGAAGGCCGCGAGGCCGCCGCGGCGCTGGGCCTCGGCGATGACGCTCAAGCAGAAGGTGGTTTTACCGGAGGATTCCGGCCCGTAAATTTCGATGATGCGGCCGCGGGGCAGGCCTTTGCCGCCGAGGGTCAGGTCGATGGCGAGGGAACCGGTCGAGACGGTTTCGACGGCCATCTTGTTGTTGTCACCCAGGCGCATGATTGAGCCTTCGCCGAATTGCTTGGTGATGGCGCTGACGGCGAGGTCAACGTTCTTGCGGGTGGTGGCGTCGGGGGCGAGGACGGCGGGGGCGGACGAGGAGGTCTTGGCGGGAGCGGCTTTGGACATGATACGAGGAGGAGCGGACGGGTGTTTTATGGTTGAGGAAGCGGGGCAATCGCCCCGCTGCTTGGAGGGGCCAACGTGAAACGCGCCGGTTGGCGGAAGCAAGCTAAGCGTGGCGAAAAAGCGCGAATTTGCCCGGTGCGCTCCGGGAGAACCCCCGGCGGGCCTCCCCGCGTTCCCCCCCGCGGCGGGGGGGCCCCCCCGGTGACCCAATAGTGGTACCAGGCAGCGGCCCCGG
>JBILBW010000079.1:0-12842 GCA_044353465.1 Rariglobus sp. | reverse complement strand
AAAAAGTTAAAAAAGCGGCGCATGGCTTAGACGGGGAAGGGTTGCGGTTGGCTGGGCGCGGCATTGAAGCTGCCCATGCCGATCATCTGTTGCTGGGCGGCCTGCTCCTGCATGGCGGCCTGCTGTGCGGCGGCTCCGAGCTGTTGCAGGTACTGCTGGATCTGCGGGCCCTGCGCTTTCCACTGGTCGCGGTTGGCCTTTTGCAAAGCCTGCGCGTGCGCGGCCACGTGCTGGGCCAGCAGGCCGAGGGTTTCGGCGGGCAGCGGCTCGCCCTTGGTGGCGCGGCGCTGGGTAAACCCTGCGATGCTCTGAATGTGCGCCCCGTGGTCGTCGGTCTCCTTCACCTCGGACGGGTAACCCAGCAGCATGATGGAAATCTCCTGCGCCTGGTCCTCCAACTGCGCGGCCTGCTGGGTGCCCTGACCGATGAGCAGTTTTTTGGTTTTGCGCGGGTCCATGGCGTTAAGCAGGCCTCGGCGCAGCTCCTCCTGGTTGATGAACGGGTCGCCCCGGAACATCTGAAAAAGCGCCTGCTCCTGCTGCACCACCATGCCCCGGTTCCAGTTGTCGCCGGACGCGTTCAGTTCGATGCGGTAGCTGCCCTCGAGCGCCTCCGGTGCCACCTGCGCGTAACCATCCAGGTTAAAATAATCGCGGCGGGTTTTGACGTATTGCAGGCACAGCGCCCAAGCCATGCGCAGGCCGTGGCCCAGCTCGCGGCGGAAGCTGCGCGTGCGCATATCGGCGGCCTGCCCCATGACGCTGGCGATGAGCGAGACCTCCTTGGCGGTCTTGTTGTCGCGGCCCTGCTGTTGGCTGCCGGTGCCAAAGTCCGGCGCGGCGATCAGCTGGTCGGCGACCGAGCGCGTGCCCATCATGCTTTGGGCAATGTCCACCGGGATCGGCGGCATCTGCACGGCCTGCAGCTTGAACGGCAAAATCTGCCCCGGCACCATGCGCAGGTTGGCCGTGTTCGGCACGCCATTCTCGGCGGTAAAAACGGGGTTACACACCAGCGTCTGGTAATCCTTCTGGGTGTTCCAGTCCTTGCACAGCGCGGCCTCGAACGGGGCGAGGCGCTCCATCACCGAGCGCGGGTCGTAATACCCACGATCCTTGCGCTCCATCGTCATCTCGAAAAACGGCGGCGGCGGGTTTTTGCATTCGAACACGCCCTGGGCGTAGGGCAGGCCGAACGCAGGCCGCAGCGGGCGGGTCGGCGCGGTGGGGCTGTAGGTCTCGATCTGCCATTTGCCCGCCTCGTCGCGGGAGTATTTCTCCCAGACGACGAGCATGTCCTTTTTGCTGTTGGTGGTGATTCCCTCGCGGGTGCTGCGCGCCTGGTCATAGCTCGCGTTGGCCGTGGCGCTGGATTCACCGGCGGCGATCGCGGCGAGGGTTTCGGCCGACTGGTCAAAGTCGGTCAGGCGCTTGTAAGCGTGCAGGCTGTAGTGCTGCACGTGCACGATCCAGTCCGCCTCGGCCAAGCGCCCCGTGTGCGCGGGCACGATCAGGTGCGTCGGGTTGACCGCCTCGAAGCAGATTTTCTCGCGCTCCGCGCACCAGTAAACCTTCACCGGCGCCACGGCGCAGTTGAGCATCTTGTCGACCGCGATCGATAGCTCGTCCTCGAAGTTGCTCTCTTGCTTGAGCTGGTAATCGAACCACAGCGCGGCCTCGTTCTGCGCGGCTATGTTCTCCTGGCGAAGGCTGGTGAAGCTCGCAATGGTGTCGTTTGCGTAAAGCTGCGACAGGTAGAACGGCTTCAGCTTCTCAATCTGCATGTCGCCCAGCGGGAAGTGCATATCGGCCGCTCCGGGGAACGGCTTATTGATGCGGCGCAACCCGTCATGGCGCATCTTGTACCAAGTCGCCTGCCTGTTTTCCCAGGTGGAGCGGGCTTGGACTGCATCGAGGATTTCTTCGTGTGTGACCATGTCGGGTGGGCTTTTAAAAATTGGGCGTGACGTGACGTGACGTTGGTGGGGTTAGTAACCGGCGAAGGCTCCGGCCATGTCGGTGATGCCCTGGCGTTGGGCCATTTGTTCGATCAGTCCGGTGTCGGGCTCGAAGCCACCGACAAACGGGATCGGGTCGCACGGGCGGCTTTCCTTCATCGCCCCAAGCAACGCGTCGGCGCGGTCGGGCGAGTCGATGCCGCGCGACTTCATGTCCTCCTTGGCCTCGACGTGGAGCACGCCTGCGCTGTTGGTGTAGCCGGTGCGCTCGGTCAGCTGGGCGATGGTGGCGTCGTCGAGTTCGTCAATCACGACGCGACCCTGCTCGATCGCCTTCGCGCCCTCGTACCACGTCTCGGCGGCGATGTTGGCATAAGCCTTGTCGCGGGCGCGGCTGCCGTTGTTGACCCGCTCCAAGACCCAGCCCAGCTCGGCGAGCCGGTCCAGCATCACCTTGCCGAGGCCGCCTGCGTCGCCTGCCACGAGCTGCGCGCAGCGCGCGGGGGTGATCCCCATTTTTCTGAAGTGGTCAATAAATTGCCCGCAGCCCTTCATGGTGTCCTTCTCACGCCAAGCGGCCACGACGCGGGCGCGGTTGCCCTTGCGGTACGCGATCACGTTCTCGTCACCACCGGCGGCGAAGTCGCAGAACACCCGCTCCTCGCCACCCATGGCGGCGGGCGGGTTGTTGCGCAGGGAAGTCAGCCACGCGGCCTTGATGATCGTGCCCTCGGCCCCCTCCATGAATTCGGCAAACACCTTTGATCGCACCAACGGATCCGCGATGCCACGCATGGCGATCAGCGCCGCGTTCTTCGCGTGGTCCGCGTGTGGGCAATGCTCGGAGGCGATCTGAAACGTTTTGTAAAACTTCGCCTCGCTCGTCTGGCTCCGGTAAAACTTGCCGGTGCTGCCACCGCAGCTCGACGCAAACAGCAAGCGCTGGTACGTGCAGCGGTCGATCGCGTCAAATATCGTCGGCGCGATGCTCTTGGCCTCGTCCACCACGATCATCAGCGGGCCCGAGGTGCGCTGGTCGTAGAGCGGGTTGATGTTGCCGTGCCAGCCCTCGAAGCGCCCGCCGTCGTTGGTCGAGAAGCCGATCGCCACGGATCCGTTCGGCGCGGTGATCTGGTTGTCGGTAAACTCCCAGCCCGGCAGGCGTCCGGCATGGGCGCGCAGCGCGGGGAACAACTGGCCGCGCACCTGGCGCTCCACGCCCGAGGTGATGACCACCTTGCTCTGCGGGTGCAGCGCCATGTGCCAAAGCACCACGGTCGGAATCAGCACCGTGGTCTTGCCTGCGCCGTTGCAGGTGCGCACCGAGACGCGCGCCCCGTGCGGCTCCATCGCCTGGATCACCTGCTTCTGGCGATCGTTGGCGGTGACCTTGTAGTAAAGTTGGTTTTCGTCGCGGCACTCGGCCACGACTTTGGGGGTCGCCGTGTCGGCGATCGGGATGCCTAGCAGGTAACGGCCGAACCCGTAGGGCGAAGTCAGCAGCGCCTTCTGCTCCGGACTCATGTCGGCGAGCTTCAAGCGGCGGCCTCCGGTTGGTTGGCGGCGATCAACTCGCGGCGGGTGGCGGTCAAGGCGGCGAGCGCCTCGGGCGGCAGGCTGAATTCCACCGTGCCGGTGTGTTTAACGTTGAGAGTGAGTTTGCCGTGGATCGACGCGATCAGGCTCGAAGCGTCCTTCCATTGGGCCGAGGCCAGCTTCCGCTTCTCCACCGTGTCGCTGTTGATCGCCTCGCGGAAAGCGCGGGCCTGCAACTCGGCGGCCTGGCGCAGGGTCGTGTCGATCGAGGCCCCGCTGCGCACCCAGGCTTGGTTGAGAAGCCCTTGGACCTTAGCGGTTTTTAACAATCTGGACGCTGCGACGTCGAGGGAGGCGGCGCTCCCGGTGAACCCGGCCAGCTTGACGGCGGCGCGTTGCGAGTGTCCTTCAAAGATGGCCTGCGCAAACAGTTGCTCCTTCGGTTTTAGCGCTCCATAACCCTGCACGGTATCCAGCGCGAACAATTCGGGCTGGGCGGCTTCGGGTTGCGGTGCTGGTTCGGGCGTCACGCCCATTAATCAGCCAACCGCCACCCAGCGAAGCTATCCGGTTTGAGGAGTTGTTTCCTATAAAACAGGAAACAACTCCTATTTTTTAGTAAACCCCACGTTTTTTACAAGGCGCGTGGGGTCTTCTGCTGATGGAAAAAAGTAAGGATTTACAGGGGTTGGTCCTGCCTATCCTTACCCGTGGAATGCTTACCTTTTTCCAGTTTCGGCGGGGTGTGGCGTGCCTATCTGGCAAATCCTCTACACTAGTGTACGTTGGGCGAGGCAGACAAAGCACGGCGTACCTTGATTTCAGTGACCGAGTCCAGTCCGCCGCACCGTTCCGCATATTCTATGCATTGAAAGACTTCACTTAGAAGCCCTAGCAGCCGTGCGTTTTCCCGTTCGATTTCTCCCAGCACAAACATGCAGGTGGCGTCGCCGTTCTGACATTTATGCAGCAGGTCGAGCCATTCGGTTCTTGTTTTACATTTAGTCATAAAGTTATCGTTTAGTTATTCGGAATTACGGAAGTCATACAGCCCAACCAGTCGCTAGACCTAATGTCCGCGCTAGTCAGTTCTGATTGTTTTAGAGTCACAGGTTTTGCGGACATAGGTCACCTCAAACGTTCGGCAAAGATGAAACTTGACAACGTCTCGCTGAGTGGCACTTTAGTGCCACATGAGAACCGAACTCGTCACAACCCTTAAGCGAAAAGCTACGGAAATCATTACAGCGCTACAGGATGATCATTCCCCTGTTTTGATTACGCAGCATGGTCGTCCAGCTGCATATTTGATAGATGTGGAGTCCTTTGAGGGTTTGCAGAAAAAATTATCCATACTTGAAGGAATTGCTCTTGGTGAGCAGGCGATCCGTGATGGTCGCATCGTAAGTAATGAGGATGCCAAATTACGTTTTGCGAAATGGCTCAATTAATTTGGACGGAGCCTGCGCTTCGGCAGCTTGAAGCTATTGTAGATTACATATCTCTGGATAAGCCGTTAGCCGCTAAACGGGTCGCTCAATTGGTTTTCGATGCCACGGGAAATGTCGAGCGATTCAAATTGATCGGGCGATCAATTCCTGAATTTCCGGCTTCGAATTATCGACAGCTTTGGATCAGTCCGTGCTGGATTTATTATAGAATCACGGATGGTGATGTCTATATTTTGCATGTCCGGCGTGCTGAATCATTTTTCCGAATCGAAAACTTAGCGGAATAAAATCACTGAGCCGAACCAAGCGCTACAGCGAATGAACATGCTTGTCACGGATTGTGCTCCGAGCAGCACACTCCGCGCCAAGCACGTTCATCGCTGAGCTTAAACGTTCGGCAGAGAATAAACGGAGTCCCAGAAAAGGACTTCACTGGGCGTATCCTCTGCACGCTTTACCTTGGACATTACAAAGTTTCTAAGACCTTTACCGGCTTCCTGTAGTTGGCCTCCATGCCTTTCAATCTCCTGTATTTTGGCAGATTGCTTAGCCACCATTTGTTCATGCACTCCTAATTCATGTTTTAGCCGTGCGTTTTCCAATTCAAGACCTTGGGCGAATATTGCCGGAACGCATGCTTTTCCAGCTTCTTCCCAGTAAGTTCCCCTCATGCTCATTTCATTCGTTTTTGGAGTGTCTCTAGTGTCGTACATATTTATAATTCGTTTAGTTTTAGTAGTTGTTTACGTTACCCAATCTTATCGAGCCGAACCATGCGCTACAGATAACGACCACGCGATTCCCGCTAATTGTTTTGGTGTCAGGTAGAGTGGTCATGAGTCACCTTGAACGTTAGGCCTTCATCCTCCTCACCAAATTCCGCACTTGGCGCTCGGTCCGGTTAATGCGTCCCGCGATGCGGGCGTGGGTCCAGCGGTGTTCGGTGGCCAAAATCCAGACCACCACCGCTCGCTTGATGCTCGCCTGCGCCGTGCGCTCGCGGCCTTCTAGCGCGCCTTGGCCGATCCCGACCACCCGGGCGACCGCCTGCACCGTGTTGATGTCGAGTTGCTCCTGGTCGGTCATGCTCGTTCCTCCTTGGTCTCGAAGCGAACCACCGCGCAGGTGTCCAGCAGGCGGCGCAAGAGCGGGTTGGCTCGCACCCCCGAGGCATCGTTGCCTGCAATCTGCCGGGCCGTGAGGTTGGTCGTCACGATCAATGGCCGCCCCTCTCCGAGGCGCTGGTCCAGCAAGTCAAAGAACGTCGCCTGGCACCAGTCGGCGCGGGCGCTCGTGATCGCTTCCTGCCCCCAATCGTCCAGCGCGATGATCGGGATGCGCGCCACCGCCTTCAACCAGGCCCGGCTTTCGTCGCGGCCGTAGTTGATCTGCTCCTGCATCAACCTGAAAAAGTCCGACGACCGCCATACTCGCACCTCGTGCCCCTCGTGGGCCATGAGGCGGCGCAGCAGCGCCCACAGCGCGCGGCTCTTGCCCCGGCCGGTCGGGCCGGTGATCAACAGCCCGCGATCGCCCGCTTTCCAATCGCGCACCTGGGCGATCTGTTCGGCAAACGGGGCCAGCCTCGGGTGGTCCCAGCGGCTGGCGCGGTAAAGCCTCGGGCATTCCGCATGCCACCGGCGCGCCCGGTCTGCTCGCTGGCTGCGCCTCACCAGCGCTGCCGTGTCGACCTCGGCCGCCGGGCTGCGCTCAAAATTGGCGGGCAACAGCCCGGCCGCCTGCCACTGCGCGACCAGCATCGTGGCCAAGTCTCCCATCGCTGCGGGCTCAGAATGCACGGGCGAACCTTTCTTCCACGGCTGCGGGGGCGCTGCGGCCGCGTTGGCCGTTGTGCTGTTGCCGGTCGTAGATGCCGGTCCATCCCGAGCTGATTGCGTGGCGAATGTTGGCAATGGCGCGTTCCTCGCTCCATCCGGCAATCGTGGCGATCTGCTGCCTGCGGGCCAGTGGGGTGATCGGCTTTTTCAGTTCCTTGCGGTGCTGGGCCCAGTCTGCCCAGGCCTGCTTCAAAGCCTCCGACCAGTTGGCCGGCAAGTCGTCGAGACTTTGGGGGTTAGGGGGTGTATTGTTTTTCTCTTTCTCTTTCTCTTTCTCTTTCTCTTTCAGAAGAAGGGGCTGGCGATTTATGTGGTCAAAATCGACCAGTGCCAATTCGAGCGCGGGCGAACCGGGGGCCGGACGCTTGGGAAAGCGGCGGGTCTTGTGCTTCAGCGGGCAGTCGTATTTTGAAATCTCCAGGTAGCGGCTTCCATCCTCGCCCGTGAACCGAACGATGAGGCTGGCGCGCTCGAGGTCATCGAGCGCACGTTCCACATCGGCGGTGCGGTAGGATTTAAGCGGCCACGCGTAGTTTCTCACGAGGTCAGCGTCGGCGTAATAGGTCCCGTAGTCGTCCGCTAGGAGCAACAGGCGCACAAACAGGCACTCCGCACGGTCATTGACCGTGTTGAGCGTCCGGCTTGTGATCAGCCCGTCGCGTAGCGGGTGGTATTTCATGCGGCCTCCTCCTGGTCATCGGTGGCTTCGGTCTTGCTCCGGTTGGGCACCTCGCAGCGGCGCACCAGCACCCGGCGCCGGTAGCCCTTGAGCACGCCCTTTTCATACCAGGCGGTGGCGGTCTGTTCGCCCTCGATGATCACCGGCTTGCCCGCGGTGAGCAGGGGCGTCATCGCCACGATGAGTGCGTCGCTCTCGATCACGCACGGCTCGGGGAACGTGTGGCCAGCGGTGTCCTTGATGATGACGTCGAAGATGAGCTTGCGGGCGGGCGGGCTCGTCGGTGTCGCCGGGGTGTAGGCTTCCTCGGCCGCCTTGGTCAGGTAGCCGGTAAAGATGCGGATGTTCATGGTGCTTTTGTTTTTAAAATGGTGATCAGGTGCTCGGCCTGTGACCGGGCATCATCGAGGGCATTGTGGGCTGTTCCGGTGCGCTGCATCGGCACGTCAGGCCGCATGGCTTTCATCGTGCGATAGCACCGATCATTAAAATATTTCCACGGGCGCGGCAGCATGGCCCGCTCGTAGGCATCGGCGAGTAGCACGTTGTCGAAGCTTGCCCCGTTGCCCCACATCTCGGCCTCGGCGAGTCCGACCCATTGGGTGAACCGCACCAGTACTCCCGGCAAAGCGCTTCCGGCCTTGGTGATTTCTTGGCGGGCGGCGTCGCTTTGCTTCATCCACCACATCACCGTCGAAACGTCGATCTGGAGTCCAAGTGCAACGCAGCTCTGTGCATCGACCCGCTCATAAAATGTTTCATAAACCCCATCTAGGTTAAACTTAACCGCGCCAAGGGCGACGATCACCGAGCCGGGTTTGTTGCCTAGGGTTTCTAGGTCAGTCATTATTTGGGTTTTCATGGGTGGTTGGAAAGGGGGATTTCGAGCGGGGTCTGGGGTTCACGGAGCGCTTCAATAACGCTTGGTTGCGGCGTCCGCCCTCCGACCCACCTGCGCGCTAGATCGTGTACTTTCTCGGCAGTGATCGGCATTTGGCCGCCAAGCACTTGATACATGGCTCGCAGCGCGATGATGGCTTGTATATCCATGCCAAAAAGCCGCGGCTCTTTGTCTTGTGGCGTGGCTTTGGGTGGTATGTAGCTCATGCGAAATCGAAGGCCAGCAGGCTGCTTTGGTGGTGCACCTTGCGCTCGGGGGTGGCCGGCTGCGCAGGGTTGCTAGGTGAAAAGGAGGAAACGCCACCCCCGCTGGCGTGGGCCGTGAGTGCGCCCTGGTTGCGACGGTCACCGGCGTCCTTGGCGCCGGTCGAGCGTGCGGGGGTGGCGTAAGTTTTGGGCTGGCCGATGATCGCCGGGCCGTAGGTTTCATAAACCTCGCGGGCCTGCGCCGGTGTGTGCGCATGCCAGCAGGAGTCCTTGGTCCCCACGAAGCGGTGTTCGGCCAGCCACTTGAGCGCGCCCTCGATCTGGTCGAGTGCGCGCTGGCTTGGGTTCAAATGCGCGGCCACCTGCGGCACGTACAGCGCGCCGGTCGTCAGGAGCGTGTCGTAAATTGCCAGCCGTAGGCCGGTCAGGCCAGTCAGGCAATCCGTCCAGTCGGGTGTGCGGGTGGTCGCGGCTTTCATGGCGCGCAACAAGGCCCAGCGATTTCGAGCAGTTTTTTAATTGCTGCCGTTGTTTCCTCCATCGTGTACCTTGGGCGGGTTGGCTTCCACTCATCGCCCTCAGGATCCATCTGGTAGGGAGCTTGCCCCGTTCTAAATTTAACGTGATCACTTACAATGTGGTGCGCTTCGTTGTTGGTCATTGGGTCAGTGTCGTTATCAGCCACTCAGATGGCCTCCGGCACGGCCGGAGCGTTCGCGGTTACTGCGGGCGCAGTGGTGCTGCGACGCGGGCGGGTACCCGCGCTGCTGCCTTCCGCAACTAGCCTTGCGGTCGGCGGGAGCGCCGCACCGGAGGCCGTCTGAGTGTCCAACGGAAATAATTCTCCTGCCGTCTTAGGTATTCTTGGCGCTGGCCTCCACTCGCTGCACCAGTCCACCGCGCGCACCTTGGTGAATGAGTAGTTACTCATCGGCGGGCGGGCGCGGCATTCGCCCACCGCCTCGTTGCGAATCGAGGCGGTGGTCGGGTTGTAGTGCTGGCAAGTGGAGCAGGCGTTCGGCATGGCGTGGTGGGTTAGGTGGTGGGTGCTAAAAAGTCGGAAAGGCTGGCGCCGGGAATGAACACCAACGCCTCGCACATACCGGCCGGTCCGCGCGTGCGGGTGTTCACGATGATTCCCTGTGGCAGCACCATCGCGCGGGTGGTGTTACCGGTGGCCGTGTTCGGGTCGCGTATGGTGTTGAGCGACACCCACAGCTTCGGGTTGTCGTTGGTCACCGCTTTTTTAGCAGCCGGTGCAGGCTTGGTGGCGCGGGCAAAGCTCTCATCCTGCGAAACCTCGCGGGCGGGCTGGCTCCGGTCGATACGCTGCCCATTGCGATGCGTCGCTTCCGGGTGGTTAAATGCCGAAGCGCGCGGCTGATAGCTGTTGGCGCGGCGGTAGGCGGGGTAGGCGCTCATGCGGCCACCTCCTCTTTTTTATCGGCGAGCTGCTCCTCGTATTCGGCGTAGGTCAGGATCGGGCGGCTGCTCACCGTGAGCGACACCTCGATGGGGTCTTTGCAGTGGTGCGTTAAGCGGTTGGCGTACCGGCTTCCTAGGTAGCTGGTTTCAAGTGCAGTCAGGCTGCCTAATACCTTTAGAAGCGTGACGACTTCGGCGTCGGTGAGGCTGGCTCCGATCAAGAAGCTGTTGCCGTTGACCTCGATGATGCGCTGCGGTGTTTTCTGTGTGCTCATGGCTAGATGTGCGTTGAGTTGTTGTTTTGGTTTCGGTCGGGAAAGGGTCAGGTCGCTAGGCCGGTGCGAATGAGGCGCTCGAGGCCGCGCAGTCCGTAGCTGTGGGCCAGTCGTAGGTGGCGCAGCGGTATCATTAGCGTGCGGGGGCCGTGCTCGATTGCTCCGGGCAGTGGGCAGCGCTCGTGCAAGTCGCGGATGCGCTGGCTGTGGATGCCCAGGCGGTGAGCGAATTCCGACGAGCGTATCTTGGTGTCGCCCCGGCCGCTGATTTCAGCGACCTGCTGCGCGCTCGGCATCGGCACCCCCGCCACCAAATAACCGGCGAGCGGCGCCAGCTCGCGGCCGGCATTGTGCTTTTGCGCATCCTCCGTGCTCGGAAAGTGCCGGATCGTGAGCCCGCCGAGCGAGTCGCGGAAAAGCGCCGCGTGTTTAGGAGCGCTCATTTGGTCTCCTCCTTGGCCTTGGCCGTGGCGAAGTTCACCGCCACCGGCTCCTCGTCTGCGGCTTCCATCGCCTTCCATTCCTGTGCTGCCTGTTCAATTTTACGCTTAAAGAAGGCGGCTTCGCCGGGTGCTACATCGACCCAAAGGCGGGTCGCCTGGGCTAGGTTTTTTGCCATGCTTGTCATGTTATTTATGACAGTGTGGGGTTATTTCCCGCCTAGCAAGAAAATTGTTGGCTTTTTTAGTTCACTGTCACATTTTGTTCTACGTGGAACAACCTTGGCATCTCCCCTTATTGATTGGCCGCCTCCTTGAGAGGCGTGGTTTTTCGCAGCGTGAGCTTGCTCGCCGCTGTGAGTTTTCTGTCAACGTAGTCAGCGAACTACTGGCAAACCAGCGCTGCTCTCCGCAGGCGCTCATGTTGCTTACGGCCAAATTGGCCGAGGATGAGGGCGAGCGTTATGCCCTAATCTGTGCGCACCTGCGCGACGAGGTGGTCCGCTGCAAGGGCGATCCGGCCCACGTGGTCATTCGCCATGTCGAGGGTGCTGATCTTAGTACGCTGGATTTAACTGCCGAGATGAATGCCTTTATTGGCGTCATCGCGCGCGAGGTTGAAACGGACAAGAATTTGGCCGGGGTGATTGAGGGTATTGCCACGGTATTGGTGGAGCGTGCCGCTCTGCGCGCCGATGCCGCTGTCACTAAACGCTTTGGCAACAATATCGGCCCAACTCCCGATCAGCTGGCGAAAATGGAAAAGGTCAAACAGCTCAGCGTGGAAAGTGGCGGCACGACGCAAGGCCATGCTAAAATCGCCTAAAACTCATTTAGTCCGGTCTCCTTGCGTGATCGGTAAACAATCATCTCCATCTGCTTGGCGAGTCCGTCGGCAATGTCCGCAGAGTTTGTTATCTCCGCATGTAGTTTTTGGATTTCACTTCGGGCCTCGCCATACATCTTGAAAATCTCCCGATTCGATTCCAGCAAACCCAACAGTTTACGTTGAAAGTCAACGTAGGCTTCAACTATGTCTTCCTGCTCCTTGGTTAGGTCACTTATTCCATTATCCATTGTTTCGCATCTGCTTCCGCAAGTTTCGGTTTTCTCTTACTAACTCAATTTTTTCCTCCAACGAGGTTAGAAGCATGATAAACTCGATGTAATCAAACGGCTTTCGAATCAAGCTGACGCCGCGCGGAAACAATTCGAGCAAGTCAGTCCAAGTAAAGTCCGCAAATGCCGTGCATATGACGATCATAACGTCGGGATGATTGGCGCGGAGCACCTTAGCCACAGCTACCCCCGATATACCTGGGGGCATCCGAACATCGAGAATAGCGATATCGAACGGACAACCCGCAGCCATCGCTTCGTCGATGGCGACAATCGCCTGCTCGCCCTGCGTGACGAGGGTGAGATTATGGGCCGTCGCTTTGTGGTAAGGGAAATCAACAAGACTGGGAATGAAGCGAAGGAGTTGCGGTGCCATCACCATTGGTTCTGATTTATGGAAAATGCAGCGGTACACCTCGTGTATCCGCTCATCATCGTCGGCTATGAGTATCTTCATTTACGTATTACTTCGCCACATTTGCGCGTAGAATAAAGCCCCTAAAAATAGACGCTTAAGCCTAACCGGGAAGCACGCCGAAGAAACCGCGCCTAAATCAATAGGCTAAGTCCTCACACGTTTATTTTTTTGGGCTTTATCCAGGCGGCAACAACTAGAATTAAAATCGCGCATGCTGCATGAATAAACCAGCGGCCTCCTGGTATATTAAGGCTTCCGCCGTCAAATTGAGCTGCGCCACTTGCTTGTCCGCCGCCACTAGGCGAAGTCGCAACAATGAGACCAATTAGGCCGAGCCAGTAAATAACACCGACGGCAATGAGCACACTCGAAATCCATGCCCTTATTTTTTCCATGCTCTGTGCGTACTTACTTTTTCCCTGGGCGCAAGCCTGCCCATGCTTTGGCCTGGGCAGGCATCACGAGCTGGTGGTAGTGGCGGTAGATGATTGTCTCGCTAGTACCGGCCTCGCGGGCCACGGCCGCGTCGTTTTTCACGATCTGCAGGCGGCAGCTGATAAAGGTGTGCCGGCAAATGTCCGGCTTCCAGGCCACCT
>JBILBW010000008.1:0-39713 GCA_044353465.1 Rariglobus sp. | reverse complement strand
ACCCTGCGGCGGCGGAACGGCTGGGAAACAAACTGGTTGATCGAGCGCTGATGCTTGGCCCTTTGCCTCACCTTGGCTCGCCCGTGCGCGAGCGCCCCGGCGTTCGTCGTCTCGCGCATAAGCCGTGGGTCGTGATTTATTACGAGGTTGAGGCGGTTAACGGCGTGGTCGAAATTAGCCGGTTTTGGGACGCACGCCAAAACCCGGACACGTTTCGTTTACCCTGAAAGGCTTCTTTCGTTAGCTGCTCAAAGCTGCCTACTTGGCGCACATGAGTAATACCGAAGAAAAATGCAAAAGATGACATTGGGTGGTCAGGAGGGCGAGGAGCGCACAACCTGACCACCGATGATGATGACTAACGCGAAGGAGAACAGCACCCCCGAACATGCCCCGCAAGGCGATAAAACCACCGGCGTAAAACCGCAGCGACTGAAGCTGGGGATCGACGTGCATTGGGCCCAATACACGGTGGTGGCCCAGTTCGACGGGGCATCGCCCCGCCCGGCTCAGCGCTTCACACCCAGTGCCTTTGTCGAGTGGGTGAAGGAGCATCTCGATGACGCGCAGGAAGTGCATAGTTGCTACGAGGCCGGTGCGTTTGGCTACGTGCTGCATCGTAAGCTCGTCGCCTTGGGCGTTCGCAATCTGGTCGTGCGGCCGCGCAACTGGGATGAGTACGGCAAGAAACAGAAAACCGACCAGCGCGACGCCCTCGCCTTGTGCGGCATGCTGGACCGTTACATTTGCGGCAATACGGAGGCGTTGGCGGTGATCCGCGTACCCTGCGAGCAAGAGGAGCAGTTGCGTTCGCAAACCCGCCAACGCGGCAACCTCGTGAGCGATCGCGGGCGCGTGAGCAACCAAGGCCTGAGCAACGCCCGCTACTATGGCTTCGACTTGCCGGATCAGTGGTGGCGTCCGCGTGCTTTTAAGCGCCTGGCAGACGAGTTGCCCGCACCGCTCTACGAACTGCTGGGCCGTTTGCAGGCCGTCCTGCTGGTGTTCGACGAGCAGATCGGCGCGCTGGGAAAGCTCATCGAGGCGGCACGTCCGGAAAAACTTCCCACCGGCATGGGGGCGTTGACCGCAGAGGTGATCGATCGCGAAGTCGGGGATTGGAACCGCTTCAAAAACCGTCGGCAGGTGGCGGGTTATACCGGGCTTATTCCGAGTGAAAACTCATCGGGCGAAGGCCACAAGCAAGGCAGTATCAGCAAACACGGCAACCCTCGGGTAAGGCACCTGCTCGTCGAGGCGGTGTGGCGTTTGTTACAGTTCCAGCCTGACTATAAACCGATAAAACGGCTGCTACCCATCTTGCGGGACTGCAAGTTGCGCGGGCAGTCGGCGCGGCGGCGTAAACTCATCGTCGCCCTCGCACGCCTGTTCGCCATTGATTGGTGGCGTATACGCACCGGACGCGTTAACCCGGCCGACCTGGGGCTACAGATGAGTTGGCCCTCGGCTGCGGTTTTGCGCAGTCTCAACCCCGACGCGCAAGCCGCCGCGGCTCTATGAATACACTTTCGCTGTGAGCACAGTAACATTGATACAACGATGATATAAACCAATTCAGCGATTAACACTTAGGAACGGCCGGGCTCCCGTTACGACCCCTGGGCTTTTGATGCCCGCTCTCAAAGATTGGGAGCCCGTCGTTCCTCTCCCCTTTTTCGAATACATCATAGTGCGCTGCTTGGTCTGCGGACCAATACATGCGCGGATAGCAGGTTGAGCACCGGAGGGATCCGGAACGCTATTGGAG
The DNA here is from genome assembly GCA_044353465.1 of Rariglobus sp. GTDB lineage: Bacteria > Verrucomicrobiota > Verrucomicrobiia > Opitutales > Opitutaceae > Rariglobus. Next base: position 37,945 of record JBILBW010000008.1, on the reverse strand, counting down.
AGGAAACGTTAACCAAACTAAACACAGACACCGGCCGACTTCACCGCCAACCCGTTTTATAGCGGGAGGGCTATTGCCGCCCCACGCCCCGCAAGTAAACTACTCGAGAAGGCTCAACCAGCCCCACTAACACCCACCAAACTGGAAATTTTTAAAATTTAGCTCTTACGCCTTGACTGGATTCCCCATAGCAGGGGTCGGGCCGAAATGGCACTAAATTAAGGGGTGTTGTCGTCACTTTTTGAGGTCGCGGGAAGCGGAGACGACCATCTGTCGGCGGGGATTGGTGAGGAGTTGGTAAACCTTGGGACGGCGCTGACGGCGCGGGGAGGCTTTCATGAGCAGAGGAGCCCAATGTCGCAGCGCGGCCAGGGTGCCCTTGAACGAGAGCCGGTCCAGCGGGACGTCGTGGGTGCGGGCACTGTACTGCAAGATCGCGCAGACTAGGTTGACCACCCCCGCGAAGCCCTCGCCCTGCGGCCTCTCGACGTTAAGGCCACGCGCGGCTGGCTCGCCGCACTACCCACCCCCGACAGCTCCACCCCGCTCGGCGACGCCATCGAGGCAGCCGGGCGCACCCTGCTCACCTCCCCAGCCGCCAGCAAACACCTGCTGGTTTTGACCGATGGCGAAAACACGGTCGGCATCACTCCTTTGAATGCGCTCACCGCCCTCCAGAAACAAACCCAAGGCCAGGACCAGGCGATTTTCGTCCACATGCTCGCCTTGGATATTCCCCCCAAAGTATTCGCCTCGTTACAAAAAGCCGGGGCCACTGTCATCGGTGCCGCTGATGAAAAACAGCTGCAAAGCCAGCTCGATTTTATCCTCGAAAACCCGATTCTCGTCGAAGCTCAGTAACGTTGCGGTCAACCAAAAGCCGTCCACCACCACCCTCACCTCGCCTAATCCATCATGTTCCGCGCTCTCTCCCGCCTCTTCATCTGGCTCGGTCTCGCCGCCGAAAAAGCCACCGAAACCGACGCCATCAACCAAGCCGTGGTCGAACGCGGCATCCGCGATGCCAAGGCCAAAGCCGACAAAGCCCACTACGCCAACGGCCAGCTCGCCGGCCAGCTCGCCTTGCTCAAAGATCAGATCAAGCGCCAGGAACGCCAACGGCAGGAAACGCAGGGGATGCTCCAGGTCGCTGCCGCGTCCAACGACGAGGCCAACGGCGTCCACTACGCCGAGGAGCTCGCCACCCTCGATCAAGATCTTGCCGATAATCAGGCCCAGCTCCAAAGCCTCGAGGAACTTTACCAGCAAAACACCCAGATCATCGCCTCCAGCCTTCGCGAGATTCAGAAATTCCAGCGCGAATTCGAATCGGTCAAAGCCAAGGTCGCCGTCGGCCGGTCCCTCGAAAGCCTCGCTGGTCTCATGAAGGGATCCATCGGCGAACTTCAGGGCATGATGGGCGACGAGATGGGGCAGTCCATGCAGCAACTCCGTCAAGCCGCCGCCGGTGGCGAAGGCCAAATGCGTGCCACCCTCGACCTCGCCAAGGAAATGGGGTCCTCGATCCAGCGTCAGCAGGAGACCAAGCGCGCACGCGGCGCGATGCTGTTTAAAGAGTACCAGCAGAAGATGAACCTGGCCCAACCGCAGGCCGCCGCGCCACAATCCGCCGCCTCCCCCGCCCGACAGAAAATCTCCGAAAGCTAACCTCCGCTCGGGCCCATAGTAACCCAATAGATTATTTTGGGCCCGCCCCGTCCGTCCCTCCCGTCTCCGTTTCTTTCACCGTTCCAGCCCTCCCGTCCTCCAGCTTTTCCCAACCATGACACCTCGCGGCAAACTCGTCCTCACGCTCCTCATCCTCGGTATCGCCGGTTTGGGCGCCTTTAAATGGTGGGATAAACTCAGCCCCGTTGTCCCCGCCGCCGCAACCCGCCCCGCCGCCGCTGACACCGCATCGGCCGCCACCACCAGCCTCGACGAGGCTTCGTTTGTCGCCGCGCTCACCGTCTGCCCGATCTTGCCGCCGCCCGCCGCCTACTTGGCCAAGGACAACACCATCGATATCGAACTGAGCGAATACGCGGGCTACTCCGGTCTCATCGTCGCCAATGGCGGCCTCGAGCCCTCTGAAAACTCCTACTTCTTTAAAAAGCACGGCTTCAAGGTTCGCATCAAACTCAGCGAGGAAGAGAGCTGGCCCGCGCTCAACACCGGCCGCATCGCCGCCTCCGCCACCACCGTCGATGTCATCACCGCCCATTGCCGCAACTTCGCCGTCACCACCCCGGTTCAGATCGGCTTCTCCCGCGGTGCCGACGGCTTGGTCGTGCGCAAAGAAATCCGCCGCATCAACGACCTCAAGGGCCGCACCGTCGTCACCGCCCAGTTTACCGAAGCCGATTTTTTTATCCGCTACCTCACCCAGGAAGCCGGCATTGAGGTCAACATGCTCAAGTCCTCCACCGACCGCCCGGCGGCCGACAAGATCAACCTGCTCTTCGCCGCCGACGCTTTCACCGCCGGCGACCTCTTCCTCAAGGACCTGAAGACGGGCGGTAAACTGCTCGCCGGCTGCGTCACCTGGGCCCCCAAAACCACCGAGGTGGTCGAGGCCAGCGCCGGTGCCGCCACGCTCCTCACCACCAACAAGAATCTCCTGATCGTCGCCGACATCCTCATCCTCAACAAGGCGTTCGCCCAAGCCAACCCCAAGATCGTGGCCGGGCTGGTCGACGGCACGCTGGAAGGTAATCGCCTCGTCCGCGACCAGCCCGCCGCCCAGCTCGACACCATCGCCCGCGCCTTCAAATGGTCCCGCGATCAAGCCCGTGACGAACTCGCCAAGGTCCACCTGTCTAACCTGCCCGAGAACCTCGCCTTCTTCTCCGGCTCGATCGACTCGGCCGGCAGCTTCAGCGGCATCTTCTCCTCCGCCCTCCTCGCCTATGGCTCGCTGATCGATCAGCCCACCGACGCTGAGCGTTACCGGGACGTTACCCACCTCGAAACGCTCAAAGCCGCCGGTGCTTTCGCCGGCCAGCAAATCGCCATCGCCCCCATTCGTAGCTCTGCCGCAGGTGCGCTTGAAGGCGATCCGTTGCTCACAAAAGACGTTCGCTTCCTCTTCGAACCCAACTCCGCTTCGCTGCAAATGGGCAACATCGAGAACTTGGCCAACCTCGACTCCATCCGTCGCCTCCTCCAAGTCAGTCCCGGCTCGATCATCCTGTTGCGCGGCCATGTCGACAACGCCCTGGTCGATAAATTCCGCCAACAAGGCGGCGAGACGTTTGTCCGCCAGATGGCGCTAAAGGCGATGGAACTCTCCAAGCAACGCGCCAACGAAATCCGCCGCGTGCTGATCGAGAAACTCAACGTCACGCCCGCCCGCCTCGAGACCATCGGACGCGGCTGGGAAGAGCCCTCCAGCTCCGACGCCGAGAAAAACCGTCGTGTCGAGGTCCAGTGGTTCACCGTCGAGTAAACCTCGCCCGTCATCCCACCCCCACCCGTTTCGCTACCCCCCGAGCCCCTTGACTGAGACCCTGCCCAGCTATCACCGGCTTTTCTGGAAAAGCCGCGGCCACCTCTACCTCGCGCTGCTCACCCTCGGCCTCGGCTTTGCCAGCGGAGAACCCCTCGGGCTACTGGTCGGCGGTGTACTCTACGCGCTCGGCCTGGTTTACCTTCCCGACACTTCGCGCTTTCGTCGCCAGGTGGATGCCGGTCGCCTCGCCGTCGAACAAGCCGAGACCTCCGCCCGCTCGGCCTCATTCGAGGCCCAACGCCATCAACTGCTCTCCGCGCTGTCGGCTGAGCGACTCCACCGCCACCAGGCCTTGGCCGAGGTTTGCCGCGACATCACCGCCGCCTCCGCCGAAAACGCGACCGGCGAGCTCGCCCTCTCGCTCGACAGCCGCCTGCGCCGGCTCGACGAGCTGCTCTGGACTTACCTGCGACTGCTCACCATCGAGCAGTCACTCGAAGTTTACCTAGAGACCGAGCGCCGCGAGCAACTCCCTCAGGCCGAAGCGTCCGCCGCCCGCGAAATCACCACTCTGGAAGCCGCGCTTGCAACCGCTCCCGCTGACGACCCCGCACTCGAAACCCGCCGCAAGCTCCTGGTTTCCCGCCGCGAACGGCTCGACGCCCTGCATCAGCGCATCACCCGCGTCGCCCAGGCCCGGGCCAACCTCGAACTCGCCAGCTCCGAACAGGAACGGCTGGTCGAACAGGCCAAGTTGATCCGCGCCGACGCCATTTCCCATAAAAACGCTGAAGCCCTCGGCGCGCGCATCGACCTCAGCATCGAGCACCTTGCCGAGACCAACCGCTGGCTCTCCGAATTGTCCGAATTCAAAGACCTCACCGGCCAACTCCCCGCCCTGCCCGCCGGTGCTCTCGTGACCGCGCCAGCCCCGCAACGCGGCCGACAAGCCGAACCGCCCCTCGCCCGCTGACCCCACTCACGCCGCCCCTTTTTTATGACTGCAGCCCCCACTGTTAGCCGCGCCCCCCTGCCCGTCTGGGCCACCGAACTCGCCCGCCAATGGAACAGCGGTGCGCACAGTCTCTTCCTTCTTCACGGTAACATTCACGACCTATTCCCCGTCGCCGCCGCGCCCACCCCCGACTACGCCGCCCTGGGCCCCTACTTGTCGCAACGCCTGTTCCCTCACCGCGCCCAACTCCTCCACTACGACCTCGGAGCCGGCCTCACCTTCGCCACACCCGCCATGCAGACGCGGTTCTTCGAGTGGCTCAAAATCTACGACGAGGTCGAGGGCACGACCTTCCACCGCGACGGCCCGCCACGCGTCTTTGTGCAACTACTCCCCGTGCTCCGCCGCTTTTTCCTGCGTATGACCGAGGAAAAAGATGATGCTCGCGGCCTCACTTTGATCGTCCACTTCGCCGAGAAGCTGGTCCCAGCCTCGGAGGAAAACCAAACCTCCCAGGACGAACGAGTGACGTTGGTCACCTTGTTATCCTGGGCGGCCTCGCCCGAACTCCACCATGGCGACGTCGGGATAATCCTCGCCACCGAAACCCTGTCCGAACTCCACGCCGACCTGCTGCAAAACCCCCACGTCGCCCGCGTGCGCATCGACCTGCCCACCCTGGAGGAACGAACCGCCTTCATCGCCTCCGGCTGGCTCGACCGCCTCACCGACACCGCCACGCTCGCCGCGCAAAGCGATTTGTCCACCGATGAGCTGGCGCGTCGTACCTCAGGCCTGCCGCTCCTGCGCATTGAACAACTGCTCGCCACCGCCCTGCGCAACAATCAGCGCATCAACCCGGCCTACGTCAGCACCGGCAAACGCCGCCTCATCGAGGATTACTGCGGCGAATTGGTCCGGTTCAAAGACCCCAAGGCCGGTCGTTCGCTTGACGACATCGCCACCCACGCCGCCGCCAAAGCCCGCCTACGCGAGCTCGCCTGGCTCATCCGCGAGGGCAAAACCAGTGTGATCGAACGCGGGGTGCTCGTCCCCGGCCGCATCGGGGTGGGCAAGTCCTACCTCATCGACTGCTTCGCCAGCGAATGCGGCCTCCCCGTGCTCGAACTCGGCCAGTTTCGCTCCAAATGGGTCGGCGAAACCGAGCGCCAGCAAGCCCGCATCCTCCTCACCATCCGCGCCCTCGGCCCGGTGATCGTGGTGGTGGATGAAGCCGACGCGGTTTTCGGCAATCGCAGCGCTGACGGTGACAGCGGCGTCTCCAGCCGGGTGTTCGCCGCCTTCGCCGCCCACCTCGGCGACTCCTCGTTGCGCGGACGCGAGCTATGGATCGCCATGACTTCGCGCCCCGACCTGATGGCGATCGACCTGAAACGCCAAGGACGTTTCGGCCTGTGCGTGCCCCTCTTCCCCGCCCAAAATGCCGACGAAGTGGTGGAGCTTTTCACCGTGGTCGCCCGCAGTCAGATCCTGCCCCTGGGCGAACCGCTTCTCGCCTACGTGCGTGAAAAACTGGGCAGTCGGCCCCTGACAGGCAGCGATGTCGAAGCCGTACTGGTGCGGGCCCGCGAACGCGCGGTGCTGGCCGGTCGCGACGACCAACTGGCCCTGGACGACCTGCAAAATGCAGTGGACGCCTTCATCGACCCGCTCGACGAAAACCTACTTCAGTTGCAAGAAATGGCTGCGGTGCTGGCCTGCTCCGACCGGCGCTTCCTGCCCGAACGCTACCGTGAGAGCGACCGCGCCGCGCTGCGCCTGAGCTACGACGAGGCCCGCCGTCTCCTCAGAACAGCCTAAATGCGAGGCCCCTCGCCCCGCATTTAGGCTAGCAGCCGAATCACGTCACGCCCGCGCCGCCCGGGGTAAAACAAACCCGCTGCAAACGTTCGGCGTGGAGAGCAGGATCCATCAAATCGTGAACCTATATCCGGCGATAGAAAGTGAGGCCCGCGGGCGTTGTCCGTCGGATTGATGAGGTTGGAGGGTGTTGCGGCAGGCTGAACGGAAGCGCGATCAGCTTGGGGCGGTGGCCAAAGGCGGTTCAGGGCCGAGTACAGGGAAGTTTTCCTGTAAAATCCTCGCGACGATTTGCCGCCAGCGCGGGGCGACACTCCATTGCTGCGCATTATGAAGGATACCATGTAACCATCTGGCCAGCTTTGTGATGAGTTCACTCAGGCGAGGTGCCTCGGCATGGCTCAAGCGCACGTCCAGGCGGCGCTGACCGGAGTGTTCGTTCTGCCGGGTCGCGCCGCAGAGCAGGCGGGGCCTGTGCTCACCGCCTCGTGGTGCTGATCGGGTTGAAGCAGGCGGTGATAGAGCGTCCACCAGATGTAAACCAACGCGGCCAAACGCGCGGCGTGCCGACAGGAGTTGAGCTGCTGGTTGATAAACCCCGACCAGCTCCACTGGTTCTTGAGCTCGTCGAAGGGTTTCCGCAACTCCACTTTCCCGATACAGGGTGGCAAGGGTAAGGATCTCGTAGGGCAGGCTCGTAACGAGAATCTGATGTTCGTAGATGATCGGCTCGCAGGCGGCCGCGTCGGGGATGTTCAGCAGCAAAGCGTGGTCGGCTTGCTCGCGCACGAGGCAACGGCGAGCCCGGGGATGGCATTGGTCATTGAAGCGACGGCGCAAGACCACCACACGGCGGGCCCGGTTCCAGCGTTGCAGGCGCAGGCAGTTTTCGCAGCCCTGCCAGCCTAGTCCGGCCTCGGTCCAAGCGGTGGTGGTGGTGCGTTCAAGCGCGGCCACCAGCTCGCGGGCCTTGGCGGTACGGCGCAATCTGAACAGATAGTAGAGTTTACGCGCTTCAGCTTCACTGAGAAGCGCCTCCTGACCATAGGCACAGTCACCGCTCAAAAGATGGGGCCGGCGCTCGGCTGGCAGTCGTTCGATCAGCGCCCAGAGCCCCGCAAAACCATGTCCGGCGGAGGATTGATCGCCGCGGTGCACCTCCACGTCCAGACACAGGCGCAAGGTGGCGATCCAGTAGTTGTGATAGGCGTGGCTGGGGCGTCCGGGCTTTTGCAGGTTATGGCCGATGCTCGCACCTTCTTGTCGTCCATAGATGGGCTTGATGGTGACATCGATGTCGAGGATCCACTGGTTATCCAAAAATATCCATGACGGGTTTGGTCGAGGTGACGCCGCAACCAGTCCTGCCCCTGCTCGGCACCGATGCGAGCCAGCGCCCGGCGCACAAAATCCTAGCTTACGATCGACGTTAGTCCGCGCAGGCTCGGGGCAATGTCTTCGCGGCGCAGGGCCGCGAGGTGAGCGTAGTGATAGTGTCCTGAGCGCATTCCCAAAGCAGGGTTCCGAGCACCTCGCGGGGGCGGTGTGCTCGGTTGCTGCTGTAACAAAGCGGCGTGTCCGCAACCAGTGCCTCGAAACCTACTGTCGCACACAAGTAGTGCGTGAAAAACACCAGTGCCCCCTAGGAGCTCACCGGCAGCTCCGAGTCGAACTGCGCACGGAAACGCCCTTCGGGTGTATCCATAATCTACACCTCAGCGGCATCGCTTAGCAGTTTTTTGAGCACGAGCTGCCGATCCATCACTCGAGTATGTCACGGTGGCGCAAGCGACTCGGTGAAGCCGGGGCGGAGGCGATGCTCAAGGCGACCCTTGATACCGGCCTAAAGATGAAGGAGATCACGCCCGCGCAGATTGAGCGGTGAATGTGGACACCACGGTACAGACAAAAGCGGTGAGGCTTCCGAAGGACTCCGCCGCTATTACCCGGCGCGCGAGTGCTTGGTGAAAACGGCCCGTAAACAAGGGCTCAGTTTTAAACAAAGTTACGAGCGGGTAGGCAGGCGTTTACTCATCGGCGCAGGGCCGCTACGCCCATGCCCGACAGATCAAGCGGGCACGGGGGTGCACCCGAAAACTGCGCATCCACCTCAAGGCCGAACACCGATTGGAGCTCAATCGCATCAAAGGCACCCAGGGCAATGCCATCAATGCCCTGCTCAGTGCCGCTGCCATGAACGTCCAGATGCTCCTCAGCTTCTTTTTGTGCCGTTTACTCCACTGCCTGCGTTCGTTGTTCGTCCCGGCATCCCGGGATCAGGTTTTGGCGGTGATGTCGTAAGGTGCTTTTTTCAGGGCCGACTAAATAGAATAAACACTACGCCCCCCTGCCCCCTCAGCGGGCAAGCAAACAATCAAATTCTACCCATAATTCTAACTCTGTAGATAGGCGTTATACAACGGATCAACGGCATCACCGCGACCCGCAAAACCATACGCATACCAGCGGATGGATCCATATGAGCTCCCCACGGTCGAGAGGCCCGTGCGACGTCAGGACCGCGAACGTAGGGGCAGGGACGCCCATTCCACGCCCGGACCAGAACCCAGCCGGCTCGGGCGTTTCGCCCCTGCGCAAGCGTGCTAAATACAACCAGAAGCCCGGCGCTGCCTGCGTGCCGTCCCGGGCGCTCAGGTTTCCTCACGCAGCACCGCCAGCGGCGGCTGCCGGCTGATCCCCCTCCCGGTCCAGCCACCCGCCACAACCGTGATCGCCGTAACCAATCCGACCGCGCCGAACAACGGAGCCACCGGCAAGATCACCGGCGCCTTAAACACCCACACGGCCAGCGCGGCGTTGGCCCCGTAAGCAAGCCCGCCGCCCACCAGCGCGCCGAGCAGCCCCAAGACCGAGTACTCCACCAGTTGGATTTGCACGAGCTGCGCGCCCGACGCCCCCAAGGTGCGCAACAACACGCTTTCGCGCAGGCGCTGAAACCGCCCGTTGGCCACCGCCCCGACCAGCACGATCACCCCGGTCGCCACCGTGAACAGCGAGAGGAACTGCACCACGAATTGAACCTTGGCGATAATCCCGTCCACCGTCCGCACCACCATCGCCAGGTCGAGGGCCGAAACGTTGGGGAAGGCCGCCACCACCGCCTGCTGCACCCGCGCCGACTCGGCCGCATCGGCAGCCCGCGCCGCAACCACATAAAACTTGGGTGCGTCCTCTAACACACCCGCGGGAAACACCAAGAAAAAGTTGGGCGACATCCGCCGCCAGTCCACCCGCCGCAGACTCGCCACCCGCGCCGCCACCGTCACGCCCTGCACGTCGAATTCCAACGAATCGCCCAGCCCGAGCTGTAAGTCCTTGGCCAGCCCCTCCTCGACCGACACCGGAATCACCGCCGCGCCCGCCGCGACCTTTCCAGTAAACGTGCCCGCCGTCACCGTCTCGGTGGCAGATAATTCGCCGCGGAACGTGGACCGGTACTCGCGCCGCAAGGTCCATGCCGGTATGCGCACCGCTTCGTCCTTGAGCAACGCCTCGACCGTTCGCCCCTTCAGGCTGCGCAGCCGCATGGTCACGATCGGCGCGCTCGCCTGGACCGGCACGCCTTGCTGCGCGAGCAACCCGGCCAGCGGTCCGAACTGGTCATCCTGAATATCAAAAAACAGCAGGTTGGGCCGGGTGCCGTCCGCCGTGGAGCGCATCTGCCCGAGCAAGGTCGCGCGAGTCAGCGTGAGGGTGAGCAGCAAAAACGTGCCCAGCCCGAGCGAGAGCAGCAGGAGCACGGTGCGGTTGTTGGGCCGGTGGAGGTTGGCCACACCCTGCCGCCACACGTAGGGCAAACGCCGCGGCAACCCGCGCCGCGCCAGCCACGCCACCCCGCGCGCCGCACCCGCCAACGCGCCGAAACTCACTAGCAACGCCGCGGTAAAGCCCAGACCCCAGCTCCAGCGCTGGGTCTGCCAAACCGCGAAGCCGCCCACCGCGACGAGGATCGCGGCAAACACCAGCCAGCGCAGCGGATCACCCCGGCCGGCCTTTTCCTCGAACGCCGAGCGCAGCGCCACCAACGGCGACACCCGCCGCACAGTCAGCAGCGGCAACAACGCAAAAAGGCCGCCCACCGCCACTCCCGCGACCAGCCCCCGGCCGACCGCCGCCCAGGCCACGAAAAACTCCACCTCAAAGGGCAACAGGCCGCGGGCCAGCGAGGGCAGCGCGAATTGCACCGCCACCCCGAGGCCCGCGCCGAGCAGCGCGCCGCACAAGCCGAGGGCCAGCCCCTGCACGAGGTACACCGCGAAACTCTGCCAGGCGCTCGCCCCCAGGCAGCGCAACACCGCCACCGTGGTGATCTTTTGCCGCACGTACCCGTGGATCGCGCTAGCCACCCCGATCGAACCCAGAATCAGCGCCACGAAGCCGACCAGACTCAAAAAGCCCTGCACGTTTTGCAGCGCCTGCCCCAACTCGCGCCGCCGCTCCTCGACCGTGTCCACACCCAGCCGCAGTTGGGCAAAACGCTCACGGTTGTCGGCGACCAGGCGCTCGACCGCCAGCTCGCGCGGGAATTTAAAAAACGTGCGGTAGCGCACCAACGAGCCGCGGCCGAGTAGACCCGTTTCAGGTAAAGCCGCCAGGCCGACGAGCACGCGCGGCGACAGGGTGGCCACCGCCGCCGAGTCGCCCGGGAGCTGAGTGAGGCCGCCGGCGATGGTGAAGGTCTTTTCGCCCAGCTTGAGCGGATCGCCCGGCTTGAGTCCGAACTGGCGCAGGAGGGTGTCCTCGACCACCACGACGTCGCCCGAGGGGAGCCGGGAAAAGGCGTCGGCGGGGGTGGTTTTAACCTCCCCATAAAACGGATACCCACCGGTCAGGGCGCGCACGGTGACGAGGCGCGTCTGGTGGCCGGCGGAGGGGAAGACCACCATCGAGGAGAAGGTGATTTCGCGGGCCTGATCTCCGCCGAGGGTTTGGAGGAAACCCTCGGCTTCGGGGGAGAAGGCGGAGCGGGCGTTGACGGCGAGGTCGGCGCCGAGGAGGGCCTTGGATTGGTCGTCGATGGCGCGGCGCAAGTTGGCGCTCAACGAGCCGATGGCGACGAGCGCGGCCACGCCTAGGACGATGGACAACGAGAACAGCGCGAGCCGCCGCCGCGACGTGCGTGAATCCCGCCAAGCCATACGAAGGATGAAAGTCATTGGTGAACCACTAAACACACGGAGGACACGGAAGAATCAGAGAATGAACCGCTCATGCTCGACCTTGGGATAATGCCCAAAATTCACTAATAAACCGACCCGTAGCCCAGTTGCATGAAGATAGTTCTGCATCTGCGCCCGATGCTCGTCGGTAATCTTGGAAACCGCTTTCAGTTCAACAATGACCTTATTGTAACAGATGAAGTCGGCTACGTAGTGTTGCTTAAGCGGCCGCCCTTTGTAACTCAGCGCTAATTGAACCTGAGACCTCGCCGGCACGCCGAGTAATCCAAACTCGATCTCAAGGCACCTCTGGAAAACCGCCTCCAAAAAACCGCAGCCCTTGTCCTTATAGACTTCGAAGCAGGCCCCCAGAATCCGGTACGTTTCATCCTGATGGAGTAGTTTCATATCATTATTTCTTGCGTGTATTCCGTGTGTTCTGTGGGCCAAAACTCCGTTCGGTTCCGCTACTCCACCACCCGCCCGTCGCGCAGGCGCAGCACCCGCCCGCAGCGCTTCGCCAAGTCCAGGTCGTGGGTCACCAGCACCAGCGTCGTCCCCTGCTCGTGGTTTAACCCGAAAATCAACTCGACCATCGCCTGGGCGGTGGCGCCATCGAGGTTGCCAGTCGGCTCGTCGCAAAACAGAATCCGCGGGGTGTTGATAAAAGCCCGGGCCAGAGCCACCCGCTGCTGTTCGCCCCCGGAAAGCTGGATCGGATAATGCCCGGTGCGCGCCCCCAAACCCACCCGCGCCAGCAGCGCGCGCGCGGCCGCCTCGCCGCCACTCACCCCGCGCAGTTCGAGCGGCACCAGCACGTTTTCCAGCGCGGTGAGCGTGGGGATGAGTTGAAAATTTTGAAACACAAAGCCGACCTGCTGGTTGCGCACCCGGGCGCGGGCGTCCTCGTCCAAGCCGCCCAACCGCACCCCGGCCAAAACCACCTCGCCCGCCGACGGCCGGTCCAGCCCGGCGCACAACCCGAGCAACGTGGTCTTGCCGCTGCCCGAGGGCCCAACAATCGCAAGGCTCTCACCCGCGCCGAGGGCAAAACTCACCGCCTGCAACACCGTTATAGGCCCGGTGGCGGTCGGATAAACCTGGGTGAGATTCTCGACTTTCAGAATGGAGGGTTCACTCATGCGAAGGGCGCGAACAAAGCGACCAACCCACTTTTAAGCAAATGACGAAACCGGGCCTATACTTTTTCTTTTTCTTTCTAATCAGCGGGGTCCTACGAGCCGAACCGGCCCCGAAAACCATCCTGTTTTTCGGCGACAGTCTGACCGCCGGCTACGGCCTGGACGACGCCGCCAGCCAGGCCTTCCCTGGACTGATCCAGCAAAAGCTCACCGCCGCCGGCCTGAACTACAGAGTGGTCAACGCCGGACTCAGCGGTGAAACCACCGCCGGGGGACTGCGCCGCATCGGCTGGGTGTTGCGCGGACCGGTCGACATTTTCGTACTCGAACTCGGCGGCAACGACGGCCTGCGTGGACTCGCCCCTGCCCTGGCGGCGCAAAACCTCCAGGTCCTGCTCGACAAAGTTCGCGCCAAAAACCCCAACGTAAAACTGGTGCTGGCCGGCATGACGATGCCCGCGAGCATGGGCGAGGCCTACACCCGCGAATTCAGCGCGATTTTCCCCGCCCTGGCCGCGGCCAACCAAGCCACCCTGATTCCCTTTCTTCTCGAAGGCGTGGGCGGCGTCCCCGAGCTCAACCTACCCGATGGATTTCATCCGACCGCCGCCGGCCACCGCATCGTGGCAGAGACGGTGTGGCGCTGGCTGGAACCCTTGCTGTGAGCCCGGCCCGAAGGAAAGCGCCGCCTCCCACTTAGCGTTTTTTGATCACCCGGGTGTTGCAGATGAAATCGTGCAGCCCGCGCTTATGTTCGTCGAAAGCGACGATGAGGTAACCGATGCCCAGGGTCAGGCAAACGAGAGACTTGGATAAACTGCGGAGCACAATCCGGGTGAAACCGAGCGGGCGCCCGTCAGCTTGGACGACGCGCAAACCTAAGAGCAGCTTGCCCGGGGTGGCCCCAAAACGGAGCAGGAAAATCGCGTCGTAGGCGATCGACCAGATCAGGCCGATGATTAGCGATACCCCCCAAAACGGAGCCAGCAGCAAGGCCTCCTCGTGTTTTAACTGGTAGCCTATACCATACTGCTCGATGCCCCGTATAACTGCCATGGCCTCGGGGAAATACGCGGTGCCCACGATGCCGACGAAAATTTGCCAAACCATCCACCAAAGAAAAAAGTCCACCAGGTAGGCCCCGCAGCGCGGCCAGAACCCGGCATACACCACCACCGGCTCCGACTCGGCCGCGGGGGCCTCTAACGCCAGCGGCGGGGTAAGTGCGGTCGGGGCGGCTGCGGACGGTTCCTCAATCGACGGGTTGGCCTGGCGGCGCTCGGCGATCCACGCCGGGTTGGCAGCACGCACGGCGGCGAGGGTTTGCCACTCGTTCATGCCCTGTCGCCAGATTAGGGAGTCGGACAGAACGGTTCCGGCCTGGACGAGGCGTTCCAATTCCGAGTGAGGGACAGGGCCAAAGCGTTCCCCGTCTATCGCGTAATACCATTGCATCTCAAAGTTGAAACCCGCGCCGCACGCCACTGGCAACGAAATAGCCCGCTCGCATACGCGGTGCGAACATCCCGTTTCGCGGCAAGTGAAGGACCGCAGCGCTCCTGCTCGCCATGGAGGGGCAACCGCCTTCCGGCTCAGAGCTGGGCACCTTTAATATCGTTTATTTCTTTAAACGTGCCGCGGTAGATGCCGGCGCTGAGGACAGGAAAACACCCCGCGCTAACCCCCGGGACCACGGTGGGTGTGGCCTTGTGCGAACGCGCAGGGTGACGCGAGGTTTTGGGCGGAAACGAGGAAGCTCCCAGCCGCGCGCTCGGCGGGCGCGGGCGTCGCCCCACGGCCCGCGTTCACAGGAAAACGAGAGTCCACTGAAACCGCCCCGCGTCGACAGTCAGCCAGGCAAAACTGCAACCGTGGCCGCGCGGCTGCGAGATGCAGCCGGGGCTGAGCCAGCGCACCCCGCTCCGATCGACCTCGTCGCGTGGAACGTGCAAGTGGCCGTGCAAGAGCACGTGGGCGCCAACCGGGACCCGCCGGGGCGGAATGTGCACAAGATGGTGGCTCACTCCGGCGCACTCCAAGTCGAGCGTCAGCGGCCAGGCGGGCCAATCGTCACAATTGCCCCGCACCACCCTCACCGGCACGCCGAGTTGCTCAAATTCCACCAGCGTTTCCGGCCCCCCCACATCGCCGAGATGCCAAATTTCATCCGCGCCCCGCAGGTTTTTCGGCAGTCCGGGCGGATAAGAACCGTGGGTGTCGGCGATAACGGCGATGCGCATGACGGCTACCCTGAGGTGGGGCGGCGTCGGTGTCAGGCCGGTTTTCGAGCTTATTTCCAGTCGCAGCCCCCGCTGAAATCACCGCGCGGGCCATTTCCCTGAAAACGGTGCCTTGACAAGGCCGTGCCGAGTCACCACTTCAGTCCCCTCTTAACTCTCTAATCGTATGCAACCCACCTTCCGCCCGCATCGCCTCAAACGCGCCCGCAAAATCGGTTTCCGTGCCCGTAAATCCACCGTTGGTGGCCGCAAGGTCCTCGCCGCTCGTCGCGCCAAAGGCCGCAAGCGCTTGACCGTCGTCTAAGCCGACAGCGGTCGCGTTGCGCCGCTGTTTTTTCTCAAGCCGACATGCGTTTCCGCGCCGAACAACACCTTCGGCGTCAGTTGGATTTCCAGCATGTTCGCACCCACGGGCGCCGCTGTGATTGCGGCGCCTTTATGCTGTGGTACTCCCGACAATCGACCCCGGGAACAACGGCGAGCCCGACACTCAGCCCGGGCCAAGTGCCGCCGCCCGTTGACCTCACCCAGGTGGCACCGAAAGCCAGCGTTGAACTTCTTCCCGCCCGTCTCGGAGTAGTCGCCTCGCGCTCGGCGGTGGGTAACGCCCCGCAGCGGGCCCGCGCCAAACGGCGCCTGCGAGAGGTGTTTCGCGCCCACCAAACCCGTGTGCCGGCAGGTTACGATTTGCTTCTGGTGGCCCGCAGCTCGCTCAATCGACTTGAGTATTGCGAGGTGGAACGAAGATTCGTCGAAGCCTGTCGCAAAATCTTCCCGCCTGTTTCCGCCTGATGTCCACCCTCCCGCTCAAACCCTTCGCCTCCCTCCTGCGCCTGCCGGGCAAGGGGCTGCTCGGGCTGGTTTGGCTCTATCAGCACACCCTCTCGCCGGCAATCCCGGCGGTGCTCGGGCCGGCCTGTGCCTGCCGGTTTCACCCGACCTGCTCGCACTACGCAGCCGAGGCGGTTCGCAGCCACGGCGCCCTGCGCGGCACCTGGCTGGCGGCGTGTCGTCTGCTGCGCTGCACCCCGCTGCACCCGGGCGGGTTTGATCCCGTGCCCGCACCGGTTCGCACTGGCCGACCGACCTGCGCCCGCAGTTGATTTTCCCTTTTTTCAAAACCACACCTTTCAAATCCATGGATAAAAAGAACACGACCATCGGCGTCCTCTTGCTCCTCGTAGCCTTTGGCAGCCTTTTCTACACCAGCCGGCAGACCCCGCCCCCAGCCCCCGCTTCGCCACCGCCGGCCCTCGCCAGTGCAGGCGGCACCCAGCCGGCCGCCGCCGGCCTGCCCGGAGCGAGCACAGCCCCCGCGCTCAACGCCCCGGCGATTCCCGCCCCCACCGTCAACGCCCACTTCGCCGCGCTGGTTGACACCAACGCCGACGCGACGATCACCACCTTGGCCAACGACATGGTCGAGCTGCGCCTGACCGACTTCGGCGGCGCGATCAGCAATGTTGCCTTCAAAAAATACGGCGCTCAGCTCAACCAGCCCGAGCCGTTTGTGTTCAACCAGGTTCACGCCGCCCCAATCCTCGCATTCCAGTATCCGGGGCTAGACCAGAACACCCGCTTCGCCCGGATCAGCGCCAACGCGACCGAGGTGATTTACCGCGCGGTTTTTGAAAAGCGCATTGAAGTCACCCGTCGTTACGTCCTGCGCGCCACCGGCGACAAAAGCGGCGACCCCTACCGCATCCACCACGAGACCACCTTCCGCAATCTCACGGACCAGAGCGCGCCGCTGCCCAATCTGATGAGCCTGGGTACAGCCGCGCTGATCAGCCCGAGCGACACCGGCATGTACCTCAACGTCGCCGCCTATGACGGCGAAAAAGCCAAGGTGACTGAACGCAGCGAACTCGAAGGCGGCGGGTTTTCCAGCTGGATCGGGCTGGGCGACGGTGCGGTCAAACCGAGCCTCGAACGGACCGAGACCGTCGAGTGGGCGGCGGTTAAAAACCAGTTCTTCACCAGCTTGTTCACCCCGGCCAAACCCGGCTTGGGCGTAGTGGTGCGCCGGGTGGAATTGCCCCCCTTGCCCGGGGCCACCCAGACCAACATCGGTTTGACTGGCGACATTCGCCTCAATCTGCCGGTGCTGGCGGCCAATGCAACCGAGACGATCGCCGGCGAACTCTACGTTGGCCCGAAGGAGTACATCCGCTTGGCCGCGTTCGCGAAAAACGAGGACAAGATCATGCAGTATGATCACTACTTCTTTAACCGCATTTTCCTGTCCGGCTACGTCGCCCCGGCGATGAACAAGCTGCTCAATTGGATGCATTCGCTGGTGGGCAACTGGGGCGTGGCGGTGGTGCTGATGACGCTGCTGCTCAAGTTTGTTTCGCTGCCCTTCACTCTGGCGGCATCCAAGTCGGCCAAGAAGATGCAGAAGCTCCAGCCGCTCATGCAGGCGGTGCGCGAAAAGTACAAGGACCAGCCCCAGAAGCTCAATCAGGCCACCATGGAGCTCTTCAAAGAGCACAAGGTTAACCCGATGGGCGGCTGTATCCCGGTGTTGATCACCATCCCGCTGTTCGTCGCGTTTTTTGCCATGCTCCAGGGTACTGCCGAGCTGCGCTTCCAGCCCTTCCTCTGGGCCCAGGACCTGTCGGCACCCGACACGATCGCCCATATCCTCGGCTTTCCGGTGAACATCATGCCGCTGCTCATGGGCGTGACCATGTACTACCAGATGAAACTCACCCCGTCGCCGACGGTGGACAACGTGCAGGCGAAGATCTTCAAGTTCATGCCGTTTTTCTTCACCGCGATCTGCTACAATTTCTCCTGCGCGCTGGCGCTGTATTCGACCATCAACGGCCTGTTCACGATTGTTCAGCAGCTGGTGGTTAACAAATACACAGCCGAACCCCCCACCCCGACCCCGCTCGGCGTCCCTAGCGGCACCGGCAAGGGCGGCAAGCGCATCAAAAACGTCACCCCCAAAAAGTAAGGGGTAAGCGCCCAAAAGGCCCGAAAGGTTGCGCAACCCGCGCAGGCTTTCGGGCCTTTTAGTTTGCGGCTCCCGCCCAGAGCGCTCGAGACCAGGCCCGAAGCGTTTAGCGGAGCGAGGCGCGGGCGGCGGCGATCGGCACCGTCTGGCGTTTGCGCTCCAGGAAAAAACTGACCTCGCGGTAGCCGGCCGCCGCCAACGTATCCAGCGCCGCCTCATAGCCGGCCGCCACCCGGGTCGGAGTGTGGGCGTCGGCGCCCAGCACCACAGGGATACCGCGCTCGCACATCAGGGCGAGTTGCCCCGGCGAGGGGTTCATCTCCGGCAGCGCTTTGAGCAGGCCGCTGGTATTGAGCTCCATCGCCACGCCGGTGGCGGCAATCCGGTCGAGCGCCCGCTCAATCTGCGGACGCACCGCGGCGAAATCCCAGCGCGCCGGCGCCTCGTTTTTAATCAGATCGGGGTGCGCCAGGGTGTCGAACAGGCCGCTCTCGGCCGACTGGGCCAGATGCTCGAAATACAGCTCCTGGTAAGCCGCGAAGTCGCCGCGGTAAAAACGGGCCCGGTAGTCGCGCATTTGATAATGCACGGAGCCAAGCACGTGATGCATGGGGACCCGGGCGTGGAGTTTCTCCAGCCAGGGCTCCACCCCAGGGTAGAAATCGCTTTCCAGCCCCAGCCGCACGTCGACCTGCCCGGCAAAGGCCGCGCGGGCCTGCGCCACCATCGCCACATACTGATCGAACTGCTCCGGGGCCATGCGCACGTCCGCCCCGAAGTTATCCGGCAAGGGGCAGTGGCAGGTGAAGATGATCCCCTTGAGTCCGCGCCGCAGCGCCATCGCCGCATAGTCCTCGGGGGCGCCGACCGCGTGTTTGCACAACGGGGTGTGACAGTGGGATTCGTAGAGGAGCGGCTCGGACATGGGACGAGGATTAACTGCGGGGCCCGGACCGCACAGCTAAAAGTTGAGGCTGCGGGGCTTCGGGCGGGCCTCAACTTCAGGGCCGGCAATTTCAAACGCTCCGCTTGGCCGCCGGCAGCGCCCCCAGCAGGGCCTTGACCGGGGACGGAGTCTTCCCGCGCAGCCAAGCCACCTGGAGGTGCCACTGCGCGCCTGCCGCGAGCAACGGCCGGAAGACCACCCCCGGCACCGGGCGTCGCCCGGCATACTCGGGCAACAGCATCACCGCCCCCTCGGTCACCACCATCGACAGGGCGTGCGGCAAACTATCGGCATCCTGCACGAAGCGAACCCGGAACCCGGCCCGTTTGCACAGCCGGCTGACCCAGGGGTTATGGCCCGGGAGGTCACGGTCGTGCGCGCCGACAAACACCGCCTGGTGCAACTCTTCCAGTTTCACCGTGGGTGCGGCGGCCAAAAGGTGATCCACGGCCAGCGCCACCAGCACGGGTAGCACCGCGATCGTGCGCACATAAAACTCCTTGGTCTGCAGGACCCCCTCCTGACCAATCAATCCGACGTCGATCTCCCCCTTGCGCAGGGCCGCGATTTGCTCGCCTGGCGAGAGGTCAAGCATGCGCACTTTCACCTCCGGATGGGCCTTGCGCAGCTCCGCCAGGGCCGGGTTGAGATAGTCGGAAGCGGCGGACATGAGATAACCGATCCGTAGCTCGGTGCGCTGCCCGCGGGCGCGCTGGCGCACCACCCTCAGCACCCCATCAAAGGCGGCCAGCACGGGCTTCATCCCATCGACGAGGGCGTGGCCGGTAGCGGTGAGCGCCACGCCGCCCGCCCCGCGCTCGAGCAGCGGACCGCCAAACTCGTGTTCCAATGCCTGCAGTTGCCGGCTGAGCGTGGACTGGGAGACCTGTAACCGCACAGCGGCCTGGTTCAGGCTGCCGTGCTCGACGATGGCGAAAAACGAACGCAGGAGGTTGAGGTTCACGGGACACGAGCTATGCGGAAAGCGCATGACGGCAATCCGTTACTCGCAGTAGCCGGCAACCACCAACTGGGTTACGGTTGGCCCATGAGCCTTTTCTCAAAACATCCCGTCTCCCTCCGCCTTCCCGTCTTGGTCGGTGCGTTCTCGCTGCTCGCCTCCGTCGCCTTGGCCGCCCCGCAGTCATTTGACTTCAACGATCCCAAGGGGGTGAACAACATCCAGTTCAGTCTCGATGCCCCGCTCGAGGCGATCACCGGCACCGCCAACGGCATCACTGGCACGGTTAACTTCGACCCGGTCGCCCCCGCCGCCACCACCGGCCGGATCGTTCTGGAAACCAAGTCCCTCAACGTGGGCAACTCACTCATGAAGGATCACCTCCAAGGTCCGAAGTGGCTCGATGTCGGCCAATACCCAACCATCGCGTTCGAGGCCAAAAAACTAGCCAACGTCCGCGCTCAGGGCGCCCAAGTCCTTGCCGTTCTCACCGGCACCCTCACCGTCAAGGGCGTGACCAAGGAGCTGACCGTGCCGGTGAGCTTTACCTACCTCGCCGACAAGCTCGGCGCCCGCCTCGGCGATCCGAAAATCAAGGGCGACCTGCTGGTCCTACGCGCCACTTTCGAGATCAACCGCAGTGAGTTTAACATCTTGCCCGGCCTGGCCACCGACAAGGTGGCGGACACCATCCAACTGTCGCTGGCCATCGCCGGCGCCGCGCCCCAGAAGTAAGCTCAAGTTGCAGTAAGGCAGGAGCCTGCTTGCAGGCGACCGGGCCTAGCGCTCCATCGCCTGTAAGCAGGCTCCTACCGTATCGCCCAACTCCCCGCCCCGCTTGCCATGCCCCCCACCGGACTGCACCACCTGACCGCCATCGCCAGCGATGCACAGGCCAACGTCGATTTTTACGCCGGCCTGCTCGGACTGCGTCTGATTAAGCGCACGGTTAACTTCGACGATCCGACGGCCTATCACCTTTATTACGGGGACGAAACCGGGACACCAGGGAGCATTGTCACCTTTTTCTACTGGCCGGGCCACGCAGCCCGCGGGCGGGTCGGGGCCGGCCAATCCACCGCCCTGGTTTTCTCGGCGCCGGTCGATTCACTCAATTTTTGGGGGCTACGCCTGGAGCGCCACGGGGTGGCCACTGACTGCCGCACCCGCTTTGGCGAAACCGTGGTGCGCTTCACCGACCCCGATGGCATCCCCGTCGAGCTCGTGGCCACCGCGGCCGACGCCCGCAGCGGTTGGCAATGTCACCCGGACGTTCCCGCGGCCAAGGCGTTGCGCGGCCTGCACACGGCGGAACTGACCGTGCGCGCCGCCGGCCCGACGGAGGCGCTGATCACCGGCCCGATGGGCTACCGGCTAGCGCGGCGCGAGGGCAACCGGACGCGTTTTGAGGCCGCCACTGGTGGCGGCTCCGGCCACTTCATCGACGTGCTTGCCGCCCCCACCGCGTTGCCCGGGGCGGGCGGTTCGGGCACGGTTCACCACCTCGCGTGGAGTGTACCCGACGACGCAACCGAACGGGAGTTGCAACACAGCCTCGGGCGGGCCGGCTATGCGGTGTCGGAGGTACGCGACCGAAACTATTTCCACTCGATTTATTACCGCGAACCCGGCGGAGTGCTGTTTGAAATCGCCACCGCCTCACCCGGTTTCATGATCGACGAGCCGGTGGCCAACCTCGGAGCCGCGCTCCAGTTGCCCGCCGTGTTCGAACCGGCCCGCCACGAAATTGAACGCTGCCTGCCGCCGCTGGCGCCGGCGCGTCGCTACCTGTGAAGCAACGTCTTGCGCTCCGTCCGGCAGAACCACGGGCGCCCGTTGAGTTGCCGGCTGCAGTGGGCTAAGCGCAGGCTCGACCCCGCTTGGCTCTGCGGCAGGGTTTGGGCATGAAGCTTCACGATGACGCCCCCCTTCTGCGCCTCGGCGCCCCGCTAACGAGTGCCCGCGGGGTGGTCATTCTGCTCCATGGCCGCGGCTCCTCCGCCCATGAAATCGCCCGGCTGATTCCCGCCTTCGGCGCCAGCGACCTGGCCTACCTGGTTCCCGAGGCCGCCCACCGCACCTGGTACCCAAACCGCTTTCTGGCTCCTCCCGCCCACAACGAACCGTGGCTCTCCAGCGCGATTGCTCGCATCGATTCGCTCGTTGCCGCCGCCTACGCCGCCGGTCAGGCCCATGACCGCATCGCCCTGGTGGGCTTTTCCCAAGGTGCCTGCCTTTCGCTCGAATACGCCGTACGCCATCCCCGACGCTATGGCTTTATCGGCGGCCTGAGCGGGGCATTGATTGGGCCTACCGACATCCTGCGGGAAACCACCAATTTATTGCGCACCCCGGTGCTGCTCGGCTGCGCCGAAAACGACGCCCATATCCCGCTCGACCATGTCGAGCACACCGCTGCGGCGCTTACCGCGTTTAACGCCGAGATTACCCAGCACATTTTCCCCGGCTCGGCCCACACGGTTTTTCAGGAAGAAATCACCTGGCTGCGCGACCACGCCGCCCGCTTACCCGCCGCGTAAAAGTCCTGCGGCGGGGTAGCTCATCCTTACCAGTCGAATACCGGCCGCAGGCACATCAACTCCAGGACCGCGACGACCTTGGGTTTCACGTGCATCAGCCGCGTGGGCAGCTGGTGAGGCGGGCGTTTACGCACCACACTCAGGAGCGCCCCAACCCCCGAGCTGTCCACGAACTCAACCGCCCCGAGGTCAATCTCCACCTGGGTGACGCCCGACCAGCGCGCCGCCTCAACCCCGGCCTTGAACTCGGGTGCGTGCGCCGCATTTAGGTGCGCCGCCATCACCGTGAAGCGCAGGGTGTCGGCCGTTATCTTCGAGCTCAGCACGAGATTCATGCGCCTTTGGACCGCGCCGAACGCCGTTGGCATCCGATCCGGAAAAAATAAGTCCGACGTCGGTCAACCTGGCCTTAACTAAATGCCGACGCCGGGTGCACCCCGTTGCGGCAGGCCGACCACCGAGCCCACTTGAGCTCAAGTTGGGGGCCACGCCCGGTCACCGGGCCTAGACTGCGGGGCCTGGCCCAGGTCGAACCCGACGGAACCAACCGGGGGTTTCAGGGACCATTCAAACGAACGGATCCTCGGCCCACGCCATGCCCGACATCGACGAAGCCCTCCTACTGACTCTGCCCCCCCGCCTGGACGGTGTCCACGGGGCAAGCCAGCGCGTGCTCGCCTGGTGTACCCTGCAAGGGGTCCCTCGGGCCACCCTCGAACGGATCGAACTGCCTCTCGTCGAAACCCTTAATAACGCCATTCTGCATGGCTGCCGGGGTCCGGTGAAGGCCGCGGTGGTGGGGATCGTCACCCGGGTTACCGGAAACGCAGTTAACGTGGCGGTGACCGATCCCGGCCATTTTGAGCCCGAGCCCGGCTGGACGAACCTGCCGGCCGATCCGCTGGCCACGGGTGGGCGCGGCGGGTTTTTGATTGGTATCGGCACGGACTCCTTCACCAACCGCAATTCAGCCGAGGGCCACACCCTAAGTTTGCACTGGAACAGCCAGCCGGCCGCCGGCTACGGGTTGGTCGCGGCTGCCGACCTCGACCACACCCTCGAACACCTCACCGCAGACCTGACCAACAGTTACGAGACCGTCCTCGGCCTCACCTATTTTGCCGGGTTGTTGGCCACCAGCGCCACTTTTTCTCAGCTGCTGGAACGGGTCAGCGTGCGCCTGCGCTCCATGGTGGCGCACGACCAATTGATCATTCGATTCATTGAGGGCACGTCCCTGGTGCATTACCCGGTGGGCACCGCGCTCAGTGTTCCCGCCGCGCTGCCCATCGATCGCACGACCCCGGAGGGCTGTTGCGTGTTGAACCGCCACCCCGGGGCGGCCCTGTCCCACGCCAGCCTGGTGCGGGCGGACCACCCGGGAGAGTTCACCGAAAAATCGGGCCTGCTCAGCGTCGAGTTCGGCGGGCAACTACTCGGCACCCTGGGCGTCACCCGCGGGGCTGGCGCCCAGCCGTTTACGGGGGCCGAGGTGGAACTGCTAAAAGCGGTGGCCGACTTTGTGGGCATCGCCCGCGCCACCGACCACCTCTGGCTGGAACGACAACACCGTTTACAGCTGGAGCAGGAGGTGCGGGTCGCCGCGGCCATCCAGCGCTCGTTGCTTCCAGCCGGCTTCCCGCACCACAACCGCTGGTGGGTGCACGGCGCATGCCGTCCGGCGCGGGAAATTGGCGGGGATTATTTTGACGTGGTGGATCGGGCCGACGGCAGCGTGCTGCTGATCATCGCCGACGTGATGGGCAAAGGCGTTCCGGCCTCACTGCTCGCGGCCATGCTGCGCAGTTCGCTGCGGGCCATGGCCGACTTGGAGTCCTCACCCGAGCGCATCCTCACCGGCATCAACCGGCAACTCTACCCTGACTTGGAAAGACTGGGTATGTTTATCACCGCCGTACTCATCTGCCTGCCAGCCGAAGGCGCCAGTCTCCCTCATTTCGCCAACGCCGGCCACTGCCCCCCGGTGGTCATCCAGCCCGACGGCACACTCCGGGAAACGCACGGCGGCTCCGTGCCGCTGGGGATCTTGCCGGCGACAAGCTACCAGCGCTATGCCTGCCCGATGGCCAGCGGCGACCGCCTGCTTCTTTACACGGACGGGTGCTACGAACTCAACGGCCCCGACGGCGAGCTGTGGGGCTCGGCGAGTTACCTGCGCTTTGCCGCTTCGCACCGACGGTTGATCCCGAGTGAGTTCATCGAAGCGCTGCTCGACCATACCGGCCTCGACCTCCCGCTCAGCCCCGTGACCGATGACCGCACCCTCGTGGTGGCAAGCCTCCGCCCATGAACCCGCCCACCGTGCTGATTGTGGACGACGAACTGCACATGGTGCGATTGCTCGCCCTCTCGCTCAAACCGCTGCAGCTGAACCTGCGCTCCGCCCAGAGCGGCCGCGAAGCGCTGCACCTGATTCGAAACGAACCCATCGACCTGGCCCTTTTCGACCTCCACATGCAGGACATCGACGGCCTGACCGCGGTGCGGGAAATCCGCGCCAACGGCCCACGGCCCCAGCTTCCCATCATCCTGCTGACCGGGGCGGGCGAGTCGTATTTGGAAACGCAAGGCCGCGCCTTGGGAGTGCAGGCCTTTTTCCGAAAACCCTTTAGTCCGGCCGAACTGGCCGCCTGCGTACGCACGCTCCTCGCGCCCGTTTGAGCGGGCGGCACCTGCGGCCCCTCACCTCGTTTGCAGGCGGAGAGCGGAGCGGCGAGCCCAGCGCCCGGACGAGACCGACAGGTTTGCGCAAAACGCATTTGCCCACCTCGCCTTCGCCCCGTGTGATGGCCCGCTATGTCTCTTGGTTTTGTCGGACAACGCTGCCTGAGTGAACGCGAACCCGAGCTGGGCCTCGGCCTAGTGGCGGAGCTTGACCGCACCCGCATCACGATCGAATTCCCCGCTACCCGCGAAAAACGCATCTACGCGCGCGGCACCCCAGTGCTCAAGCGCGTCCAGTTCGCCGCCGGCGAAACCGTCGCCACCCGCGCCGGTGAAAAGTTTGTGGTTGCCGCCGTCGAGGAAGCCGCCGGCCTGCTCACCTATGTCGGCCCGACCGGCCAGCGCGTGCGCGAAGACGTCATCTCCGACCTGACCAGCGTCGCCTCCCCCGCCGAACGCCTAATGGCCGCCCAGGCCGAGCCCTCTGCGGTGTTCGACCTGCGCCTGCGTGCCCTCCAGGCCCAGGCCCGCTTCCGCCAGTCCGAAGTCCGCGGTTTCCTCGGCGGGCGCATCGACCTGATCCCCCACCAGTTTTACATCCTCCACGAGGTGTCCAACCGCCAAGTGCCCCGCGTGCTGTTGGCCGACGAGGTCGGGTTGGGCAAAACCATCGAGGCCTGCCTCATCCTCCAGCGCCTGCTCGCCACCGGCCGGGTCAAACGCGCCCTGGTTCTCGTGCCCGAGTCGCTCACCCACCAGTGGTTCGTCGAACTGCTGCGCCGCTTTAACCTTTGGTTCACGATCTTTGACGAGCCGCGCTGCGCCGACGTCGAGGCCAGCGATCCGGGTAAAAACCCGTTTCTTTCCAGCCAGCTCGCCCTGGCCAGCGTCACCTTCCTCGCCTCGATGAACAACCGCCGCGCGCAGGTCGTCGAGGCCGGCTGGGACCTGGTGATCGTCGACGAGGCCCACCACCTCGGCTGGACGCCCGAGGAAGCCAGCCCCGAGTACCAATTCGTCGAGCAGCTCGCCCGCAAAGCCCCCGGCCTGCTCCTGCTCACCGCGACCCCGACCCAGCTCGGCCTGGCCGGGCATTTCGCCCGTCTGCGCCTGCTCGATCCGCACCGCTACGACGACTACGAGAGCTTTGTCGACGAGTCCGCCGATTTTGGCGCGGTGGCCGTGATCGCCGAAAAAATCGTCGACGGCAAACCCCTCGGCGCCGCCGACCAAAAGGCGCTGCGCCAGCTCTTCGACCGCGACCCGGAAACCCTCGCCACCCACCTCGCCGCACTGACCGCGGGCAAACCCGGCGCCCGCGAGGCCCTGTTACGTACCCTGCTCGACCAGCACGGCACCGGACGAGTGGTGTTTCGCAACACCCGCGCCGCCATGACCGGCTTCCCCAAGCGCCAGTATTGCCCGGTCCCCCTGGCCGACGCCTCCCCCACCCTGCTTGCCCGCGTCGCCCGCGAGCTCCAAGCGGAGGAAACCGGCGAAATCGCCAGCCTGCGCTACGCCTACAAGGACGACCCCCGCCTCGACTGGCTGGTCGGCTTTTTGAAAAAAATCGCCCCCGCCAAGGTCCTTTTGATCTGCCGCTCGGAGCGCAAGGTGCTGGCGCTGGAGGCCGCCATTAAAGAAAAGCTCAACCTCAACATCGGGCTCTTCCACGAGGGCCTGCCGCTGATCCAGCGCGACCGCCAGGCCGCCTGGTTTGCCGAACCCGCGGGCGCCCAATTGCTGCTCTGCTCCGAGATCGGCAGCGAGGGGCGCAACTTCCAGTTCGCCCACCACCTGGTACTCTTCGACTTGCCACTCAACCCCGGCCTGGTCGAGCAGCGCATCGGCCGTCTCGACCGCATCGGCCAGAACGAAACGATCCGCCTCCACGTACCCTTTCTGGAGGGCGGCTCCGACGAAGCCGTGGCCCACTGGTATCACGTTGGCCTGAACGCCTTCGAGGCCCCGCTGCACGGTGGCAACGACTACGCCGACGCCTTCCGCCTGCGCCTGCTCGAACTAGCCACCGCCTACGGCGAGGGCCGGCTGAAGAAAAAGGCCCGCGCCCAACTCGACGCCTTCAACACCGAGACCGAACAGTTCCGCGCCGCACTTCAGCTGAAGTTAAAACAAGGCCGCGACCGCCTGCTGGAGTTGAACTCCTTCAACCGCGAGATCGCCCACACGGTGCTCAACCAGGTGCGCGCCGCCGACGCCGACCCAACACTCAAGAAAATCCTCACCGACCTGCTCGAGCACTTCGGCGTCACCATCAAGGAGCACGAGGACGGCGACGTGAACCTCAACGCCGACCGCGCCTACGTGGAGGGCTTCCCCTCAATCCCGCGCGACGGCATGCTCGCGACCTACCAGCGCAAACGCGCCATCGCCCGCGAAGACATCCGCTTCCTCTCGGCCGACCACCCGCTGGTGCAGGACACGATCGACCTGCTGGTGGATTCGCCGGCCGGCACCACCGCGTTTTGCGTGCTCGAAGCCGATAAACCCAACCTCCTGCTCGAAGCGGTGTTTGTCCTGGAAACGGTAGCCGATGCCCGTTGGCACGTGGATCAATTCCTCGCCCCCACCCCGGTGCGCGTGCTCGTCGACATCCACGGCCACGACCTCACCGACGACGTGATGTATTCAAGGCTCAACGCCGACGTGGAAGATGCTCCGTTGCCCCGCTTCCTCGAGCGTCCCGGCTTCAACGCCACCCTGCTAAAAAACCTGGTCACGGCGGCCACCGAGCGGGCCACGGCGCAGACCCTGACGTTAAAAAAGGCCGCGCGGGAGAAGGCCGCCGCCACCCTCACCGCCGACCTGCAACGGCTGGTCGAGTTGGGCAAGTTGAACGACAACGTGCGCCCGGATGAAATCGAGCTGGCCAAAAAACAGGTACTCCAGGTGCGCACCGCGATCGAGCAGGCCCGCCTGCGTCTGGACAGCCTGCGGTTGATCGTCGAAGGCGTGGAGCTGGATTGAAGCGCGGCAGAACCGTGCCGGGGTGGGCGGGGCGGCGGGCAGTTTCACCCCGACGATTACAAACACGGACAGAACAGACTTGTTCCTAATCGCAACCAGCAGGTTGCGATATTAAGCCGCTGCATTTGAGTGTATGCACTGGGTAAAACCGCCGGTGAGGGGTTGCACTTGGGGGCAAGTCTGTCAGTCTCCTTATCAACCCCATAAACCCCATGAATTCCACCTCGCGCTTAGCGTGCTGGTTGGTGATGGAGGCACTCACATTCGGCTGGTCGCAGGCCGAAACCAACCCGTCTGCTAGCAACCCCAATCCGGGCAACGATCCGTTTGCCCCGCTGCCCGGTATCTTTAACAGCGAACTTCCGCGCATGACCGTGCCCGCCAATCTGCGCGTCACCCTCCGCCCCCGCTTCGGCGACCTGCAGAACCGCGACCACCTCCGTCTGGTCTGGGGCCTGCGCTACGGCCTCACGCCCCAGTGGGAACTTTCCTCCGACATCGACTCCTACCTGGCCCACGGGCTCAAAGATAAGTCGATCCTGAGCACCAACGGCATCTCGCAACTGAGCGTCGGCGCCAAGTACCGGTTCAACGACTTCCTTGGACCGTTCTGGGATACCGCCGCCGGTATCAAATGCAGCGTGCCCGTCGGTAAAGCGCCCGAAGAGCTTACCGACGGCCTGCGTCACATCGCCCCGTTTATGACCCTGGAGCATGTCTTTAAGCGCCACCCCTCGGTCACCGGGTTTTTCAGCTATGGTTTCGACTTCACCTCACGCGCGGAGGCCCGAACCAACTCGGACGAAAACTACGGGGCCGACACCTGGTTTGTCACTCCGGGTCTCACCTGGCGGCGCGGCCCGGTCAAATACACCTTGGAGGTGACCTACCGCAGCTCCGCGCTCCTCGATTCCGGCGACACTTACAACCTCTCGGTGCGACCCGGTCTGGCGTGGACGCTGCCGCCCAACTTCACCTTCCATAGCCGCAACCGCTGGGTGCTCGGCCTCGGCCTGAGTGCCAGCCTGAGCGACCAGGGTAGCAGTTTCGGGGTAAACACCCGGCTGCAAACCGACTTCGACTTCCGGCGGATTTTTTACACCCCGAAGTCTTTTAACACTGCCCGCCGTTAATTCCTCAATGAGAGCCTAGCTCCAACTCGGCCTATTACGGGCGCAGGCCCGCTTACCCAAGGCCGCGCTGGGGCCCGGCGATCACCGAACCGACTATCCGCTGAGTCGATGACCGAATCGCTGCCCCAAACTGGGCTGGCGGGCGAGTTTCCCGCCCAACTCAAGTCGCCGTGGCCAGCGCGGTGATGGCCGTGATCCGATCAATGACCCGCGACAACTCGTCGAGTTGGGCGCGGGTAGCAGTCATTTTGGTGCGAAACTCGGCAAACATACTCACCATGGCGCTGCTGTTGGGAATCCGAGCCGTCTCGGTGTTGCCCAAAACCTGAGTCATTTCAATGATCAGCGCCGTGCGGGTGATGGTCGCCCGGTCATCGCATAACTTAGGCAGAATCCCCCGCAACGCTTCCATCGCCTGCAAGGTGCCCGCGCTGCTCACCGCGAAACACTCCTCCAGCACCTGGAGCTCGGCCGGGTCGCTCTCCCCGGGCTTGGCCGCCTGCTCGGCCTGACAGAACAAAATCATCTCCATTTGCAAGTGGGCGACGGAGACCTGGGTATTGATCACCTCGGCCATTCGGACGACCGCATCAATGTGCCGGTGGAGGGCGTCCGTGGCTGCGGCCATCTGCCCCGAGCAGTCGCCCAAAAAACCAGCCACTACGCCCAAGCCCCTACCCATCAATCCGTAGTGATCGGCGGTGATGTTGACGTTGAAGGAATGCAGGCGAAAACCCTCGGCGATGGAGAGAACCCTCGCGGCCTTCTGCTGCAGGCTCTGATTGAGCTCCACAAAGCCGCGCAGTTGATGAAAAAGACCGGCCATGCGGGTGTAGGCGGGGACGACGGTGGCGTGGCGCAGGCCCGGTCGCGCCCCCATTTCCTGACTCAGGGCCAGCTGCGCAAAAGCATCGTAGTCGCTAAAGCCTAGGCCGGTGAGGGCCGCGAGGGCCACCTGGAGGCTGGCCGCCACGGCCTCTTTCTCCGAGCCGCCGGCGGCCAAAGTTGCGTTTTCGCAGGCCAGCATGGCCGCGTAAAGGCCCTCAACCTGGGCCAGCAGCGGGGTGGTCGGTTTGAACCGGACCGAAAGGTAACGTTGGTCGCTGGCCCCCACCGCGACCACAAACACCCAGTAGTAACGCCCGTCCTTGGCCATATTTTTCACGTAACCGGCAAACGGGCGCCCTTGGTGGAGATTAGCCCAAAGCAGGGCAAACGCGGCGCGCGGCATCTCGGGGTGCCGGATGATGTTGTGCGGCCGCCCGTAGAGCTCCTCCTTGCTGAAACCGCTGACCCGGGCGAACACGTCGTTGCCGGTGAGGATGACGCCCTTGGCGTCGGTGGTGGAAAAGAAAATCTCTTCCGGCCTAAACTCCCTCGCTTCAGCGATGGGCGTGACGGGGCGAACGTTCATGACGGTACAGCTGGAGGCATAAGGTGTCTGCGGAACAGCCGGCCAGCCGACGTCCCACCCCCGTTACCTCGTCACACTTAAGCCATTCCTGAAGCCTAACGCCGGGGGTTCGCCCAAAATAAAAAGCGGCCCCGCCCAGGAACTAGACCTGGACTGGGCCGCCGGCGGGTAGTCCGCCCGCCGGCCCAGCTGCGGACGGCGGACGGCGCAGGGTGACGCGCGGGTTATTTGATCGAGATCAACTCGACCTCAAAAACCAGCACCGAACCGGCCGGGATCGGCCCCTGGGAGCGGTTGCCGTAGCCCAGCTCGGCCGGGATGAACAGTTTCCACTTGGCGCCGACCGCCATTAATTGGAGGGCCTCGACCCAGCCGGGAATAACTCCACCCACCGGGAACGAAATCGTCTCACCGCGTTGCACCGAACTGTCGAACACCGTGCCATCGACCAAGGTACCGTGATAATGGACCTCGACGGTCTGATCGGGGGTGGGTTTGGCCCCGGTGCCGGCGCGCAGCACCTCGTACTGCAAGCCCGAGGCGGTCACCACCACCCCGGCGCGGGCCCGGTTTTCGTTGAGAAACATTTTGCCGATCTGGGCGCTCTCGGCGGCCCCCGCGGCGGACTCCGCCTCGATCTTGGTCTGCACCTCGAGGAAGGCGGCCTTGAGCACGTCCTCGGAGATGCGGGGCTGGGCGCCACTAAGGCCGTCCTGCAAGCCAATGATAAAGGCCGACAAGTCGATTTCGACCCCACCCTGGCGGGCGATGTTGCTGCCCACGTTCAGGGCGATGCCGTAGCTGACGCGCTGATCGAGCGTCTCGAAGGGGGTGTCGGAGGAGGAAGACATAACGGGAGGTTGGGTTAAGGGACCGACGGCGGTCGGCCGGAGCGGCCAGCGCCGAAAAAGGGACCGCAGCCCAACGCCCCACCGCGCCTAGGGCAACTCTCCTTTCGCGCGGGCTTCCGGTCGCCAGCGCCGCCGCCTTACAACTCGTCGTCATGCACCGGGCGCAGCAATGCGGCGGTCGGGTCCTGCAACGCCCGCGCCAGCCAGTCGGCCAGCAGCGGCTCCT
Source organism: Rariglobus sp. (assembly GCA_044353465.1). GTDB lineage: Bacteria > Verrucomicrobiota > Verrucomicrobiia > Opitutales > Opitutaceae > Rariglobus. Next base: position 6,447 of record JBILBW010000008.1, on the reverse strand, counting down.
TGGCCACCAAATCGGCCGGCAGCGGCGCGGCCAACAGGTCGATCGCCCGCAGCACCCCGTCGGCCGCCCGCACCAGGTTTTTCGAGTGCAGATCGGCCACCAGCCAGGGCTGGCCGTCCAAAAAATACAGCCGGGGGTGGTCGCGGTAAGCGCGGAGAAAGCGCGAGGGAATCGGGATGAGTGCCGCCGGCTGGACGCGCGAAGTGTCCGCGCCCTCGGCAAGGATCTTGCCCAGGGTTTGTTTGGTCACCAGCACTCCCTCGTTTTTGGTCACCCCAAGCACCTCGGTGGGCATGCCGTCGAGTTGAACGATGAGGTTAAACTTTTCCAGCATAGCGCGATAACTCCCGTCGGAGGCATCGGCGACCAAGGCAACCTCTTCGCTTCGCCGAAACGCAAAGGTCCCGCCAATGCGGCCGTTGCTACGCGGCATAAAAAACTTGTAGATCGAATGGTCCTTGGCCTCGAAGGCCGTCGCCTCGACCCCACTGCTGATTGGCCGCAGGTTCGGGCCGCATTCGGCGAGCAAATCCTCCACCCCGGGGGGAAACCCGAAATCCTCCAAGGAAATCAGCGGCAACAAGCTGCGGAATTCGCGGGCGGCTTCGTAGAGCTCGTGCCAAAGCGGGCCGGCCGAGGCCAGCAGGGCTATTTCGTCGGATTCCCAGAGGACGAGGTCATCGTCCGGATCCGTTCCGATGCCAACGCCCGCCGCTGCCGTGCGGAGACGAGCGAGCGCTTCCAATCGCAGCCGGTGATCGTGTTGAAGCGCGCGTCGCTCTTCGGCTGGCGGGAGCCGTCCGCCTCGGATGCAGGAGGGGTTGCCGGTGAAGAGGTCGGGGTGCATGTTTCGATCATGGCGGAGCGAAAAATCGGCCGCGTGAGCCACAAAGGCAACCGGAAGTTCCCGCCAGTTGCCAACACGTTAATCACACAAGGGGTAACGTTAATTTTAGCGGTTCCTCGACGTTTTCAGCAGGTTCCAGGTAGAAAACCAGGCCACGGCAGGGACCTCCGAGAATAGTGTGCTGACCACCCTGGCCGAGTAGACCGTGGGCCGGGTGGACTGGCGGCTATTCGGCCGCACCGAGACGGTGCCGCCCGCCCCCTTCCGCGCCCATCTGGGCGCCCGCGCCGGGCGAGGCTGAGCAACCATGAACTGGCTCAGCCCCAATTTCCGTTTGGCGGTCGCCACGATTGTTCAACCGCCGGTCAACCGGCTGGAGGCGAAATCTCCGGCCAGGCCCCCGAAAAACCCTTGCTGCGCCATCCGGTCGAACGCACCAGGGGCGGGCCGGCCTGGTGGCCCCCACGTGCCTGGCTCGGCGCCAATCCCGGGCAAACTCCCGCACTGGAAAGGGAATCGATCGAACCGCTCCGGCACCCGGAGTGGAATTTCGCCCTCCGGCTTTGCGCTTAACGGGGCGAACTCTTGCGCCGGCGCAGCGGGCAACGGCCTTAAAAATAAACGATCCCCCTCGCCTCTCTGATTTCCCCTGGGGTGGCCCCATCGTCCCGAATATCAACGCCGCTTGGCTGGCATCACCCCTGCCGATTTGTGCGCGGACCATTAACCCGGATGACGCCGACCAAGGGACCCACTGAACGGTGCGTGCAGATGGGGGTGAATATCTACGTCCAAGCGATGTCCCGCTAAGGGTGTGGAAGCTGGGGTGGATCGAATGGGGCAGCCCGGAGTCTGGGGCTGCTGACTAGCGGCGTTTGCCGAGAAATAACGAGACGATGAACAAGATCAGAAACAGCAGGAAACAAACCTTGGCGATGGTCGCGGCAGTGCCGGCGATGACGCCGAAGCCGAGCACGGCTGCGACCAGGGCGATGATTAGAAAGAGAAAGGCATAATTGAGCATAATGGAGGGTTAATTTTTTGGGTAACGCAGCACCCCGACCAAACCGACGACGGCCAGAACGGCCCCTCCGATCAGTAGCCAGACGGCCTTGTCTGTCGGCGTTCCGGTAAAGAACCGGGAAAAGCTCGAGCCTATGGAGTCGGAGGCTTTGAAGCCAAAGATGATCAGGATGACTCCGGCGACGAGCAGGATGATGGAGATGATTTTATTCATAGGTTACGTTGCGGGATTGGGTCCGGCGCGTAGTGGGCTACGCGCCGGACCCACTTCATGCGGGTTCCCGATCCCGTTGCGGCATCAGAGTGGGACAGGCATTACTGACTGCCGGTGGAGATTACGAAGACACAAGTATGTCGGTCTCTCCTTGGAGCGGGTGATTTCGACTCACTCCTTCACCGTCATGTTGTTGGTGACCGATTTCACCCCACGCACGTCCTGGGCGAGCTTGGTGACCAAGGATTTTTCGGCATCAGAGTCCGCCTCCCCGGAGATCTCGACCACCCCGTCGGTGGTGGTCACCTTGGTTTTAAGTGCGCTGGTCGATTTGTGGCTGATGAGCGCGTATTTCACCTGGCTGGTGATCGAGGCATCATCGATTTTTTCGCCCAGGGTCAGATCGGAGGCGGGCTTGGCTGTGATCACGAGACTGTTTTTAACCGACTTCACCCCGGCAATTTCTTTGGCGTAGGTCTCGGTCAGTTCTTTTTGCGCCATGTTTTCGGCGGTGCCGGTTAGAGTCACCACGCCCTCGTTAACCGAGACTTTGGTCGTGGCGGCACTGACGTTGGACTTCATGAGCAGACGGCCCCGCAGCTTGAAAGCGATCCACGCGTCGGAGTTTTCCGGGTGGGTGGGTTTGACAACGATTTTATTTTTCACGCCGGTGACACCGGGGATGTTTTCCACGGTATCGGCGGCGAGCGCCTTGTCGTCGTTGTCTTGGACCGTGCCGGTGAGGGTGACGAGGCCATCCTTGGCCTTCACCTTGATTTTGTCCTCGAGGATCGTGCGGTAGTTGTACGAAGACTTGGCGGTGTCTTCAATCTTTCGATCGGTTTCGGGCGTAGCGAGCGCCGCCAGTGGACTGATCGCGAGCAAGGAGAGGAAAAGCAGATTTTTGGTTTTCATAGGGTGACGCGGCTAGCTTATTCCAGCGCAGCGCGACCGGGCATAGGGTTACCGCCCGCTTAAGGACCGCCAACCGCCCTCGCTTTCCAGAGGTGGAGGACCCCACTCGGCGGTTGTCCGCCGACGGCCCCCGCCGTCACGCTCCAATGCAGCGCCTGCCTCGAACACGTCCGAGTCGAGGACTCACAACCCCAGTAACGAGCCGTTGCGCTTGAGCCAGCGCTCGGCCTCACGCCAGCCGGGGCAGACCTCCTCGACCCGGGCCCAAAACCGGTCGGAGTGGTTCATCTCCTTCAAGTGCATAAGCTCATGATGGATAATGTAATCACGCACAAAGTCGGGGGTCTGGATCAGCCGCCAGTTGAGCGAGATGCCGCCCTCGCTGGTGCAGGAGCCCCAGCGGGTGCGCTGGTTGCGCACCGACACCGCGCTTACCGCCATGCCAGTGACGGCGGCCAGTTCCCAAGTACGGCCCGGCAACTCGACTTTGGCCATGCGGAGGAAATGCGCCTCGAGGGTGGGGCGCAGATCGCCTTCGAGTTTGAGCACGCGAAACACATCGGCCGCAAGGCAGACCTGCGGGCGTTCACCCTCGACGGCCTTGCGCACCTCGGTGAGTTCGCCGCGCCAGAGCACATGGGTGCCGAGCGTCCAGACGGTGGGGCCGCGGGGCTTGTGTTTCTGGCGCTCGCGGGCGCGCTCCAGCCAGTCGCGGTGTTCCTCGACGAAGACGCGGGCCTCGCGCTCGTTGCCGCGCGGGGGGATGATGACAACGGCGGTGCCGTCCTTATTGAGGGTAAGCCGGTAACGCGTCGCCTTGGCACTGCGTTCAAACACGAGGTCGGGCCGCGCCGGTACCGCCTCGACTCCGGCGGTTGCGGGTGAGTCGGTGAAAAAATCAAACATATTGGCTGGCGCAGCGGGGCTCACGATTGTGCTGCGAGTAAACCCACCATCGGGCGCGGGGCCAGAACGATGTTATGTCCGCGCGCCGGGGCGCAGCACGCTGGGTTGGAACGCGTGGCTCCTAAACGGTGACCGACCGCTTAACCCGAAACGCATGCGGGGTGAACCAGGTCTTGCCCCGGGCGGTTTTCCTCCTACAGGTGTTTCCTTTCGCCCGTGTATCGCACCTTTCTCAAGACCAAGCTTCACCGCGTCACCATCACTGCCGCCGACCCCGATTACGAGGGCTCGGTCACCATTGACCGCGCCTTGTGCCGCGCGGCCGGGCTGCTTGAATACGAGCAGGTCGATGTGCTCGACATCAACAATGGCGCGCGATTCACCACCTACGTGATTTATGGTGGGCCGGGTGAAATTCAGGTCAACGGAGCGGCCGCTCGCTTGGTTGCCCCGGGAGACCTGGCGATTATCATAGCCTACTGCCGCCTGCCCGAGGATCAAATCGCCAACCACCAGCCTTGCGTGGTCTTGCTCGGTCCGGGCAATCAAATCAAAAGCTGTCAGGAGCATTCCCTCCACCAGCCCTGAGCCGGTTAACGGAGGAACGCGGCCCCTACGTTGACCAGGCTTATTCTCGCCTTGCGCGCGGGCCGGCACTGGTTGCAGTTGGGGAGCATGAAAGCTGTGTTCACCCCAAAGGAATTCGCCCGCTTGCTCGAACTCGTTCTCCTGGGCATGCGCGTGGTCGAGGGCCGGCAGGGCGAGCAGGCGTCGGCGGCCGCACGCTACACGGAGCTGGAGCAAAAACTCTTTGAGCTGGCTGCGCCCTGCGGCTGCGCCGACCTGGTGGATGTGGGCGAGCGCGGGAAGTTGGTTCCTTCCGAAAAACTCCTCGACGATGAACGGCTGAACAAGCTGGTCGAGGCGTACAACAATGACACCTTCTGGCACGAATTGGTCAACCGTTTGGCCGATAGGGATCTGGCGACCGAACAGGTTCGCCAAATGGGGCTCGGAGGGGGCGGCCCGGCCATCGACGCCGGTGCTCGCTTACGTCAGATTGAAGATGCTTACTGGAGCGAGTTCGAGGCCCACGACCTCGCCCACATAATCCTGTTGCGCGGCGGTCAGGGTTGAAAGCCGCCGCGCAAGGGTTTCTCGTGGCCGGTTAGAGCCCGAGGAACCGGATTTTTTCGCTCGCCTGGCCTTGGGAGCGCGCTGGAACACCACCAACCCGTTACCATCCACGCGCAATTGCAGGTCGTTTTGCTCGGCAATCGCTTTGAGGAAGGTGGCCAAGTTAACGGTGTGCTCTATTTTGGCGTTGATTTCGTTAAGCTCAGCATCGGCATCGATGCGCACCCCCTTAAGTGCGTGTTTTACCGAATCCGGCTGCGCGGCGGTGAGACGGGCGTTCAGCAATGCCACCAGGGAATCGGCGGGAAAGTGGACGTACTTGCGCGCCGTAACGGTACCGGCGAGGGTCAGCCACTCCCAGTTAGCTGCGGAGAGCTCCGTCATAGCGGCGTTTCCAGTCGGTTCGGCGGCCAATTGCTGGACGAATTGCTGGTCCGTATAGCTCAGGCGCACCACCGGCAGGGTGAAACGCGAGCCGTCAGCACGTTCGATTTCAATGGCGGACTTGCTGGGCAGAACTTGCAGCAGACGAGCGAAGAGCGTACGCCCCTCAACGTCAGTCCAAGTGCGCAAGGAATCAGTGGCCGCGGCGTTCAAGGGGTAACCGCAAAGCAGGAGGGTAACCAAGCAAGCGAGGAGCTTGGTTGGTTTCATAAGCGACTGGTGAGATAGCGACTAACGCTCGCAATGCAAGTGCTTTGATTGGGCTTAAATCGCCAGCAGCCGGTTGCAAAGCGCCAGTAAACGGGCCCGCAGGGGCTCGCCCCGGGCAGTGAAGGCGCGCTGCTGCCGTTCATACTCCTGGCGACCTTCCATTGTCTCGATCGGAATGGGCGCAAAGCCCAGCGCTGCTAGGTCGTAGGGGCTGGCCCGCATGTCCAGTTCGCGCACGTCGCGAGCGAGAGAAAAACAGTCCGCCAGCAGGTCGCTGGGGGTGAAGGGCGCCAGCTTAAAGGCCCACTTGTAGAGGTCCATGTTGGCGTGCAGGCAGCCGCGTTGCTCGTGCCCCTGGATGGAGGTGCGTTCGAGCGGTTGCTTATTGAGTGGGCGGGCCGGAGCGGTGAAAAACCGGAAGGCGTCGAAATGGGTGCAGCGCAGCGGCTGGCTTTCGACGATCCGGGCCAGCTCCTCGGGCGGGAAGCGCAGGGGGTAGGCGTTGTGTCGCACCTCCTCCGGCGTTTGCCGGTAAACCATAGCCCACTCATGCAGCCCAAAACAGCCAAAGGCAGGCGGCCGCGTGGTCATAGCGGCGAGCAGGTCCCGCACCCAGACCCAGGAATCGCGGCGTTTGGCGGGCAAGCTGGCCAGATCGAGACTCACCCCGGCGGAAGTCTCCTTGTATTCAGGCCAGCGGAGGAATTCGCGGGCGGCCTCCCCGGCGAGGATACAGTCGGGGCCGGGGTGC
>JBILBW010000078.1:0-12937 GCA_044353465.1 Rariglobus sp. | reverse complement strand
CACCTCGTTACTGACCCTTTTCATGGAGAATGGAATTACACCATCCTGCCGAAACCAATACCTAAAATCGATACGGTTATTTACTGACAGGCCCTTAGGATCGTTGCTGATTTTGAAGCTGCATACCCGGTGAGGCTTGAGCCCGTGACTGCGCCAAATGCGACTTACGCTCGATGGTCTGATCCCCGCAGCTTTGGCCATAAGAGCGCGACGATCTTCTGCGGCTCTATCACCCGTGGACGCCCGGAGCGGGGCCGTTCGGTCTTCAACTCCTGATTGCTCTCCGCAGGCGGTTAAGCGCAAACGGATGCTGGTAAGACCCCATTGAAGTCACCAGTGTCAGGCGTTCCCGATGACGCCGTCCTTACTTCGTCTCTTTGGTTTGATGCTGGCGTTGGCCAGTTCGCTCTCTGCCGCACTCAAAATCGGCACACTGAACTGCTTATTTCTGGTCGATCCGGCCCGCCCACCCGAGGGACAACTGAGCGGCAAAGCCCCTCCGCCCGAGGTTTACGAGGCAAAGATCGACAATCTTGCCGGACTCATCGCCGGTCTCGACGTGGTGGGCCTGCAGGAAGTCGGCAGCGAGCGGGAAGCCCGGGCGCTTGCCGGCAAAGCGGGCTACCGCGCCCGCTTCGTCCAAGGCAAGGACACGTTCACCGGGCAGGATGTAGCCACCTTGGTTTCGCCGCGTCGGGGCCTGCTGGTCCGGAGCGCAAGCCGGGTCGACGAACTGGAACACCTCTCCAAACATCTCCTGGTTACGCTCGAGGAGTCGGGCACCCGTTACGCCGTCCTCAACGTTCACCTCATCCGCCCCATCGGCCGGAACGCCCGCAAACACGGCCAGCAACTCGCCGCTATCGCGGCCTGGGTCGAGGCACTGCAGGCCCGCGAACCGGCCACGGTCATTATCGTCCTCGGTGACTTTAACGACCCGGCTCCCAACCTACTGCCCCTTGCCGATTCCGCCGTCGCCACCGGCTTCCGCCCGACCCACTTGGACAAAAAGCCCTTCGATCGCATTTTCACCACCGGGGTTTTGGACCAGACCGTGGTGGTTCGTCCGCCCTACCCCCCTCGCCCCAACGAAAGCCTCAAAGCGGCGTGGACCGACCACTACCTGCTGAAGGCGTTGGTCGAGTTCTAAAAGAAAAACCGCGGTTGGGGCGCAGGGCCGGCCGTGCCAACCTAAACCGGGCTGTTGTCGGAACGGAGCCGAGCGACACGAACGGGATCGAGGAAGGGCATGACGCCCTCACTTGAGGCGCGGCGCCTGCTGCCGCCTGCGCGCGGAGTTGGGCGGCGCTTCATCTCTGCAAGGCCGGCGCCAGAGCTTTTCGCCGCCACCAACTTTTAGCAGGACCACAACGAAAGGGGCTCCTGGCAAAAAAAACTCAGGCCAGCGGTTGGCACGCCAGCTGCAAACAAAAAAAGTCCGAGAACCTACCCTCCTTTAACGCAACCACCCTGCACGCCACCGCCCTCTCCACGCCACCATCGAACTCAGCTGCCGGTAGGAATAAACCCCATACAAAACTAAGGGATATCCACTAAAGTAAAACCAGATTGATCCGATTCACGAGCATCAGCTCAGCCACTCGGTGCCAATAAAAACACTCAAACACCCTTACCTAATTTCTTTTCACAGCCTTGACATGAATACGCTCACTCCCCCTCTCAGCACCGTCAGTCGCCGCATCACCTCCGCACTGGATACCGGTGTGCAGGTTCGCAAGCCGCACTACGACTGCCAAGAGCGTGAGTCGGCCTGCGAACTGATCGTCTATGTTCCAGGCGTGGAATCGGCAGGCATTGAAATCACCTCCAATGGCACCGACCTGCTGGTGAATGCCCGCAAGCACCACTTCGTGCGGGTCAATTTCGGCTCCCTCAACCTCGAGGGCGTCCAGCATGACTACCAGCTGAGCCTGCGCCTCGGCCGGGGGCTCGACTATTCCGCCTTGCAGGCCGAGTTCCACCAGGGGGTCCTCACCCTGACAATCCCCAAGAAACAGCCCGCCACTAGCGGGACCCTGACCAGTTTTTCCCGGGCCGCCTAGTGGTCCCTTTTTGCGGGGTTACCCCCCACGCGCAGCGGGTTAAACGCCCCGAGCCAGCCCGTCCGCCCGAGCGGACGGGCTTTTTTTTGGTTTTTTTGGGGCCAAACTGATTCTGCGCTAAATTTTTAAATCGGAGGGGCCGATAAAGTGATATCCCCCCCATCCTGACCATGATTATGCACGGACACACACCCCAGGCTCGCCCCACCGTTTCCAGTGAAGCCTCCACCCCTTTTGACGTCCTTTGGGGTAAACCGTTGTTTCGCGCACCTAACCTGCCCACGCCAGTGACCGAGCCCGCAGTCGTCCCCTTCATCGCGCAACGCGTCACCGGGAAGCGACGGACCCAAAATCCCGCGCGGCGGTCCGACTAGGGCGGCCGGTTCTGCCCCCCCGGCACACCGACAACCGCATCCGTTGCCTGCGGCAGCCCGTGCGCCAAGCGTAACTCCCTAAGCATTGAGCTTTTCTTGGTTTGATGCGACTGCATGCGCCGCAGGATGTCGTCGAGAACCTGGACGGCGCTGAGCACGTGCGGTCCTTTGTTAAGCATCACGCATTCAGCACGATTCCCCATGGCTGCGTCGGAGATTTCGGCGCGTGAGGGCATTCCGGTTTTGGCCAGGGTCTCCAGCACCTGAGTCGCCCAAATCACAGGTACGTGGGCCGCCTCGCAGATCCAAAGAATCTCCTCCTGGACCTCCGCCAAGCGCTCGAACCCACATTCCACGGCCAGGTCGCCACGGGCGATCATCACCCCGCAACAGGGCGAGCGCATGGCGGTGAGCAGCATCGCCGGCAAATTGCCGAATCCGCGCCGCGTTTCGATTTTCAAGACGACGGCGATTGGGCGGTGGCCCGGCTTAGCCAAAACCTGCTGAAGCAGCTCCACATCGCGGGCGGTGTTGGCGAAGGATAACTCGACCACATCGGCGTGGCGGGCAACGAAGGCCAGATCAGTCCGGTCTTTGCCTGTCAGCGCAGGTAGCTGCAGTTCGCTGTCCGGCAAGTTAATCCCCTTGTCCGCGAGTAACTTGCCGCCAAGCGGGCAGGCCTGCACGATGCGCACCCAAACCCGGTTGGGCTCAACTTTTTCAACTACCCCGCCGATTTTACCGTCATCGAACCAGATCGGCTCCCCTGAGCGCACGTCAGCAAAAACCTCAGGCAAGGTGCAGCCGATCTGGTTCGGGATCAGCACTTGTCCCCGGCTATCCAATCTGGCCGGTCGTCCCGGTTGAAGGTCACGGGTAACAAGGAGGGTATCGCCAGGCCGCAGCTTGAGGGCGCTGGGCAACGGAGCTAAGTCGCCGATTGGGGCCAGTCCCCCCGGGTGGTTGAGAACCGTACCGGGCACCACGTAGGCAGTTTTGTGGGTCTCCACCCAGCAGCCGCGCTCAGCCACGTCCACCACCCGAAAACTCCGCCGGGCATCGCGGGCGTCGGTCAGCTTGAGACAGTCGCCGGGGCGAAGCCGGGCCAACCAAGCCGACGGCACAGGCAAACAGGCGGCGGCCGGCGAGGGCGGTGGTTCGTGGACGCCCGCCGGGGTTAACCAGACGCGCGCGGGCGCCACCACGCGGCCGAGAACGTCCCGCGTGGGCCGGATGCGCACCACCGCCGGACCGGGTTCGAGCGGGCCGGTGCGTAGTTTGGGCCCTGCCAAGTCCATCACCACCCGACAGGGCCGGCCCAAGGCCCGCTCGGCCCGCCTCAAGTGCTTGATCATCCGCAGCCACATCGCCGCAGTGTCGTGGGCGCAGTTAATTCGCAGGCAATCCATGCCTTTTTCCAGCAGATCGTGAATCAGGCCGTAGTCGTCAGCGGCCTGGCCGGGAACGGTCACCATGATCCGCACGCTGCGCCCGGGGCTTGCCGGCCCCAGCAGGGCTTCGGTGTGTTCGGCCAACAACCGTTGCCCCCGCTCAAAGTCGACTCCGGCGAGCGCCGCCTCCGCGCGCGGCTCAGCCACGGGCGGCGATGAGCCCGCGAGCGCGCGCAAAACCCCCAGCACCGCATCCACGGTAGCGAGGACATGGGACTCGGCCCGGCCCAGGGAGGAAAGCCCTTGCGCAGCCAATCGCAGCTGCAAGGCGCGCCGGTCGCGCCGGCGTAGGGCGAGGTAGTGCAACAAGTTGCGCGCGCTCTCCCGGTAATTGGGGTGGACCGCCGCCAGCTGAGGGTGTGGCAGCGCCGCATCCGTGGCGATTTCCGCCCGCAGGGCGGTGAGTTCGGCAAGCAGGCCGGCGACCGCGGACGGATTCGGGCCGACAGGCGGAGCGATGGAGGTGGTGTTCACAACGAGCCTTTTGTCCCGGTGGCGGTTGATTTAAGGGGTGGCCTTTTGACGTAACGCAGACTTCCAGTCTGCTCCGTTTGAAAAAAGCAGGCTGGACGCCTGCGCTTGATCACTTCGGTTGCGGACTTAGGTTTAATTTGACCGTTCGGTTCAGCAGTCGCCGGGATTTTATCGGATAGAGTGAAGGCGCGACTGAACGCCAAGCGGTGGAACGGGGATCACACTTCACCGGCGTTTGCTCACGGGCGGTTCGAAGCGAGGCAGCGGATGGGAGAAAAGTTGCTGAGCGCGACGAAAAATGCGTCGGGTGAGGCGGCTGCGGCGGCCATCGACTTCGGTCACTAAGGCGCGGGAGGGCCGCCGCTGCTCTCGCGTAAGGCGGGCGGCATACCAGTCGAGATCGAGGCGGCGACCGAGCAACGCGACGAGCTGGTGGGTGCCCCGCAGGATTTTGCGCCGCCTCAGCCAGCGATGGAGGGCAAGAGACTGGTAATGCAGATCCTTGATCCATTTGCGCCAGTCGAGGAACGAGTCGACCGAAGGCCGGCTACGGGCGCTTTTCCAGGCCTGCCGCGCGCGGTGGGAGGTTTTCCGAAAGCGCTGGGCCAGCTCGTCCCAGCCCAGCCCGGCCAAGTCGAGGGCTCGCACCCGGGGAGTCAAAGCCCGGGCCAACCCGAGCGGAGCCACAGCAGCGGCGGCGCGAGCGCTGCGCGGGCGGGCCTTCCGTCCTAATTTCCGGTCCAGGGCGAGCCGGACCGAGTAATCCCGCTGCGGAGCCAGCGCGGCCTTGAGCTGGCGCAAGGCCGCGCGCAGCGCCTGAAGCGGGGCGGGCCCTGGGCCCGGCGGCAGCAAACGCACCAGAGACTGCAACTTCTTCAAGCTCCCGCGCATAGCGTGCACGGCGGTCTCCGGCCAGCGGGGAATGCGGGTGGCGTCGCGCGCCGCCTGGACACAGAGCTGGAGCGGCAGGCGCTTCAGCCAAACGCCTGCCGAAGCCCGGGCCAGACGGGTCCGAGGCGAACGCACAATGGGGAGGGACGAAGTCATGAGGGAACGGGGTTGGGGGAAACCATCCGCCGGTTTCACATCGGGTCAAACCGCGGCGGCACTCCGAACTCCAACCGCGCGCGAACGCACCGGTGCCGCCGCGCGGCCGCCTGGATCAGCAGGTGATCAGGCAGGCCCTCGTTTCCAATCAGACCGTCACGATCGGGCAACAGTCATGGCCATGGGCTTGAGGGGCGTGTGGCGCCGTGCGGCTCGATTAGCTCCGCAACGAACACGGCTGTGGGTTGTGCCCGTGTCCCCTGCGACCTTGGCGCTTGCGGTTAAAACGCAAACTCGGGCTGGGTGTAACGGGTGCGGGCCTCGGCCAAGCTGCCCTTCATTTCAAAGCGCTGTAAGAGGGCGAACAACTGGGTTGAATCGACGCCGGTCGGCGCAGCCGCCACGGTGGGCAGCGCCAGGTTCAAGGTGGTCAGTTTTAGGTTACGCCGCAGGTCGTCGGCCCGCTCGTGCACCACCGCACGGAAACGTTCCGGTTCCAACTCTTCAGCTTGGGCGATGACACCCTCAATGTGACCGAAGCGCTGCAGCCATTTAACTGCGGTCTTGGGCCCCACGCCGGCGATGCCGGGTATGTTGTCGGAGGTGTCGCCAACCAAGGCCAGGTAATCGGCGATCTGGGCCGGGGGCACGCCGAACTTGGCCAGCACCCCGGCTTGGTCGCGAAATTGCCAGCCCAGCTTGGGGTTCGCCGAGGGCGGAGGCAGGAGGATTTTGATGCGATCGCTGACGATCTGGGCAAAATCCTTGTCGGAACTGACGATGAGCACGTCGTGGCCCTGCTGGGCGAGGGCAACGGCTTGGGAGGCCAGCACGTCGTCGCTTTCTACCCCGTGTTGCTCAATGCCGATGTACCCCATGGCGCGCGTCAGCTCCTTGATCGGCTCGATTTGTTGGCGAAGGGCCTCGGGCATTTCTTCGCGGTGGGCCTTGTAATCGGGGAGCAGCGCCTGGCGCTCGTGGGACCCATCCAGGTCAAAAAAAACCAGGGTGCCGGCGGGCTTCTCCTGGTCGGCGAGCTTCCACAACGATTTGACCCACCCGTGGAGCGCGTTGGTGGGAAAACCATCGGCGCGGGTGAGCTCAGGGACGGCATGAAAGCAGCGATAAGCCAGATTGTACCCGTCGATGAGGAGCCATTTTGCCATAAAGCAAACCAAGGGGGCCGGCCGCGCCCTTGGCAAAGCGAAAGCCAGAAAAACCGCTCGGAGGTCCCAAATCGTCGCCGGCATTCCCCCTCCGCGGCAGGGGCCGACCGTCGTCCCCCCACACCCGTGTTTGGATTTGACACAGGCCTACGACAATAAATAACCAAAGTCGCCCCCCCCATGAAAACTAAAGTAGTCAGAATCGACTCCAGCCCCGCTGGTCCGGCCTCTAATCGCAATTTTAATAAAACACACAAGCCACTGCTTTATATTATTTACCTACTAGCCCTGCTCTCCCCGCTTGCGGATGCCGGAGCCAGCCCAGAGACGGACTTTAGTGACTGGATGGCCAAGGCGAGCGCGGGCGATGCCGCGAGCCAGCAAAAGGTTGGCGACGCCTACTGTAAAGGGGTGGGCGTGAAACAAAACTTCGCTGAGGCATTCGCTTGGCTATCTAAGGCGAGTGAACAAAATGATATTCAGGCGCAAAAGGACATCGCCCACCTTTTTAGTAAAGGCCTGGGGGTTGTTAAAGACGAGACCGCCGCCTTTAACTGGTATATGAAAGCCGCCCAATTAAACGACCCCGAGGCAATGCGCATGGTCGCTGTACGCTACCAGACGGGCCTCGGGGTGGATGTCAATAACGAGAAATCGGTCGAATGGTTACAGAGATCCGCCGACCAAGGGAACTTCGAAGCACAATCATCGCTGGGCTTCGCCTACCTGATGGGAATCGGGGTATCCAAAGACTACGAACAGGCCTTGGCCCTGTTTTTAGGCTCGGCCGGTGTCGCACAATCGCGGTTTTATATTTCGAATTTTTATACCCATGGCTGGGTCGGCGCCAAAGATAAGATCAAAGCGTACATGTGGTGCCTGCTCGCCACCGAAATGGACAGCGAGAACACTCAATATGCCGAGGAACTGGCCAAGCTAAAGTCCGGGTTAACCGCCACTCGGCTCGCCCAAGCCACCAAGGCGGCAGCCGAACAAAAACAATTATGGGCCGAGAGGAAACTGCAATTTCAGGGACCGACTATCTCGTACCTGAATAAAAAAAACGCCCGCCTGCCGTTTCGGCTCGAATCGGGGATGATCATCGTCCCGCTCCAGGTTTCCGGACTGGGCGAGGTCAATTTCCTAGTTGATACCGGCTCCCCAGGTTCAGTCCTTGCGCAAAGAGTGGCCAAAAAAATTAAGCTTAAATCAAATGACTACGCCGCCGCAGGAGGCATTGGGCCAAAGATTTCGCTAGCCAGATTGGCGCATGACATAACCCTGTCCACACCCGAACTGGCATTTAAAAAAGTGAGCCTCTTTCTTTTTCCCGATTTCGACATAGATGAGATAGTTGGACTACCGATCGGAGGTGTTCTAGGGATGGATATAATGCGCCATGCAGTGGTCGCCATCAATTATAAAGAAAAGATTATCACCCTAACCTCACCCGACTCGTTCCAATTGGAACCGGGCTTTACAAAAATCCCGCTGCGCGTTGCCTGGAATAAACCTTATATAGAAACCCAGATTATCAACAACCAGGTCCGCGCCACCGAACATTTAATGATCGACACCGGATTCAATGCCAGCGTGTCCCTCTCCAAGCGCTTTCAAGACATTAACCCTGAGCTCAAATTTAAATCATTAGGCGCTGATGGTAGTATCGGCATCGGCGGAGTAAGAACTAATCAAATAACCCGTAGTCAGGGTATCCAAATCGGGCCACTTACTTTGAATGGGGCCGGCGTTCGTTTAGAACAACATGCGCAAGACTCTTACTCAGGCGGACTTATTGGGGCTGAAATCCTCAGCCGCTTTGACGTGGTCATGGACTCCACACACCAAGCCCTATACCTGAAGCCGAACACGGATTTTTCGCTGCCGTTCCCCGCCATCACGCTTGATGGATATTTGCTTAAGTCCCTCCGGTATGATTATAAGACCAGGGTGATCCATACAGTCATTCCAGGCTCACCAGCGGATAAAGCCGGAATCAAGCCGAATGACGTGATTGTCAAAGTCAATGGCCAGGCCACCAGCAAAATGACCAATAGCGAAATTAGCGAGAACCTGACTCTACACCAAACCTATCATTTGGTTATAAAACGGGGGACTGAATTAATTGATATCAAGCTCGAGCCGATTGTGATCCGCTAACGGCCAGGACCGACTGGCACCGCGGCGAAGTTTTGGTTTGCCGCCAGCCTCTACCCACCGAATAACCACGGGCCTTTTATCGACCAACGCTCCTTCCCTTGACCGCTTCATGAAGACTTACTCGATCGCCATTGGCTCGGACCACGCCGGCTACGCCTACAAGGAAGCCATCAAAGCCGCCCTGCTGGCCGACGGCCACACTGTGCGCGACTTCGGCACCTACTCGAATGCCTCCTGCGATTATCCCGATTTCATCCGCCCCACCGCAGAGGCGGTCGCCCGCGGCGAGTTTGAACGCGGTATCGTGCTGGGCGGTTCGGGCAACGGCGAGGCGATCGTCGCCAACAAGGTCCAAGGCATCCGCTGCGGGTTGTGCTGGAACGAGCAGGTCGCGATCTGGAACCGCTCGCACAACGACGGCAACGTGCTCTCGATTGGCGAACGCACCGTCAGCGAAGCCGAGGCGATCCAAATCGTCCGGGTCTGGCTGGCCACCGAGTTCGAAGGCGGCCGCCACCTGCCCCGCATTCAAAAAATCGAGCAGTCCTAAGACGGCCTCGCTGACCCGCCAATGCCATCGTCCCCGCGTTATTTTTACCACGAGGACGGCCGGCGCACCGGAACGCACGGCCTGGCGGTGCTCAAACAAAAACCGAGTAGGGCCTGCGCGCGGCCGGCACCCTGCTCGCTGCGTAAGTCGAGCCCGTAGCCGTGTCAGCCTTGGGGACTCGCAAGTTCTCGGCAAAGAACGGCGGGCCTCCCTCCCCCACTCCGCTCTCGGCCAACGGAAAGTGGAGACCCTTAACCTCCCCGATATCCCGGCCGAGCCCTAAGCGTCGGCGCACCGACCACCTGATCCGCGACGAAATCATCACCGCCTGGTCCTCGTCAACCGCTGCCGGGGGGCGCCCCTCGCGAGATCCGTTTCTAGTCGGTTTTGGGGTGATGGGAAACCTCTGTATGAGAGGGGAGCTTTTAAAGGTAATAGATCGCTACCGAGTCCGCCCCAAATCTATCGCTTGCCCACCACCCCGCCCCGCCTCAGCTTGACCCTCCTCGACATGGCCTTTCCCACACCTCCCGCCATCCTTTCCGAGCGCAACTTGCGCGCCGGCGAACTCGATCAGAACCCAGCCGCCGCCCTCCTGCGCCTGTACACTTGGATGTACCTGGCCCGCACGGGCGACAACCGCATCCTCGACCTGTTTCGCCAGGGCCTGATCAAGGGCACCGTCACCGGCGGCCAGGGCAACGAGGGGCTAATCGTCCCGCTGATCCTGCTGGCCGACAAATCCATCGACGCGGTTTCATTCACCCACCGCGATTTCGGCGGTCACCTCCTTTGGAGCGACCACCTCTGCGACCACCTGAATCAATACTTCGCCAACGCGCTCAGCCCCACCCTGGCCCGCGAAGGCAACGTGCACCACGGCGACGTGAAAAACCGCTCGCTGCCGATGATTTCCCACCTCGGCTCGATGCTCTCTCACGTGCTAGGCGTAACCGACTCGCAGCGCCGCCACGGAAAAAACGCGGTGGGCTTCACCTTTTTTGGCGACGGCAGCTCCAGCACCGGCGACATCCACGAATCGCTCAACCTGGCCTCGTTGCTCTCCCTGCCGATCATCTTCGTCATCGAGAATAATAAGTACGCCTATTCGACGCCCATCAGCGAGCAGTTCACCGCCGGCACCCAGTTGTTTAAACGTGCCGCCGGCTACGGCATGGAAGGGTTTGAGATCGACGCGACCGGCGACATTGAAACGATCACCCGCACCCTCGCCGCCGCCATCGATAAAGTGCGCACCACCTCGCGCCCCGTGCTGATCGAGGCCCACACCATCCGTATGCGAGGCCATGCCGCTTACGACACCTGCGACTACCTCGCCCCCGGGGAGCTCGAGGCCATCCTTGCTCAGGATCCGCTGCCCAAGTTCCGCGCCAAGCTCGTCGCCGCCGGCCACGCTGCCGCCATCGAAGAAATCGAGGCCGACATCCTCGCCTATTTGGAGTCCTGTATCCAGGTTTCGCTGGCGGTGCCCCGGCCGACGCCCGACGCCCGCCTGCTGGCCGACGTCTTTGCCCCCGCCGGCCCCGCCCTGCCTTGGCAACCCTTCGTCAGCTCCGAGCTCCCAGCTCCCGGCTCTGAGCTCCTAGCTCCCAGCTCTGAGCTCCTAGCTCCCAGCTCTCAGCTCCCAGCTCCCAGCTCTCAGCTCAATTTCGCCCAAGCGATCAACGCCGCTCTGCGCAAGGTTTTGGCCGAGCGCCCCGAGTCACTCCTGCTCGGCCAGGACATCGGCACCTACGGCGGGGCGTTCAAGGTTACCGACGGCCTGCTAAAGGACTTCGGCCGTGCCCGCGTTTTTAATACTCCACTCGCCGAGAGCGCCTGCACCGGCTGGGCCATCGGCCTCGCCCTCAACGGCCACCGCCCGATCGAGGAGTTCCAGTTCGCCGACTTCTCCACCGAGGCGGTCACTCAAATCACCCTCAACGCCGCCACCTACCACTTCCGCGCCGGGGCTGCCGTGCCGATCGTTTTCCGCCTGCCCTGCGGCGGTGGACTGACCATGGGCTCGTTTCATTCCCAGGAGCTGGAATCGCTCTTCCTCTCCATGCCCGGGCTGAAGGCGCTTTACCCGAGCACCCCGCAAGACGCCTTCAACGCCATCCTCGCCGCCTATGAGGATAATAACCCGGTGCTGCTCTTTGAACACAAGGGCCTGTATCGCCGCGGCAAACACCCGGTGGCCTGGGATGCGAACTACCGGGAGGTCTGGCAGCCCAAGCACCTGCGGGCCGGCAGCTACGCGACCTTCGTCACCTACGGCGAAATGACGATTCCGGCGTCTGAAGTCTGCGATTACTTCGAGAGCGAATACGAGAAAACCTTCGACCTGTTCGACCTGCGCGGGCTCGCCCCCCTCAAGCTCGACGCGATCAAAGCATCGCTGGAGCGCACCCACCGCCTGATCGTGTTGCACGAGGGCCGCCGCACCCACGGCTTCGGCGCCGAATTGGTGGCGCGGTTGACCGAGGAGCACTTTTTCTCGTTTGAAGCTGCCCCGCTGCGCATCGCCGCCGCCGATATGCCCGTGCCTTTCGCCCCCGAGCTGGAAGCGGCCTACCGGCCCACCAAGGAAAAGCTCATCGAACAAATCGCCAACTGGATCGGGTAAACTCCTCGCCCACCACCATCTCCGCCCGCCGTGTAAGCCCAACCGAGCTTAACCCGCATCCCCAAAAACCGAGTCCGATTTTAATATGAAAGCCATCATCCCCCCGGCCCGCTGGGCCGCCATTCGTTTGTTCGCGATGGATGTCGATGGCATCCTCACGGACGGCACCGTGGAAATCCACTCCGACGGAACCGAGAGTAAACGCTTCTCGATTCTCGATGGCATGGGCCTGGTGCAGCTCCGCAAAGCCGGCGTGGCCACGGCCTGGATCAGCGGACGGGCCTCCGGAGCCACCACCGTGCGCGCCACCGAGCTGCAAATCCCCCACCTGATTCAGGGCCGCACCGACAAGATCACCGCGTTGCAAGAACTCGCGTCCAGCCTCGGGCTAACCGCCGCGCAAATCACCTACATGGGAGACGACCACATCGACACCGCCGCCATCCGGTGGTCCGGCATCGGCGTGAGTGTCCCCGACGCGATGGCTGAACCGTTCGCCGCCGCCGATTACATTACCCGCCGCCCCGCCGGTCGCGGTGCGGTGCGCGAAGTTTGCGACCAGATCCTTGCCGCCCTACGTCCCACCCTTGCCGAGTGAAACGCCTGAGCTCGCTTTTTATCGGTCTGCTCGCCGGGGCATCGCTGCTGGTCGCGGCCGAAACCACCCCGCAAGTCCGGCCCAACGCCCCGATCAAGGAGTTCCGCTTGCCCTCGTTCGATAAGGACGGCCAAAAATCGTCGTTCCTCCGTGCGGCCGAGGCCCTTTTCGTGAGCCCCACCCAGGTCGAAGTGAAGGAGTTGCAACTCACCCTCTTTACCAAGGACGGCACCGGGGGATTCAACACCGTGTTGCTCGCCCCAAATGCGACCTTTTTCACCGATCAACAGGTCGTCAGGGGCCAGGATCTGTTTCGACTCATTCGCCTCGATGTTGAGGTCACCGGCGAGCAGTGGTCCTACCACCACCTCGAAAAACGGGTTTTCATCGCCAAGAACGCCCGGGTTATTTTCCAAGAAGAGCTT
>JBILBW010000186.1:0-4262 GCA_044353465.1 Rariglobus sp. | reverse complement strand
ACAGCGCCCGTCGCCGCGCCAAATACCTGCTGTTCGGCACCCCGGCGGGCACCCTGTTGATGCATTTGGGTATGTCCGGGGGCCTGCGGATCGTCGACCCCGGCGCGGCCTGGAAAAAGCACGACCACGTCGGCATTCTGCTGGAGTCGGGTAAACAATTGCGTTTTCACGACCCGCGCCGCTTTGGCTGCATCTTGCTGGTCGCGGGCGACACGCCGGAAGCGCACCCGCTCTTGGCCGAGCTCGGGCCGGAGCCGCTCGAGGCGGACTTTACCGCCGAACACCTGTTTGCCCTGGCGCGCCAAAAAACCGCCGCGGTCAAACCCTTTATCATGGATGCCAAGGTGGTGGTTGGGGTGGGCAACATTTACGCGAGCGAGGCGTTGTTTCTGGCCGGCATCCGCCCGACTCGCCCGGCCGGCAAGGTGACGCGCGCTGAGTTCGCCCGGCTTGTGGAGGCGATCCAGCGGGTGCTCGCCGCGTCGATCGAGTCGGGCGGGACGACCCTGCGGGACTTTTTGCGCGAGGATGGAGCGCCGGGGTATTTTAAGCAGAGCCTGCGGGTTTACGACCGGGCGGGCGCGGGCTGCGTGCGCTGCACCGGGGTGGTGAAACGGAGCGTGCTCGGCCAACGGGCCACCTACTTCTGCCCGCAGTGCCAGCGCTGAGGCGCCAGGGGACGCCAAGGGGCGCCAGGGGGCGGAGATGAAACGGAACTCCGTTCGCTATCGGCCCGGTCCCGGGTAGGGTTCAAATCGAGGGCTGCGGCCAATCCCGGCTGTTGCCCTCCGCCTGTCATGAGCCACCTGCACTCGGGGGAAATCGCCTACATTTACGCCTTCGATATCGCTTACGAAATCAAGGGTTCGGTCGCCAGCCTGCTCGGACAGACCGTTACTGATACTACCCTCGATCCGAGCAAGCGCACCCCCCGCCAGTCGTTCCTTTACCGCTCGCAGCTGGTCAATTTGCCCGATGTCCACCTTGACGTCGACCGGGAGAGCCGGCGGGTGCCGGCCAAACGCACGGTGCGCCTGCTGCCCACGGGGGCGGTTAGCATCACCTTTCGGGTGCCCTTTGCCCAGAAATCGCTGGCCGATCTGGTCGCCTACCACGTGCCCAGCTTCGGGGTGATCGAGTTGCAGGAGCAGGCCCGCCAACTGGCCCAGCAGATCGCTGCCGAGTTGGGGGCAGCCTGCGTGCGCCCGCATGTGAACCTGCCGGCCGAGGAGGCCTATACGGTGTTTTGCCTCACCAGCTCGACCCCTGACGCCCAGTCCTGGCTGGAGGCCAACCGGGCCGAGGTCGCCGCCCTGCTCACCCAGGAGGATAACCCCGAGGAACTCTCCCAGGATGAAATCGAGGAAAGCATCGGCCAGCGTCTGAGTTATTACCGGCAGGATGCGACCGTGATTGACTGGGACGCAGCCCTCCTAGTGGACAACCCGCGAAACGTGCTGGAGGCGCTCCATGTGATCGAGCTGGCCAACCTGCAACTGGCCGAGTTGGAGGCGTTTGACCGGCTGCTCGACGGGGTGCTCGACCGGGCCTACCGCGACGTACGATCGCCCAGCATGCGGATCAAGACCGGGGTGCTCAAGGACCTCAAAGAGATCCGCATGGACATGGCGCGTTTTGGCGACGAGCTCTCCAACGCCACCAAGTTTTTGGGCGACTGGCATTACGCCCGGGTCTACCAGCTGCTCTCGCGCCGCTTCCACCTCGACGACTGGCAGCGCAACATCACCACCAAGCTGAAGACCTTGGACGACCTTTATCAGATGCTGCAAAACGACCGGAACCACCGGTTGATGACCACCCTGGAAGCGGCCGTGGTGCTGATGTTTCTAATTGAGATTTTACCCACCCTGGTGGGCTGGCTGCGGGTGCTGCGCCAGGGGTTTTGATCCGGGGGCGGTGAAGGGCCGGAGGGGCGCCGAGTTGGGGTCGAGCCGAGTAAGAGGAGGATAACGATTCGCAGGGAGCTCCAGATCCGCACTGGGGTGGACGGAGGTGCGGCTTGACCTTGGGTGGGGGCCTCGGGAAGGGTGGGGCCGGCGCTTCGCCGGTGATAACCGATCGGCGCGCCATCATATGCCCGCCCTCGTTCTGCTCCTGACCTTGCTGGTCGTCTTTTTGCTCATCGTCCTGCCGATCTGGAGCTTAATCCGGGCAAAGACGGCCCAGGATCACGCCTGGCGTTTGCAAACCGAGGTGCAAGAACTCCAGCGCCAGGTGGCGCGGACCCCGCCCGCCCCGCGCCCTCCGTTGGCCGCGGCCCCCTTGATCAAGTGGGAGTTGTTTACGGGGGTGAAACTCGCGGCGTGGATCGGCGGCCTGGCGCTGTTTCTGGCCGTGGCGTTTTTCGTCAGCGCAAAAGTCGGCGAGGCCATGAGCGTGTGCCTAGGCTTCGGCGCGCTGTTTACCGGGGCGGCCGGGCTGGCGCGGCGCCGCGGTCAGGAGGCCTTTACGCTGGGGGCTGCGGCGCCGGCGGCGGGAGCGGGGTTGGGCGCGTGGTTTAAGGGCCGCGGGCGACTGGTGTTTTTGTGGGGGGTGCTTGGCGGGGTGGTGGTGGTGCTGGTGGTGATCGTGGCGCACCTGCTGCCCAAACCGGAGCGCCACGCGTGAACGCACCGTTGATCGCGAGCTGGCTTGGGCTGGTGGCGGCGCTGGGCCTGCTGGGGGCGGCGCGGTTTTGCGTGCGTCCGGCGCAGACCTACCGGACGTGGTGGGTGGCCCTGGTGGCCACCGAACTTGGGCACGTCGGGGTGCTGGTGGCGTTGACCCTGGCGGCCGCCGCGGCCCTGCGCGCCTGGGGCGCGTGGAGTGCGGCGACGGGACTTGAAGCCGGGCTGGCGGTGGCGACCAGTGTGCTGGCGGGGGGCGCCGCGGTGCTGTTCGCCCTCCCCGCTTGGACGGCGTGGCGGATGAGCGGGCGGGTGGCCGCGGACGTGGAGGCGGCGTTTGCGGCCGAGAACCAGGGGATGGAGAAACTCTGGTCGTGGCGCCGGCTCTGGGGTTGGCCCAACCGGGTGGCGCGCTCCCCGGTGGAGCGTTTTAGCCTGGAGGCAGGCGCTGGTGGCGAGGCCGGGTTGCCGCTGGATTTTTACCGGGCGCGGAAGCCGGCCGGCGGGGGTGCGGCGGAGGCGGGCGGGCGCGACACGGCGGCGGTGTGTGTCGTGGTGGTGCATGGGGGCGGGTGGGACAGCGGGGACCGGGGACAATTGGCGGCGATGAACCACTGGTTGGCGGCGCGCGGGGTGGCGGTGGCCGCGGTGAGTTACCGGCTGGCCCCGGCCCACCCCTGGCCCGCCCAACGCGATGACCTGCGCGCGGCGATTGAGTGGGTCCGCGAAAACTCCGGGCGGCTTGGGGTGGATCGGGAGCGGCTGGTGCTGTTCGGGCGCAGTGCGGGGGCGCAGATTGCCGCCGCCACCGCCTACGGCGAGCGGTTGCCGGGGGTGCGGGCGCTGGTGGCGCTTTATGGCTGTTACGACCTCGAGTTTGTCTGGTCGATCCGCTCCGCCAAGGACGCGCTTAACTCCGACCGGTTGCTGCGGCAGTTCCTTGGCGGCGGGCCGGACGGCGCGCAGGCGGCAGAGCGATACCGCAGTGGCAGCGCGGAAAAACTGGTGCACGCCGAGGTGCCCCCGACTCTGATGGTGCACGGGGTGCTTGATGAGCTGGTCTGGTGCCGGCACAGCGAGCGCTTGGCGGCGGCGCTGGCGCGGGCAGGGGTGCGGCACGCCTTCGTGCGCCTGCCTTGGGCCACCCACGCCGGCGACGCCAACCTGCACGGGCCTTCGGGCCAATTGATCGCCGGGGCGATTCTGCGGGTGGCCCGGGCGCGGGGATGACCGGCCGCTCACCGATCATTCCACAAAAAAGGCGTGCCTCGCATCGGGGAGGCACGCCGGGGGAGACAGCGCGTAATAGCCGGATCTAAGCCTTAGGCCGGATCATCGGCGGCGTGGTCGATCCCTGGGACCGCCGTGGTTTTTAGGTGGAGTGCGGCGAAAGTGGACGCGAGCACGGCAGCCAGGAAAAGGACCGTGGCGCAGGAGTAGAAGGCGTAGTTGGCGGCTTCGTTGGGGTAGTGGTCCATCAGCCAGCCAAAGGTGGGCGGAGCAATGAGCCCGGCGGTGGCCCAGCCGGTGAGGACCTTGCCGTGCACTGCCGACATGCGCTTCGGCCCGTAAAGGTCGCTGATCAAGGAGGGGATCGTGCCAAAGCCGCCGCCGTAAGACGCGATGGTGTAGGCC
>JBILBW010000185.1:0-4264 GCA_044353465.1 Rariglobus sp. | reverse complement strand
CCAAAATTAGCGACCAGGAAATGGACTCACTGCACCTCGTTACTGACCCTTTTCATGGAGAATGGAATTACACCATCCTGCCGAAACCAATACCTAAAATCGATACGGTTATTTACTGACAGGCCCTAAGTCGGAGGCGAGGGCGAGTAGGATGCTCTCATAGATGATGCGCTGCCGACGCGCAGAGGCTTTCATGAGCAGTGGAGCCCAGTGTCGCAGCGCGGTCAGGGTGCCTTTGAAGGAGAGTCTGTCCAACGCAACTCCGTGCGTGCGGGCACTGTCCTGCAAGATCGCACAGACCAGATTATAGGCGATGGCCTGCATGAGCACCTCGCGCTCGATCATCTCCGGGGTGCGCGTGCGCAGCACATCGAGACCTAGGGTCGCCTTCAGGTCCCGGAAGTCGTTCTCGACCTCCCAGCGGCGGCGATACAAAGCGATCAACGCTTCGTCCGGATATTCCGTTTCATCCATAAGCGTGGTGGCCAGCGTGACCGTGCGGGTGCGGAAGCCGGCATTGGCCACTTGGAAGGTCACCAACCTGACCTTGATTTGCTCAGGCAAAGTCGCCCAAAACTCCTCGCTCCAGCCCGCGAGTCGTTGGGGCCGGCGCCAGCAGGTGCGCCCTTGGCCACTGGGCCGGCATTGGTGCAGGCGCAGGACCACATCAACGCCTTTGGTTTTGAGCAAAGCGATGAACCCCCAACCGCAAAAGCCCCGGTCGCCGAGCAAGACCTCGCAGGGCCGCAACCAACCGACTAACTGCCGGGCCAACTTCAGCTCATGGGTTTTCCGCGAAGCCTGCACAAAACGGATCAAGTGACCGCCGGACAGGGAAAACAACCCCACCAACTTGCCAGTCGGAAAACCACAGCCCGGTTTTTGTCCTCCCGCATACGGATAGACCTGACGATTCGCATCGGTGTCGGGCATCGAGATGCCGCAGCCGTCGATCACCTTCACGCAGCGACCCCGCCACAAATCCGCCTCGCCGACCCGGCGCGACAGCTTTTGCACCAGCGATTCATGCACCTGACTCAAGCACTTCAGGCTCATGCGCAAACGCGCCTGGCAATAACCCGAGGTGCTGTCGTCGGGTTCAGCAAGATCAAGCGCATGGCACCATGCCTGGACACGTCGCACCGCCTCACGGCAACTGGCATCACGTTGCAAGACCTGCCCCAAAAACGCGCAAAACGTCACAAAGGGGGGATAGACTCTTTGCCTCTTGCCCTCGCCGGCAAACCACCGCTGCGGGATGAACCGAGTGATCACCTTGGCCAATCCGTCAAGCGACTCCTCTCCGAGATGCAGGGCTTGGGTGCGTCCCCGACTTCCCATCAAACGGTGCGAAAACCCCGGTAAAAAAAAGTGGTGTTGCGCATGACTTTACAAAAGTAAAAGACTGCATATAGTCAATTGATAATCAATTACTTGCGGAGAAAATTAAGCGAAGTAATCTACGTCCTTGCCGCCTAACTTAGTGCCATTCGGGTCAGGCCGTTATTTTTTAAATGAATTCTTTAACGCAACTCATCCGGTGCACTGATGACTTCACGGCTGGGGCGACCTTGGGTGGGAAGGCCGGGGCTTTGGCGCGACTCAGGCCGGCCAAGCTGCCGATCCCCGAGTGGTTTGTTGTTCCTCCTGTGACGTATGATCCAGCAGGGGTGTCCGTAACGCTCGCTACGGCGATCATCGCCACTGCCCGTGAAATCGCACCCGCAGCCACTTTTTTTGCGGTGCGTTCTTCGGCATTGGATGAAGACGGCGCAGAGCACTCTTTTGCCGGTCAGTTGGACAGCTTCCTCTACGTCCCGCTGGAGCACATTCCGGAAAAAGTGGCAGCCGTCTGGCGTTCGGGTTTTAGCGAGCGCGTGCTGGCTTACCGACGTGAGCGCGGATTGACGGATGACCCGCGTCCTCCCGCTGTGCTGGTGCAGCGGATGATCGATGCGGAGACGGCGGGGGTGGCGTTTAGTGCCGATCCCGTGAGTGGGCGGCGCGGTCATGCTGTGGTGTCAGCTGTTTTCGGGCTGGGCTCGGCGTTGGTTTCAGGTGAGGCGGATGCGGATATGTTTACTGTGGATCATGCCGGGCGTGTGATAAACCAGGTGGTGGCGCATAAACAGTACGCACATCGCGCCGCCCCGGGCGCTGGCGAGGGAGTTGTTTCATCTCTCGTGACGGAGGAGCTGGCGATGACCCCGGTGTTACGTGCAACTGCTATTCACTGAGGCGGGTTGCGGTGGCACGGATGCCGCTCGCGGCCTGCTTCTGCTGGATCTCCATCGTCTGAGGCACGGCGCCAGCCTCGGCGCGTGAGGGGAAGTTCTTGCGGATACGCTTGCCGTCGAGCCAGCCAGTGAGGCGGAAAACGATTTTCCCTGAGGGATACGTGAATTCGGAAATGACGAACTGTGGTGCCCGGGACATGTTGGATTTGCCACGGCAACGGGCAAATCGTCTGCCTGCTTCCACTGAACAAATAACTTGTTGTAAGTTAACTGGCGGAGGGGGGGGGATTCGAACCCCCGGTTGGCTTGCGCCAACACATGATTTCCAATCATGCGCATTCGACCACTCTGCCACCCCTCCTAAGTGTCTCGTCGGCTTCCTTACGTAAGCACGTCCGATGAGTGAAGGGGCAGAGAAAGAGGTGTCCGTTGGCGCGGGTCAATGGCGAAAATAAGGATATTCCGGCGAATCGGCGCGGCGTTTGCTTAAGGCCTGTAACCTTTACCGAAATGCGTCTTGCGCGACAGGACTCGACCAGTAGCGTTCCGAGCTTTTACGACCTTTCAACCGACCTACGACCATGGTTTCCGCTAACAACGAACTGGCTTATAACACAAAGATCGAGGGCGACATTGTGGTCACGCGCGCCGACGCGGTCATTAACTGGCTGCGCAGCTCCTCGGTTTGGCCGATGCCCATGGGCCTGGCCTGCTGCGCCATCGAGTTGATGGGCGTGGCTGCTTCGCGCTTCGACATCGCCCGCTTTGGCGCCGAGGTTTTCCGTTTCTCGCCGCGCCAAGCCGACTGCATGATCGTGGCGGGTACCGTCACCTACAAAATGGCCCCTCATGTACGCCGCATCTACGACCAGATGGCCGAGCCGAAGTGGGTCATCGCCATGGGTGCCTGCGCCAGTTCGGGCGGCATGTATCGCAGCTACGCAACCCTCCAAGGCGTTGATCAAATCATCCCGGTGGACGTCTACATCAGCGGTTGCCCGCCCCGACCCGAGGCCCTGCTCGACGCTTTGCTCAAGCTCCAGTCTAAGATCAAAACCGAGCCCTCCGCCGCCAAGCTGCTCACCTCGGCTTAAGTTAACCCACGCGCTCTCGCTACGACCCTCGACCTTTTTTTCATGACCGCGCCCGCCGACGTCACCGCCGCCCTTCAGTCTAAGTTCCCGCAAGCCACCCTGCGTCCCAGTGGCGACCACCCGGCGTTCAACTTGCCTATCGCCGAGGTCTTCGCCGCGCTTAAATACCTCCGCGACGAGTTCGCCTACGACTTTTTGGTGGACGTCACCGCCATCGACAACGGCGTCGACGCCTCGCCCCGGTTCACCGCGGTCTGGCATGTGTATTCAACCACCGGCCACGGCTACGTGCGCCTGGCCGCCGCTTGCCTGAATGATGAAAAGCCCCTGGCTCCCAGCGTGGTTTCCCTCTGGGCGACGGCCAACTGGCACGAGCGCGAGGCCTACGACCTGCTCGGCATTGTTTTTGAAAACCACCCCGACTTGCGCCGCATTTTGATGTGGGACGGTTATCCCTACCACCCGCTGCGGAAGGATTTCCCGCTGGCCGGCATTCAGACGCCGTTACCCGACTTGGAGGTCGGTGAGATCACCGGCGCCTCGGTTAAACCGGCGCCGATGGCCGGTGGCCCGTTTGTCTCGTCGCCCGGCGAGATGAACCTGACCGATGCCGAACCCAGCGCCAAGGACGAGAGCTGGAACGAGCGCAGCGAAAAACCCGCGTCCGCCTAATCCGCGTCCTTCGCACCGAACCTAGCCCAACCCGTACCACTTCCGATGGCCACCGAATACGCCTTTCCTGATAGCGCCGCCAAAAACGCCGATGCCGCCGCGCAGGAGTTTCAGACCGAAAAAATGTCCCTCGCGATGGGGCCGTCCCACCCGTCCACCCACGGTGTGCTCCGCCTCCAGCTCGAACTCGACGGCGAGGTCGTCACCCAGTGCGACCCAATTCTCGGATACCTGCACCGCGGTGACGAAAAGATCGCCGAG
>JBILBW010000184.1:0-4304 GCA_044353465.1 Rariglobus sp. | reverse complement strand
CTACGGCTGAGAGTGGGCTTAACCCCTCCGCGAATTCGGAACGCGGCGCACCAGGCAAAAAAGCAGCGCAGACTTCCTGTCTGCTTTGGGTCGCCGCTCGCACAGCAGGGGTGAAAGCCTGCCTCCTTTGGGTCGGTAGCGCGCAAAAAAAAGGCGCGACCGGTGTGGTCGCGCCTCGGAGTAAACCTCACCCCGTTCCCCGCTAGTTCGCGGCAATCGGGAGCGGGCGCTCGGCCTTAGGCTTCGAGCTGCGGGCGGGTCGCCTCGGGCCAGTCGATGTGGAAGAACTTGCCGCGGGGCTTGTCGGTGCGCTCGTAGGTGTGCGCGCCAAAGTAGTCGCGCTGGGCCTGGAGCAAGTTGGCCGGCAGGCGGGCCGAACGGTAGGCGTCGTAGTAGCTCAGCGCCGAGGCGAAGGTCGGCACGCTGATGCCGTTCTCCACCGCCAGGCTGATCACTTTGCGCCAGTTTTCCTGGGCCTTCTGGATCGTCTTGTTGAAGTAGGCGTCGAGGAGCAAGTTCGCCAGCTTAGGATCGCGGGCGTAGGCCTCGGTGATCTTTTGCAGGAAGGCCGCGCGGATGATGCAGCCACCGCGGAAGATCTGGGCGATCTGGCCGAAGTTGAGCTTCCAGTTGTACTCGGTCTGGGCGGCGCGCATGAGCTGGAAGCCCTGGGCGTAGGAGCAGATCTTCGAGCAGTAAAGGGCGTCGTGGATCGCGGCGATCAGGGCCTTCTTCTTGGCCGGGGCGACCTTGGTGATCTTCGGTCCCTTGAGGACCTTGGAGGCGGCGACGCGCTCTTCCTTCACCGCGGAGATGCAGCGGGCGAAAACGGACTCAGCGACGGTCGGGGCCGGCACGCCCATGTCGAGGGCGTTAACCGAGGTCCATTTGCCGGTGCCTTTTTGGCCGGCGGTGTCCAGGACGATGTCGACGAAGGGCTTCTTGGTGACCGGATCCTTCTGCTTGAGGATGTCGGCGGTGATTTCGACGAGGAAGCTGTCGAGAGCGCCCTTGTTCCATTCGGAGAAAATGTCGCCCATCTCGGCCGGCTTGAGTCCAAGCAGGCCCTGCATGAGGGCGTAGGCCTCACAGATCATCTGCATGTCGCCATACTCGATGCCGTTGTGGACCATTTTAACGTAGTGGCCGGCGCCGTTTTCACCGATGTAAACGGTGCAAGGCACCCCGCCCTTGACGGGCTTGCCCGGCTTTGCGCCCATGATCGGCTTGCCGGTCTTCTTGTCGACCTTGGCGGCGATGGCCTTCCAAATCGGCTCGAGCTCCTTGAACGCGGCCTTGTCGCCACCGGGCATAAGCGAGGGACCGAAACGAGCACCCTCTTCGCCGCCGGACACGCCGGAACCGATGAAGCGCAGCCCCTTTTCCTTGAGGGCCTTCTCGCGGCGAATGGTGTCCGTCCAGAGGGCGTTGCCGCCGTCGATGATGATATCGTTGGGCGCCAGCAGCGGGATCAGGCCGTCGATCACCGCGTCGGTGGCTTTGCCGGCCTGAACGAGGATGATGATCTTACGGGGCAGGGCGATCGATTGGACAAATTCCTCCAGGGTCTTGGAGCCGGTCAGACCGCCGGGAGTTTTGGGGTTTTCGGCAACGAACTTTTCCGTCTTCTCAACCGTGCGGTTATAGACCGAGATTTGGAAGCCGTGGTCGGCGATGTTGAGAGCGAGGTTTTGACCCATCACGGCGAGGCCGATGAGTCCGATGTCGGAATGCGATTTGGGCATAGGAAAAGGCCGCACCTTGAAGCGCTGACTGCGAAAGACGAATCTTAATTCAAGGACGACCTGAATTCATTTTCTCCTGACGCCGCCACCCATCGGGCAGGTTTTCCCGGTGACTAAACCGGGCCCCGCCGCCGCGCCGACTTAGCGCCCGGGGGGGCGATCAAACGTCTTGTCCTTGGGGCCGGGGGCCACCCCGGACGGAAAGAAGGGGGCGATTTTGTCGATCACCGGCGTGAGAAATTTGGGCTCATTGCGGGTGTAAATCCAATTGAACCCCACCACGGACACCACCACGGCAACCAGGATGCAGAGGATGATCTTATTCATCTGCGCGATCGCGCGGAGCACCAGGAAACCGGCGATAAATATCAGCACCCCCAGGCCGATGTTGAGCCAGACTTGGAGGGGGACGGCTTGAATTTTTTCGAGGGTGGTGACGGCGAGCAGGCGCATTTACCCGGAGGTTAGGCGTGGCCGGTGCGGAGACCAGTCGAAAGGCAAACCGTAACCACCCCATGGCCCGCAGGCGCGTTCGGCCGCCCGCCTCCGGCGTTGCCAGCGGGGCGCGGAGGGGCGCATGATCGCTCTCAACTATGGAAAAAACGCCGTTACCCGCCGTGCGTCCTCAGCAAAAAAAACCCAGCTTCCCGATCAGCACCGGGCTGCACGCCTACCTGCGGCGATATCGGCGTGAACGCGAGTTGCCCGTGACCTACGACCGCCTCCGCCGCTTCGTCGATTCCATCCCGCTCACCGATGCCAAGGGCAAGGCCACCTTGTGGGAAAGCGTGTTTTACGACCGCTTTGAAATGGAGTCGCTCCACGATGACCTCAAGCGGATGTACGCGCTGATCCGCGTGGCCGGCGATCTCTCGGTGATGAAACACCTCTACGTCGACCGCATCGACTTCTGCGCCTACGGCAACTCGATGCCGTTCCGCATTCGGGTGGTGAATTCCTTCAACGACAACCCCGACTATTTCTACATCAAGCGCGGCGACGCCTCGCGTATCTACGGGCTGGAGCTCGAGCACCTGCTTTCCCCCAACCGGCTCAATTACCTCAACTATGGCGACACCCTCGTCGAGGAGCACATCGCGGGCATTCCCGGCAACGACTTCATTGATCGCTGGCTGGGCAGCCCGGAGATCAGCCCGATTCGCCTGGCCAAGGAGCTGGTGAAGTTCAACGAGCGCTCCTTTGTTCGTCTCCTCGGGGACATGCGCAGCTACAACTTCGTGGTGGTACTGACGCCCGATTTCGAGGGGGCGCAGCTCAGGATTCGCGCGATGGATTTCGACCAACAAAGTTACGAGGGCCGCATGAACCTCTATCGCCCGCAGTTTTTCAAAGGCAACCAGCCGCTGGCGTTGTTTTGTGTAAAACACCTGCGCCTTGAAACCGCGCAGCAGTACCAGCGCGAGGAACAGGTCATCATTTTGCAGCGGGCGGCGATCATCGAGGACCGCCTTGAGCGCTTGCTCACCGCGATGACGGCTGACCCGATCGCCCCGCTAGAAAACGTCCATCAATTGCGCAACGAGCTGGCCGAGCATTACGGGCACGACGAGTACCTGAAGTGCGAATCGATGGGTGAACTCATCCGCCAAAACCTGGAATCGATCCGGCTCAACGTGGAGACCCTGCTCCCCGGCCGCCCCCAGCAGCTCGACGGCGACGCCGAGAAGTAACCCGTCCCGCGCCCCAACCTCCGCTGCCCCTATCGCGCGCCACCCCAATCGCCCCCTCAACAAGCTCTGCGCCCCAAGCGCGGTGGCCCAAACCAAAGTGTCACCTATTAGGTGACACTTTGGTTTGGGCATCCACCCCCTCCGGGTACTGTTCGTGATGAAGTGAAAGTGGTGGGAGCCGAAAGGAACGACTTTGGGCTAAAGGCTCCGTTGCCTCGCCAAGGCCGCTCAACCGCCCCGCTAAAACAAAAGACCGTGGCCCACGCCTGAGGCCGTGGGATCAGTCCTTGACACGATTTACAAAAAAAATTGCATTTTTCGTAAATGCAAGCGCACCCACCCGCCGCCCCCGATGATTCCAGCCCGGAGTTGGACCGAGAAACGACGGCGTTTTGGATTGAAGCGGCCGCGCTACTTGGACTTTCCCGTTCGATTGGAGAGAGTTACGCTTTGATTTTTCTGTCGCCCGAGCCCCTCAACGCCGACGACCTGGTGGAAAAACTCGGGATCAGTCGCAGTGGGGCAGGGCAGGCGCTCAAGCAATTGGCCGAAATCGGCGCGATCCGCCCGGCGACCGGGGTGCAAAGCCGTAAAGAGCACTTTGAACTCCAAACTGATCTCGGGGTGTTGGTGAGGTTGTTTTTAAATAGCCGCTTACTCCCCCGTTTAGCGGAGCTGACCCGCCGCCGGGCGGAGTTAGCCGAGCACGCCAAGCAAACCGGTCGCGAGCAGCTGTTGGCCCGTTTTGATAAACTGGAGCGCTGGGGTGATAAAACCAAACCCCTCGTTGCCCTGCTCAAGACTTTTGCCGGCTAGCGCGGCCGAGAGAGGAGCTTAGAGCTAGGAGCTAGGAGATGAGAGCTAGGAG
>JBILBW010000007.1:0-42015 GCA_044353465.1 Rariglobus sp. | reverse complement strand
TTAAACCCGATCGCGGACCAGACGATCTCTGAAGACGCAGGTCAACAAACGGTTCAGTTAAGCGGTATTGGCACTGGGGCCACCAATGAGTTCCAGACGCTCCGTGTCACGGTGAGGTCGAGTAACCCTGGGCTTATTCCGAACCCGACCGTTACTTACACAAGCCCTAATTCGATCGGGTCTTTGCTTTACACACCCGTACCCAAAGCCAGCGGCTCGGCGACTATTACGGTGACGGTCAGCGACGACCTGGTGGCTAACCTTAGTAACAGTCGTACACTCACGTTTAAGGTAACGGTGAATGCGGTGAATCCGAGAACGGCATTAAATGAATGGATTTCCGGGTTCAACGTTGGTCTTTCGACGGGTGCTGCTGACGACTTTGACCACGATGGCCTCGATAATGCGATGGAATACCTAATGGGTTCTGATCCAACGAAACCGAATACCGGACTGAGCGTGGTCAAAGCTGGTTTAAATACGCTTATATTAAACCATAATCAGTCCAACACACTCGCTCTTAAATTGACTAAAACTTACGAGTGGTCCACCGATCTGGTGAATTGGTATAGCAGCGGGCAGACTAATACGAATGGGACGACTGTGGATATTGTGGCTAATACGAAAACCGACAACATTGCACCGGCTAGTGACCTTATTGAAGTCACTTACACGATCAGCGCTGGGGCACGTGGGAAACTTTTTGCGCGAGTCAAGGTTGGCCAATTCTAAGACGCCGCCCTTAACAAAAAGAGTTCCTTAGGAGAAATGGGATTCCCCAGAGCCTGCCGAGAGGTTGCGCTGGCGTATTGGCTTCCGCGGTCGGAAGGGTGCAACACCTGGCCGATTTGGCGACGTTGCTGCAACGCTCTGTTCAATGCGGCCAAAGGCAGCGAGGTTTCCATGCCTTGCCCCATGGCCCAGCCGATCAGTCGGCGGCTGTAAAGGTAGAGAACTCCGGGCAAGTAAAACCAGCCTTCGCCCGTCTCAATGTAGGTGATGTCAGTCGCCCAAATCGGGTCGGGTTTGGTGGGCGTTGGTGCCACCGCCAATTGATTGGGCGTGCTGGGCTGTGAGGTTACCCCGAATCGACCGACACCAGTTGAGTGCGGTCTGCCCAAATCAAATTGAGGAGAGACAAGCACTCCCTCAATGACGTGTGCGCAATCTTGTGCGTCTCGCACAGTGGTTGTTCCCCCTTAAATAACGCTGGCTAATCATCGTGGGCACAGCAGGCCAACCGAATTAAATTCCTGATTGAAAAGGAGTATTAAAGGTACCGACAGCCTTATGGTCGTACACCGATAACACGCGCCTTACGCGATGGAGGAGAGGCGCTGGGGTTAAATCGGAACGCCCGATTGATGCTCTTTTACCGGGCTCCAAAGCCGGTAAAAACACCGGTATCGGGTGAGGATCACCGACCATCGAAAGGATCAGACGATCGCGCCTAATCATCTGGCGGTGGCGTCAGCGCCCACCAAGCCCAACCCGATTTGGGCGATTGCCATCCCCTACATTGAGACGGGCGAGGGCTGGCTTTATTTGGCCGGGGTACTCGACCTTATAAGTCAATTCAACTTACCGGCAGGCTCTGGCTGCCAACGGCTGCAACGCGTCCATGAGTCGCAAAGGGCAACGGCTACGACAACACCACCTTGGAGTCGTTTTGGAGTACGCTCAAACATGCGCTCGGTTATCGCCGCGCTTTCCTGACCAGAAACCAGGCTACCACCGCCATTTTCGACTGAAGCGAGGGTTTTTATAACAGAACCCGCTTCCACTCAGCCCTCGGCTTCAAAAGCCCCTTCGAGAACGAATCCTCCCTCAACCAACCGCTCAACGCGTGTCCGTATTATCGGGAGAAGCCCAAAACCCAAATCCCTGGTTATGTTTATTAAAACCTTATCCATTTTCAGAGCAGTTACTTACAATTGATTTAAAAAGATCCCGGATGGATTCCTCGTTTGTTCGGGATGGCCATTGACGGGCGAGGTGCGGGTCCTAGGGTGAGTGCCGACACCCTGCAGTGTTCGAGGTGCTTTCAATAACTGCTCTTTGCCTTTGATATAATACGGGATCCGGAACGGGTGAGGGAGTGCTAGGCCGTAAATCGGAAAGCATAAAGCCATCCGGAGGAGCCCACCTAATCGCAAAAAGGTTCTCGAGCCTTTGGGCGCACGGCACAGGTGGGGTGTCACTTCCACTTTTTTTCTAAACCCATCCAGTCCAACGTCCTCAATCAACATGTCTCCCACCGTTTATCACATTCTGCACCTTGTTTCCCTGTTCGTGTTGTTCGGCTACACGTTCTACGCCTTCGCCGCTCCGGCGGAGATGCGCAAAAAGGTCCTGATCATCACCGGCATCGCCAGCCTGCTGGTGCTGTTCAGCGGTTTCGGGCTGATGGCCAAACTCTACAACAACCAGTTCGCCGCCTGGATGATCGTGAAGCTGATCGCCTGGCTTGGGCTCTCCGCACTGTCAGGTTTGGGCTTCCGCCGCCGGGGCTCGGTGGGCATTTTTGCCGCCGTGGCGATCGCGCTGACCGTGGCCGCCGTGGTCGCGGTTTACGTCAAGCCGTTCTAAGCGTTTGCTTTGGCCAGCTCCATGAAGGAGTCGCTGTGCGGCATCTGGGTCGACGAGGCGGGTAACGTCCAGCTGTGTTTGGCCACCGCCGGGGGCGGGCGCATTACCCGCAGTGAACGCCTCCGGCCCTTTGCCTGGCTCAACGCCGAGGTCACCGCTGAGCCAGTTACGGGCGTGATCATCGAGGCTTTGGCCGGGCCGGGCCCGTTCAACCGGCTGGCCCACGCCGGAACCCTCGAGGTGTTCGAGGGGTTTGCGAAAACCGCCAAGGAGACCGGCGCGGTCGATGTGGTTAAACCGCTGGAGAGCCAGTACCTCATCCAGCAGCGCGCCCGACTGTTCCGCGCGTTGAGTTTCGGCCAGTTGCGCCGCTGCCAACTCGACATCGAGACGGCGTCGAGCGACGGCGAATTCAGCGACGCCGCCAAGCCCGCCGATCGCGTGCTGGCGATCGGCCTGCGTTTCGGCGAACGCAACCGCCTGCTCGTCCTCGACGAAGTGAGCCCGGCCGGCGAACGGCGGATGTTGGAGCAGCTCAACGCCGTGCTCGCCGAGGAGGACCCCGACGTGATCGAGGGTCACAACATCTTTAAATTTGACCTCGATTACCTGCGCCAGCGGGCGAAGAAACTGAAAGTCCCCTGCGCCTGGGGCCGTTTCGGGCAGAAGGCGTCGTTTCGCAACAGCCGCCTTAAGGTGGCCGAGCGCTGGATCGATTTCCCCCGCTGCGACCTGCCGGGGCGCACGGTGGTGGACACCTACCTGTTGGTCCAACAGTACGACATCACCACGCGCGAACTCACCTCCTACCGCTTGAAGGAGGTCGCGGTGTATTTCGGCATCACCGACGAGGCCAGCGAGCGCACCTACCTGGCCGGCGACCAAATCCACGCGGCATTCTCGGAAGACCGGGCAAAGTTCCTCGCCTACCTGGCCGACGACCTGCGTGAAACCAAGGGCATCGCCGACCTGCTGCTACCGACCTATTTTGAACAGGTGCGGACCTTCCCGATTCTGCTCCAGGAGGCGACGCTACGCGGGACCACCGGCAAGATCGATCTGCTGTTTCTTGAGCACTACTACCACGCCCGCCAAGCCTGCCCGGAGCCGCCGGAGATGAGTGCGTTCGCGGGCGGTTACACCCGCAGTTTTCAGGAAGGGGTATTTCGTCACGTGCTCCACTTCGACGTGGCCTCGCTGTACCCGAGTCTGCTGCTGGCGATCGGGCGCAACCCGGCCAACGACACCTTGGGGGTGTTTATTCCCTTGCTGACCACGCTGCGCGAGTACCGCCTGCGCTACAAACAGCTCGCACGCAACGCGCCGAGCGCCGAGGAGCGCGCCGAGGCCCAGGCCCGCCAGGCCAGTTTCAAGCTCCTGATCAACTCCTTCTACGGTTACCTCGGTTTCTCGGGCGCGCGTTTTGGCGACGGTGAACTCGCCGCCGAGGTCACCCGGCGCGGGCGCGAATTGCTGCAGGCGCTGATCGACGAATTTACCCGCCACGGCTGCATGATCCTGGAGGCTGACACCGACGGGATTTACCTCGCGTCGGCGGAGTTTTTTAACCGTCCCGAGGAGCTGCTCGCCAAGGTGGTCGGGGTGCTTCCGTCGGGGATCGAACTCGAGTACGACGGGCGCTACGAGGCGATGTTTTGTTACAAGGCCAAGAACTATGCGCTCTACGACGGCAAGAAGGTGATCATCCGCGGGAGTGCGCTGCGCTCGCGGGGGATCGAGCCCTATTTGAAGAAACTCGGCAACCAGCTGATCCGGTTTCTGCTCGGAGCGAGCGCCGAGTCACCGCTGGCGCTGTTGGCGGAGTACCGCGCCCGGTTGGCGGCGCGGTCACTCCCGGTCGCTGAAGTCGCCAAGGGCGAGGTGCTCAGCATGAATCCCGACGCCTACGTCCGCTTTATTGAAGGCGGCGGCAAGCCGCGTCGCGCCTCGGCCGAAGCAGCGCTGCTGATGGAGCCCAAGCCGCGGATGGGAGAGCGGGTGGTGTATTACCTCATCCCAAAGCAGCCGGGCAAAAGCAGCGACTGGCAGCGGGCCCGGCCGGTGGGGCACTACGAGGCGGTGCAGGCGCCTTACGATCCGGAGTATTACCTGGAAAAACTCGACGACTGGCTGGAGCGCTACGGAGGCTTTCTCGGGGTGAAGCCGGCCGGCGGGGTGCAGGACGAGTTGTTCTGAGTGCCTCGCCCCCAATTGGTCCAGTCTGGCTCCGAGGGAGGTTGTTTTGCCCAGCCGTTCAGGCCGGCCAGTGCGCAAGGCAAGCGCAGGGAGTGTGCGGGACCCGTCGCCTAAACGGTTTTTACCGGCGTGTTGGCCAGGGCGGCCTTCTCGGCCAGCCTGCGGTCGCAAAAAAACCGCCGTGGTTAGGCGGCGGTTTTTTATGGAGGGAAACGTTCACCCCGGACCGGCCGGGGGTTCGGCTCAGACTTTGGCGAGGAGTTTTTCCTTAAGGGTAGCTTTGGGCATCATGCCGACCAGCGTCTCAACCACTTTGCCGTCCTTGAAGAGCAGCATGGTGGGAATAGCGCGGACGTTATATTCGGCCGAAATGCCGCCGCTGTCATCGACGTTGACCTTGGCAATGGTCACTTTGCCTTCGAGCTCACTGGCGAGCTCATCGAGGATAGGTGCGATGGCTTTGCACGGCCCGCACCACGGAGCCCAGAAGTCCACAAGGACGGGGCCGGTCTTGGTTATGGCAGCTTTGAAGGTTTGCTCGGTCAGGTGGGCGATTTTATCGGACATGGATTAAGTTTCAGTTTTTCAGGTAGATCAGGTTGGGGAAATGAGGTGAAACAGGACGAAAGTAGCTGGCGGGAGGTTCGGGAGCGAGGGGCGAAAGCGTCAACCCATGGGTAAGGTGCGGATAACTGTTGGGTTTGGTTGCGTCAGCAAGGGCGGTCGGTGCGTCACGAGTGGCCTGCACCCCAAGGCGAAACTAGCCCGGGGTCGAGCGGTGGACAATTTCGGCCAGTTCGCGCGGATCTATGGTTTCCAGGCGCTTATCGCGGCGTTTCAGTTCCTCGAATGTTTTCAGGGTCGTTTCGGTCATCCTCCCGTGGGTTTCTTCCGAGCCGCCAACGAGTACAAAGTGGTCACCGCGGGTGATGCGTTTGTGGCCGTCCTGGTTGTCGAGTCCCACGCCGAGCAAACCGGCGGCGGGCGCCGGTTTTTTGCGGGAGGCGGGCGTGGGTTTCTTGCTCACAAGTTAACGGTGTGGTCTTCCACCGGTGTTTCAAGCGGGTTTTGCAATTCTGGGGCCACCGGGCGCACCGGTTCTTCGGCAACCAGCAAAATCGGGAGGTCGGTTTCGGCGCGCACGCTGATTTCAATATCGGTGTAGGCCTCGGTTTGGCGCACGCGTAGTTTGCCCAAGCGGGTGAGTTCGAGCACCGCGATGAAGGTGGCCACCAGCAGGCGCACAGTGACGATTTCGTTGCCAAACAGTTCGGTGAAAACGAAGGTTTCGCGGGTCCGGATGAAGGCGAGGATCTCCTCCATTTTGTCGGAGACGGTGATCTGTTCGTCTTGGATCTGGCCGACCACCAGCTTTTCGGCCAGGCGGCGCAGGACGATGTTAAAGGCGTTCCACAGCTCGATACGATCGACCGATTTGAGCGGCCGGTCGGAGTCGGCGACGGCGAGTTCGGAAACGTGGCGGGCGAGCAGATCGCGCTGAAAGACGGCCAATTCGTCGAGTTTGAGCGCAGCCTCCTTGAACTTTTTGTATTGGAGGAGCTGGTGAACGAGTTCCCAGCGCGGGTCCACTTCCTCCTCGCTGGCGTTGAGATCGACCGCCGCCTGGCCGCGCGGCAGGAGCATTCGGCTTTTGATCTCCATCAGGGTGGCTGCCATGACGAAAAACTCCCCGGCGATATCCAGGTCGAGGTCGCGCAAGGAGTGCAGGACCTCGATGTATTGGCGGGTGACCGAGACGATCGGGATGTCGTAGATGTCGATCTCGTTCTTCTTGATAAGAAAAAGCAGCAGATCGAGCGGCCCCTCAAAGGCCGGAAGTTTGATTCGATAGTCGGCGTCGGGCAACACGGTCGGGGGATGCTTGCGCGGGGTGGTGGCGCGGCAACGAAAAAACAGGACGAGCGCCGCTGGAGGGACAGCGCAGCGGGGCGAGCCCGTTGAGGCAGGAGCGGTGAGCGTTCTCGCGTCCAATCCTAATCGGGATCGTCAGGATAGACGCTCAGGCCGGTTTTTGGGGGGCGGCCAACGGGCTACAGCACCGCTAGTCCCGTGATCCCCAAGGCGATGAGCACTGTTACGATGAGCAGGGCCCGGCGTTCATTGGCCGTGAGTTTGAAAAGCATACGCTCAGGTGGCGAGGTTAGACGCGAAGGGGAGGTTTATGACGATAACGAGTGGGGGGGGCGTTACCGGTTTGACCGCGCTTGGGTGCCGGAGATCCGCAACGCACGGCACGCCCGTTGGGGAAATAGGGCGTGAGGTAGCACTGGCTGACTGCGGGCCCTCGGGTACGGACGGTGCCAACACACAGTAAAATCGATTTTGGCGGATCGAAGGGGGGATGAAGGGACAACGGGGGCATCCCCCGTGTAGCTTATGCCTCCGTTAAGGGAACAAGCCGCGACTTTGTTTGGCCTCGGCCACCCGCTGGATACCCAGAGTAAGCGCGGCAAGGCGCCGGCTGAATTTGAATTTACGCTTTTGGTATTCCACCGCGTTTTTGGCCCGATCGAGGATCACATAAAGTTTCTGAAACACCTCCTCCCGGTCCCAATAGTAGTTTTGGAGATTTTGGAGCCACTCAAAGTAGGAGACGATTACCCCCCCGGAATTGCACAACACGTCGGGGATGACCTCGATGTCGTCGCGATTTTCTAAGATTTTATCGGCGCTGAAGGTGGTCGGCCCGTTGGCGGCCTCGGCCAGAACCCGGCAGCGAAGTTTGGGCGCAATCTCGGCGGTGATGACCCGCTCGAGGGCAGCCGGGACCAGCACGGTGCATTCGAGGGTGAGGA
Organism: Rariglobus sp.; assembly: GCA_044353465.1. GTDB lineage: Bacteria > Verrucomicrobiota > Verrucomicrobiia > Opitutales > Opitutaceae > Rariglobus. The sequence goes on along the minus strand of JBILBW010000007.1, from coordinate 34,414 downwards.
GTTGCTCGTTGGTGATGGACTCGCCGCCGTCGAAATCGCGCAGCACTTTTTGGCACTGAAGGAAACTCAGGGCCTTTTTTATGTCGATGCCATTGGCGTTGTAAATTCCAGTGGTATAGTCGGATATGGCGATAATCTTGGCGCCATAGTGGGCTAGAGCTAGGGCGGTTTCGCCGCCGACGTTGCCAAAACCCTGGATGGCGATGGTCGCGCCCGCCAAGGGGATTTGCAGGTCTTCGAGGTAGCGCTTGATCAGGTAGGCCACGCCCATCCCGGTGGCCTCACGGCGGCCTTGGGAACCGCCGAGGGAGATGGGTTTGCCGGTGACGACGGCCGGCTCATGGTGGCCGACGTGGCTTGAGTAGGTGTCCATCATCCAGCCCATGATTTTTTCGTTGGTGCCCACATCGGGCGCCGGCACGTCGATATGTGGGCCAATAAAGGGCGCAATTTCCTGCATGTAACGGCGCGACAGCCGCTCGAGTTCAAGTTCGGAGAGTTGGCTGGGGTCGACAATTACCCCGCCTTTGGCCCCACCGTAGGGCAGGCCGACCAAGGAGCATTTCCAGCTCATCCACAGGGAAAGCGCGGCGACTTCACCCAAAGTCACGTTTTGATGAAAACGGATGCCGCCCTTGGCGGGCCCGGTCGTCAGGTTGTGCTGCACGCGGTAGCCCTCGAAGACGGTGACGCTGCCATTGTCGCGCTTGATGGGGAGCGCAACGGCCAGGCAGCGCCGCGGGTACTTGGTGCGATCGCGGATGGATTCCGGCAAATTGATGGCATCGGCCGCGAGGTCGAACTGGCGACAGGCCATTTTAAAAACATCTGAATCGTAAAGGGAGGAAACGACGGCTTTAGACATGGCGGGGAGGGGTCCTGACTGCAAAAGCGAAAGCTGTTATGATCGGCACAAACCGAACCGACTTAAGAGGACTGCCTGCAAGGCATTCGCAGGCTGGGGGATTTTTAGCGGGTCGGGGGTAAGGTCAATCGCGCCGCGGTGGGGCGAACCACTCATACCCTTCGCCCGAGGCCACCCCCACCTTAAACAAACGTTCCTATGTCGGGTCGCTCTTTGGCTGCGTCTTACCGGTTGCCCTGCCCCCCCCTGAAATCACAAAGAACCCGACGTCCATACCTGACTCAATGCAGCGCTTACGCTTTGGAGACGATAAACGGAGCGAACGGCGCCATCTGGGAGGGAGGGATTCGCACGTGCAGGCGCACGCCATCGTCCTCCTGTTCTTCGTTTTGGACATTGCCGATGGCGTGCAACTTGGCGATCAGATCATAGCGACTGTGGGGAATAAACAGCTCCATCGAGCCGAAGGCGTCGGCGATCAATTCCAGGCAGTGGTCCACCAAAGACTCCAAGCCTTGGCCGGTGTGGGCGCTAACAAAGATGCCCGCGGGGTCAAGCTGGCGGGCGGTGTTAAGCTGCCCCTCGGTGGCGGCATCGACTTTGTTAAATACGGTCAGAATACGTTTTCCCTCGGCACCGAGCTCTTTGAGCACAGCGAGGGTGGTCGCGTGGTGGGCGGCCAGATTGGGCGTGGTCACGTCAAGCACATGAACGAGGAAATTTGCCACCATGGCCTCTTCGAGGGTGGCCTTGAAAGCCTCGACCAAACCGTGGGGCAGACGACGGATGAACCCAACCGTGTCGGTGACCAGGAGTTTCTGGTTGCCGCGCAGCACCAGCTGGCGGGTGGTGGGGTCGAGGGTAGCAAACAGCTTGTCCTCGGCCAGCACGTGGGCGCCGGTAAGGGTGTTCAGCAGAGAAGATTTTCCGGCGTTGGTGTAACCGACGATGGCGCAGGTCGGCACGGGCACGCGCTGGCGTTTCTGGCGCTGCACGCCGCGCTGCTTGCGCACATCGATGAGCTCACGCTTAAGCCGGGTGATGCGGTCGTTGACTAGGCGGCGGTCCTGTTCGAGCTGGGTTTCACCTTCGCCGCCCATACCACCCTTGCCGCCGCCTTGCCGGGAAAGATGAGTCCAAGCGCGGGTTAGACGAGGGAGAGAATACTCCATGCGAGCCAAGGCGACTTGAATGACCGCCTCACGGGTTTGGGCGCGATCGGCGAAAACGTCCAAAATAACCTCTTGGCGGTCGATCACCGCGACCCCCGCGAGCTTTTCCCAATTGCGCTGCTGGGCCGGGGTGAGGCCCTCGTCAAAGACGATCACGTCACAGTTGAGGGCCTTGGCGGCGTCCACGATTTCCTGGGCTTTGCCACTGCCAACAAGGGTGGCTGGGGTGGGAGCGCGCAGATTGACCAGATTGCGTCCAGCGACGGTGATTTGGAGGTTCTCGACCAGCTCTTGGAGTTCATTGAGCAACTCTTCGGATTCGCCGGGAGCCATCAGGTGGGTTTGCACGCCCACAAGGTAGGCACGCTCAACGCGTTTTGGATCTTTTTGCGGTGTGTTATCGAGAAAGTCGGCCATGCGGTAAAGGCGCTAACCTGTGCGGCTGCGAGATGGCGTCAAACGTGCACCCGCCTTGCCGGGCTAATTTATATTAAGCCGGTCGTTTTTCTTGCGCACGGTGGCAAACCACAGATCGAAGCGCGCATCCCGGTTAAACATATCGACGGGTACGCTACGCCCCCCGAGGGGCACTCGCACCGTTGGTGGAGAGACGAAACTCGGCGGCGATTATTGCTTAAAAAGTGCGAGTCATGCGGTGGTCGGCGTGCCGGCACCAACCACCACCCGGAACACCCTGACTTTCGTCAACGAAGGGCGAGTGGTCATGCACCAGGTTGGGGAGGTTTCTCCAAACACAAAAACTCTCATCGATGCGGCATTCTGGTGGGGAAAACCAATTCAGCCGACGTTGGAGTCCGATCTGCCGATGCCCTTTTTTTTGAGCCCAAACCGCTAGCGGTTAACCCCCTCCCCTTTGCCAAATCGCGTGCCCACTGCGGCGTTCGGCTTCAATCAAGGCAATCACACTGCGCCCGCCAAGCCCCACCCACAAAACTGCAAAACCCGGTTAGCTTCCACCGCGATTTTAGTGTATCACCCTGTCCGTGGGTACTTTCTCTTCACCGCTTCCCGTCGCCATCCTTGGAGGCGGCATCACCGGCCTGGCCGCCGCGCATCGTTTGGCCCGCCAAGGTCGCGCCTTCCGCCTGTTCGAGGCCTCACCGCGCCTTGGCGGCAATATTCGCAGCGAACGCAGCGGCGACTGGCTGCTCGAAGCCGGGCCCAACTCACTCCAGCTCACCCCGGCGCTGGCCGCGCTCTGCGCCGAACTCAACCTCAAGCCAGTGGTGGCCGCCAAGGCCGCCAAGAATCGTTACCTCGTGCGCGGCGGCCGGGTGCTCGCCGCGCCCGCCTCGCCCTGGAGTTTGCTCAAAACGCCCTTGTTCAGCACCCGCGGCAAACTCCGCCTGTTCGGCGACCTCTTCCAGCGCCCGCGCCAACGCCCCACCGACATCAGCTTGGCCGCGTTCGCCACCGAGCACTTTGGCGGCGAGGTGGTCGAGTACGGCCTGCGCGCCTTTGTGGCCGGGGTCTACGCGGGCGACGCCGATCAGCTCTCCGCCCGGCTCAGCTTTCCCACGCTTTGGGCGGCTGAACGCAGCCACGGGTCGGTCATTCGCGGGCTGATGGCCGCCGCCAAAGCCAAGCAGGCCCGCGGTGAGCCGCGCGGGCCCACGCCGCTGATCAGCTTTGCCGACGGTCTCGAAGCCCTGCCGCGTGCCCTCGGCGAGCACCTGCCAGCAGGCAGCGTCGAGCGGCAAGCCCGGGTCACCGCGATCGGGCCCGGGCCTGGTCCGGCCAAAACCTGGACGGTGAGCTGGACCGGCCCCGATCAGACCGAGCATCAGGAAACCTTTGGTGCGGTCATCCTTGCCCTGCCCGCCGCCGCCCTCGCCTCCCTGTCCATCGGCTCCACGGGCGACCACCCGCTCGCCGGCCTTGAGGCGATCCCTTATCCGCCGGTGTCCTCGCTGTTCCTCGGCTATGCCCGCGAGCAGGTGGCCCAACCGCTCGACGGTTTCGGGATGTTGATTCCGCCCGCCGAAAAACGCGATGTGCTCGGCGTGTTGTTTAACAGCACGCTGTTTCCCGGCCGGGCCCCGACGGGCCAGGTGGCGCTCACAGTGATGACCGGCGGCGCGCTCCGCCCGGAGATGGCCCGGCTTGACGATACGACGCTGATGGCGCGGGTGAGCGCCGAACTCGGCTCGTTGCTGGGGGTACGCGGTGAGCCGGTGTTTATGCGGCGCACGGTCTGGCCGCAGGCCATTCCGCAATACAACCTCGGCTACGAGCGCTTCCTCGAGCAAATCGCCGGCGTCGAGGCCGCCCACCCCGGGTTGTTCATCGGCGGCACGGTGCGCGATGGCATCGCGGTCCCCCAATGCCTCGCTTCAGGGGAAAAACTCGCCGCCCGGGCCCTGGCCTAAGCGGGCGGCACAATCGAACGGTCGAGGTCCAACCCGGTTGTCTCGTGCAGGTGCGGAAGGGTGCGAAGCCCAGTTCCGGCACCGCCGGGTTGGTTACCGCTCCCCGCTCTGCGGCCTAGGCGAATCCAACCGATCGCTCACTCGATGTTGGCGATCTGTTCGCGGACTCGCTCGAGCTCGTTCTTCAGTTCGATCACCGCTTGGGCGATCGTCAGGTCGTTGGCCTTGCTGCCAATGGTATGAATCTCGCGACTGATTTCCTGGAGGATAAACTCGGCCTTCCGGCCGACATCCCCGTTGGCGTGCAGCAAGGTCGTGAACTGGTCAAAATGACTGCGCAAACGGGTCAGCTCCTCGGTGATGTCGCAGCGGTCGGCAAACAGGGCGACTTCCTTCAGCACCCGCTCATCGCGGACATCCAGCTCCAGGCCGGCTTCGCGTAAGCGTTTGTGGAGCAGCTCGCGGTAGTTACCCGGGACGTGGGGGGCGCGCGCTTCGACGGCCGCCACGTGAGCGGCAAGGGTGGCGAGGCGCTGTTGGAAATCGGTCAGCAGCGCCTGCCCTTCTTTGGCCCGCATGCCAACGAAATGCTGGAGCGCGTCGGCCAGCGCCGCCGACAAAACCGGGGCGACCCCCTCCACCGCCGGCAGCGCCGCGCCGTGGCGCTGGCTGTTCAACAAGGACAGGAGCACCTCAGGCGTCGGCGCAAACACCACCCCGCGGCTGGAGGCAAACACCGCCAGGCGCTTGAGGAGCACACCGGCGGCGGCTTCGTCCCAGCCGATGTCCACCGATCCCGGCGCGCCGGTAAGCTCGACGTCGACGTGGATTTTCCCGCGCAAGGCCACTTTGCGCACCGCCTCGGCGATCATGGATTCGAGCGATTCCCAAACGCCGGGCAGCTTGACCGTCAAATCGAGGGTTTTGCGGTTCACGGAACTCACCTGCACCGTGAGGGTGTGGGAGCCAAGCGGGAGGGAGGCGCGGCCGTAGCCAGTCATGGATTTCATGACGAAAACGAAACCGGAAAAACCCGACGGCTGAATCTTAAAGTTTCACCGCGGACCGTTTCTTGGGCCGCGCGTGGGTTGGCGCCGAGGCCACCGCTAGCACGAGCTCGGCGCGTCGGGGCCGGAGGGAGCTGGAGGCACGGAGGGGGTATCGCTCAGGTTAAACAACCGGGTGCGCCGGGCCCCGGTGTTGGCCTGGGGCTTGAGCCGATCGGCCGGGGCACTGTAAGGCCGCCGGCGGTAGCCTTCCCGTGTCGGGTCCCGCGCGCAGTTCAGCTGGTAGTCCTGCATGCGGGCGAACAACCCGAGCAGTTGGTCGGGCAAGGGGTAGTCGTCGAGCCCGGAGCGCTGCAGCGCCAAGAGCAGCTCGTGCGTGGCCTCGAGGGTGGACAGACACCCTTCCACCGGCTGTTGCTTAATCACGTAGCGGCTCGGGGCCGACGGCGTGAACATGAGCCGGGGCAGGCGCTGCAGCGAGGGGCTCAGCCGGAGCATTTTTTTGGCCAGCGCCCAGGTGGCATCGAGTAAAAAGACCACCAACTGGCGATCACCGATGTCAGCGGGTTGCAAGTCGCCGCGCGAGAGGTTGCGCGCGCACGCACTCGGGTAAACGAGCATGGGCAAGTTGAGGGGATCCTGAATTAAATCCTGCACCGCTTCGTGCTCGTCGAAGCCGATCCCCATGTGAATCTCGCTGCCGGCCAGGCACAGGTGGGTGAGCCGCCCGGTGCCCGCCTTCTCCTGCTTGAACTCCTTCGGGTGCATGAGGAAAACGAAGCGAGTGCGCGTGGGCATCGCGGTGATCGTTGGGCACCAGCACAGCGGCTGGGGCCAAAAACAGCGGTAACACATGGCGCGACTCATGGCGGCAGGGGCGTCAACCAGCGGAGCTCAGGCGCCTAAGGCCTGGCGGAGCGCGGTGATGAGTACCGCGTGGGCCGACTCGCTGAGCCGCTGTTGGGGATCGGGCATCAGGGTGAAGGGCGTGCGCCAGGCGGGCCCGTCCACGTATTTGGGCACCAGGTGGAAATGCAAGTGCGGCAGCTTATCGGCGTAGGCCGCGTAATTGATCTTGGCGGGGTTAAAGGCCGTTTTCAGGGCGCGGGCGGCGCGGGCAACATCCTGCATGAACCGGGCGAGCTCGGCCTCGGCCAACTCGAAGAGCTCGTTCACGTGGCCATGAAAAGCAACGAGGCAGCGTCCGCGGTAGGTTTGCTCCTTAAACAGACAGAGAGTAGAGACTTGAAGCGGATCGCCTTCGATCATGAGATCGGTCAAATGCTGGTCTTGGCGGCAGTAGAGGCAGTCAGGGAGAGACGACATGGAGGGCAAAGGCGAGGGTTGGTGGCCGGTGGGTAGGCGCAAGCGTTTACCGGCGTAAACCGCAAGGATCAAGGCTCCCCCCCCGATCGCCACCCCGACGAGAACCGCCTGATAACGATGGTGGGTTGTACCGAGACTTCCCGATTTCGGTTCCAAACCGCGCCATGATCTCGCTACGTACGGAGTTCGGCGCGATCAGCGAGACGACGAAGCCGGTTTGATATAGGAACGCTTATCATCAAGAAGCGGGGATAAACCCGTTCTGAAGAATCGCCTGGCGCCCTGCGCAAACGGCTAGGAGCACCGGGTTGAGTGGCCGGCGGGGCGACCGGGCTTTCAGGCAAGTTCGCCGGGACGAGATGAAAAAGGCCGGGGTTCGATTAGAAAACCAAACCCCGGCCTGGAGCCCCCACCCCCGGGTCAAGGCCGGGGAGGCGATCGGCTTACTGAATGCAGCTCAGCACCGAGACCGGCGGCAGGCTCCAGATGTCCTTGGCGTATTCGCGGATGGTGCGATCGCTGGAGAACTTGCCGACGCGGGCCGTGTTGAGAATGGCCATCTTCGCCCAACGGGCCTTATCGCGGTAGGCCGCATCCACGCGTTCGTGGGCTTGCACATAGGTGCGGTAATCGGCCAGCACCTTGTAGGGATCGCCACCCTCGAGCAGGCTGTGGTGGAGCGCCCCAAACGCATGGCTCTCGCCCGGAGTGAAGTACTCGGACCCAAGCCAATCGATGACCGCGCGCAACTCTTCGTCGCTATTGTAATAGTTCCAGGGGTTGTAGCCCACGGCGTCGAGCGCCTCGACGTCGGGAACCTTCAAGCCGAAGATGAAGATGTTGTCGTCACCGACCTCCTCCCCGATTTCCACGTTGGCGCCGTCGAGGGTGCCGATGGTGAGCGCGCCGTTGAGGGCGAGCTTCATGTTGCCGGTGCCGGAGGCCTCTTTGCCGGCGGTCGAAATCTGCTCCGACAAGTCGGCGGCAGGGATAATGCGTTCGGCCAGGGAAACCCGGTAGTTGGGCAGGAACACCACCTTGAGCTTACCCTTGATGCGGGTGTCGCGGTTGATGCGGTCACCGATGACGTTGATGGCACGGATGATGTTCTTGGCGAGGTCGTAGCCGGGAGCCGCTTTGGCGCCAAAGACGAATACGCGGGGCACGATATCGAGGCCCGGATTTTGCAACAGGCGGCGGTAGAGCGTGAGGATGTTCAGCAGGTTGAGGTGCTGGCGCTTGTATTCATGCAAACGCTTGATCTGGACATCAAAGAGGGCGTCAGGCGAAACCTCCACACCGCACAAGGATTTGATCACCTCGGCGAGGTCCTGTTTGTTAGCCCGTTTGATCGCCATGAACTCGGCCTGGAAGGCGGGCTGATCGGCGTATTGCTCCAAGCCGCGGAGCACATCAAGGTCGCGGGCCCAAACCAAAGGAGAGCCTAGTTTTTGGGTGATCAGTCCGGAGAGACGGGGGTTGCAGTCGAGCAACCAGCGCCGCGGGGTGATGCCGTTGGTCTTGTTCTGGAACTTGCCCGGGTAAAGGGCATCGAAATCGGGGAAAAGGTCCTTTTTGAGCAACTCGGTGTGCAGGGCGGCGACGCCGTTGACGGCGTGCGAACCGACCACCGCGAGATTGGCCATGCGGAACGCCTTGGTGCCACCTTCCTCGACGAGCGAGAGGATGGATTTCTTGCGGTTGTCGCCGGGCCACTTGGCTTCGACCTGCTCCATGAGACGACGATTGATCTCGAAAACGATTTGGGTGTGCCGGGGCAGCACTCGGGTGAACAGGGGGATGCCCCAGCGCTCCAGCGCCTCGGGCAGGAGCGTGTGGTTGGTGTAACCGAAGGTTTTGACCACGATGGACCAGGCGTTTTCCCAGGTGAAATTGTTCTCGTCGATGAGGATGCGGAGCAGTTCGGGGACCGCCACCGCGGGGTGGGTGTCATTGAGCTGTACGGCGACCTTGGCGTCGAAATTGGCCCAGGAGTTGCCAGCGAGGCGGAAGTGGCGGCGGATGATGTCGCGCAACGAGCAGGCCACAAAGAAGTACTGCTGGACGAGGCGCAGCTCCTTGCCGTTCTCGGTCTTGTCATTGGGGTAAAGCACCTTAGAGACGGTCTCGCCGATGGCCTTTTCGCGCACGGCGTCGACGTAACCGCCGCTGTTGAAGGCGACCAAGTCGAACTCCTCCGTGGAGCGGGAGGCCCACAGGCGGAGCAGGTTGACCGTGGCGGTTCCGTAGCCGGCGATCGGAATGTCATAGGGCACGCCCAAGATAGTCTTGGTGTCGACCCAGCGGGGACGGGAGTTGCCGTGGTCATCGAACACATGTTCGACGCGGCCGTAAATCTTCACCTCGGTGGTGTATTCAGGACGAACCACTTCCCACGGAGTGCCGAAAATCATCCAGTTGTCAGGATGCTCGACCTGGTGGCCGTTAATGAATTCCTGCTTAAAGAGCCCAAACTCGTAATGGATGCCGTAGCCAATGGCCGGCAGATCGAGGGTGGCTAGGGAATCGAGGAAACAGGCAGCCAGACGGCCAAGGCCACCGTTGCCCAAACCCATGTCCACCTCGCTTTCGCGCACCGACTCCCAATCCACACCGAGGTCTTTGAGCGAGGCGCGGGCCTCGTCGTAGAGGCCGGTATTGTAGAGGTTGTTCTCGAACAGGCGCCCCATCAGATATTCGAGGGAAAAGTAATACAAGCGGCGGGCATTGTGCTTGTTATGCTCGCCTTGGGTGCGAATCAGGCGGGCAAGGATGTGCTCGCGCACGGCGAGGGAAGTGGCGATCCACCAGTCGCGCGGGGTGGCGGTGGTGTGGTCGCGGGCAAGGGTGAAATTGAGATTGCGGACGATCGCCTGGCTGAGCGCGGATCCCGGGGTTTCGGCCACGCGGCTTTGACTGGTGGTGGAGGCTACGCTCGCCGCAGCGAGAGGGGCGTTGGAGGAGACAGCCGAGGCCTTGGTTTTTTTGGGAGCGGGCATGCTTAAAATGGTGTAAAGCTAACAGCAGAAAGGGAGCCAGTCGGGTCGAACCGACAAGTTGGTTAGTGAGGTAGGACAGTTTTTATCTAACTTGAACTCTAAAACCTTCGGCTGGGGCATTTTCTTAGCGTTGAAAACGCCGGGCCAGATCGCCTTGACTTAGTTCGATGTGAGTTGGGGTGCCGCCGGGGCTGGTCAGGGGCGCGCGGCAGGCGAAAAGCTGGCCGACCAGCGCGAGCATCGCGGCCTCGCTCACCTCGCCCAAGCGAATCGCCCGCGAGGCGGCGAGCCGCGCGAGTTGATCGCGGGCCACGTCGATTTGGCTCTCCTGCAGGCGCCCGTCACGCAGGGCGCCCAGCAACTCGCGCACAAAGGGCTCGGCGTCGCCCGGCTCCATCCAGGCCGGGACACCCTCGATACGGAAAAAATTGCGACCAAACTCCGTCACGGCGAAACCGTGGCCGTTGAAGAACTCCAGCCGATCCAACAGCAAGGCGCTGCCGATCGGGTCGAGTTCCAACGGCACAGGCAGCAGCAGGCGCTGGCTGGGGACGGAGCCGTCGCGAAATTGGCTCTGCAAGCGCTCAAACCAGATGCGTTCGTGCGCCGCCCGGCGGTCAAGCAAGACCAGCCCGGCTCGGGTTTCAAACAAGGCATAGGTGCCGTGAGCCACCCCCAAAAAACGCCAGCCCCGCATGGCAGAGAGTTCGGCTGCGGGGCCTCCGGAGCCGGCCATGGACACCGGAGTCGTTCCACTTGCGGTGGAAGCGCCGACCGGGCGCAATGCATCCATACTCGGCCGCAGGCTAGGCGCGATGACACCCGCTTGCGGCCCGCTCGTCGGCCCGACCAGCCGGGGCGGCGCAACGACCAGCCGGGCTCCCGGGCTGGTCAGCGCCCGGAGCGCTGCCGGCACCAAGCTGGGCGCCGGCGCGGCAAAAGGGGGCGGCGCGCCCGGGGTCGGACTGGGGGCGTGGGCGGCCGGCGCGACCACCGCGGGCTGGGCCGAGTCGGCCCAGTCGCGCAACTGCGCAAGGACCGCACGAATAATAAACCCCCGCACGGCCGTCTCCGAGCGGAAGCGCACCTCGCGTTTCGACGGGTGGACGTTCACGTCGACCGCCGCCGGATCGATTTCGAAAAAAACAAACGCCAGCGGATACCGCCCCTTGGGCATCGATTCATGGTAACTCTCAATCAGCGCATAATTGACCGCCTTGGTGTCCACCGGCCGCTGGTTGATGAAGGTGATCATCTCGTGACGGGTGGAGCGCCCGGCCCCCGGCCGCCCGATCAGGCCGCTGAGGCGCATGCCATTTTCAGCCACATCAATCGGCATGAGTTCACCTGCCAGTTGCCGCCCAAAAATCTCCGCCACGCGGCCCATCAGGTCAGCGCACTCGGGCGAGCGAAAGATGACCCGGCCGTCCTCGATCAGGGTGAAGGCCACCCTGGGGAAAGCCAGGGCGTAGAGCCGCACGCCGGTAATGATATGCGCAGCCTCAGTGGCGTCGGTCTTGAGAAACTTGCGCCGGGCGGGCACCGAGTTGAACAACTGGGCCACTTCAATGCGCGTGCCCACGGGGCGCCCGCAGTCGTGCACATGGACGAACTTGCCGCCATTGACCAAGATCTCCGAGCCGACGTCGGCGCCAGCTTCACGGGTCTGCAAGGTGAAGCGGGAAACGCTGGCGATGGAGGGCAAGGCCTCGCCGCGGAAGCCAAAGCTCGCCAAGCGGTTCAGGTCGTCGGCCTCGTTGATTTTACTGGTGGCATGGCGCTCGAGGGCGAGCAGGGCGTCGTCGCGCGACATCCCGTGGCCATTGTCCTCGATGCGCATGAGCGAGCGGCCGCCGTGGCGAAACTCGACCTCGACCCGGGTGGCGCCGGCGTCGATGGCATTCTCGACGAGCTCTTTGACCACCGCCGCCGGACGCTCAATCACCTCGCCGGCGGCGATCTGATTGGCGACCCGGTCGGAAAGAATACGAACTTTACCCATGAATCGGTTGGCGGGCCGGCGCCCACCTCGAGGCTTAGCCCAAGCGTTTACGCCAGCGCGCAAACTGTTTTTTCAGCTGCGCCGGGCCGGGCATGCCGGTGCCGCGGCGCTTGTCCATGGCGCGCTGCAAATCGAACACCACAGCCCAGTCATCCCCGTAGCCCGGGTGGATTTTTTTCACCTCCGCGGTGGGGAGCTTGTCCAACGGGAGTTTCAGCGTTTCGGCGAGTTTCACGACGGCGCCGACCGCATGGTGCGCCTCGCGGAAAGGCACCCCGCGATCAACCAGGTAGTCGGCCAGGTCGGTGGCGAGCAGGGCCGGATCGGCCACGGCCTCGGCGCAGCGCTCCCGGAAAACGGTCAGCCCGGCGATGGTGCCGGCGAGCACGTCGGCGCACAGGGCGGTCTGGTCGAAGCTGTCGAACACCGGCGGTTTGTCCTCCTGGAGGTCGCGGTTGTAGGTGAGCGGCAAGCCCTTCGCGAGGGTGAGCAACGTGTGGAGATTGCCCTGGAGCCGGGCGGATTTGCCGCGCAGCAGTTCGCACGAATCCGGGTTCTTTTTCTGCGGCATGAGCGAGGAGCCGGTGCAAAAGGCGTCCGGCAAGTCGATGAACTTAAACTCGACGCTCGACCAGATGATCAGGTCCTCGGCGATGCGCGACATGTGCACGCCGAAAAGGGCACAGGCGTTGGCAAACTCGATGAACAGGTCGCGGTCGGCGACGGTGTCCATCGAATTTTGGGTCACCTGGGGACGGCCCTTGGCATCGACGAAGCCGAGCTGGGTTGCGGTGAACTCGCGGTCAATCGGCAGGGTGGTGCCGGCGATGGCACCCGAGCCCAGCGGGCACCAGTTGGCATGATCGGCCACGACCAGGAGACGCTCGCGGTCACGCTCAAGCATTTCCAAGTAGGCGAAAAGGTGGTGGGCCAAAAAAACCGGCTGGGCGCGCTGCAAATGGGTGTAACCGGGGATGAGCACCTCGCCGTCCCGCTGGGCCACCGCGAGGATGGCGCGCTGGGCACCGAGGATTTTGTCGGCGAGCACGACGCAGACATGTTTGAACCAGAGGCGCATGTCGGTGGCGACCTGGTCATTGCGACTGCGGGCGGTGTGAAGCTTGGCGGCGGCCGGCACGTTTTGGGTCAGCGCCTGCTCGATGTTCATGTGGACATCTTCGAGCTGGGGGCTCCAGGTGAACTTTCCCGCGGTGATTTGTGCTAGGATGGCATCGAGCCCGCGATGGATGGCGTCGCGTTCCTTGGCGGTGATCAGGCCCACGTGGGCAAGCATGGCCGAATGGGCTTTGCTGCCGGCGATGTCGAACGGCGCCAGCCGGTGATCAAACGAGACCGACTCGCTGAACGTGAGCATCAATTCGGCGGGGCCGGCGCTGAATCGCCCGCCCCAAGTTGCTTGGGATTTCTTCGCCATAAATAAAACGCCCAGAAGACGCCCCCGCCTTTCGCGGTGCAATGCGAAATACAGCGCGCGCCCCTCACGGCGCAAACCGCGCCGAATCCCCCGCCCGGGTGGGTCACTGCCGGTCGCCCCGCCGGGCGCACCCGCCTCGATCACTCAATCCCGCGGATGAACGGGGGGGGAAGCCCAAGTTCGCCCAGCGGAGCTGCCAGTTAAGCGGCGTCCTGGCCGGCGTCGAGGAGGGGATCTCCCTTGCCGGCTTTGCGCAGGATCGGACGGCGTTTGCCAGCCACCACCGCGCAATCGATCACCACTTCGCTCACATCGTCGCGGCTGGGCAGCTCATACATAACCTCCAGCATGATGTTCTCCATGATCGAGCGCAGGGCCCGCGCCCCGGTCTTCAGCTCGACCGCCTTAACGGCGATCGCTTTGATCGCATCCGGCGTAAATTTAAGCTTCACCCCGTCCATGGCGAAGAGCTTGGAATACTGCTTCACCATCGCGTTTTTGGTGCGGACGAGCACCTTTTCCAAGTCAGCCACCTGCAGCGGCTCCAATACCGTGAACACGGGTAAACGCCCGATGAATTCCGGGATCATCCCGAAGCGCACCAGATCGCCCGGCTCGATCGATTTCATGATGTTTTCGGCGCTCAGGGTGTCGCCGTGGTCGTTCTGCGTTTGGATGGAACCAAAGCCGAGCCCGCGCTGGCCCAAACGCTTGCTGATAATCCCCTCCAAGCCGACAAAGGCCCCGCCGCAAATAAAGAGAATGTTGGACGTGTTGATTTGCACGTATTCCTGGTTCGGGTGCTTGCGTCCGCCTTGGGGCGGCACGTTGCACACCGAGCCCTCCAGCACCTTGAGCAAGGCCTGCTGCACGCCTTCCCCGGACACATCCCGGGTGATCGACACGTTCTCGGTCTTGCGCCCGATCTTATCGATTTCGTCGATGTAAATGATGCCGCACTCGGCCCGTTTCACGTCAAAGTTGGCCGCCTGGAGCAAACGCAGCACCACATTCTCGACGTCCTCGCCGACATAGCCGGCTTCGGTGAGGGTGGTCGCATCCGAAATGGCAAACGGCACGTCGAGGATCTTGGCGAGCGTGCGGGCCAGGAGGGTCTTGCCGGAGCCGGTAGGCCCGGTGAGCAAGATGTTGCTTTTCTCCACCTCCACGTCGTTGAACTCAGTCGAGAACGCGTCGCCGTTGCGGGGCGCGTGGCCGGCGCCAAACATGAGGCGTTTGTAATGGTTGTAGACCGCGACCGAGAGGACTTTTTTGGCGTGATCCTGGCCGATCACGAAGTCGTCGAGCGCCGCCTTCACTTCGGCCGGCTTAATCAACCGAAATGCGGGTTTGGCGGACTCGGCCGGGGCGTGCGCTTTCAACTCCCGGTCAACAATCGTTTTGCAAACGGTGACGCAGGTATCGCAGATGTGCACCCCGGGGCCGGCGATGATCTTCTTAACCTCCGCCTGTGATTTTCCGCAAAACGAACACAGGGTCACGCGTGACGATTTGGCCATTGGGTGATCCTGCGCCCCCCGCCAACTGTGTCGAGTGCGCAAAACAGGCAAAAAAAAGACGGCGACCCGAAGGTCGCCGTCGTGGAGGGAGTTAGCCCAGAGGGCTGAATCACGCGGCGCCCACCGCCGGCGCCGATAATTTCACTTCTTTGGTTGATTCGACCACGTGGTCCACCAACCCGTAGGCCTTGGCCTCGTGGGCGCTCAGGTAGTAATCGCGATCGGAATCCTTCTCGACCTGCTCGGCGGTCTTGCCGGTGTGTTTGGCGATGACTCCGTTGAGCGTCTGGCGCCACCGCAGGATCTCCTTGGAAGCGATCATGATGTCGGCGGTCTGCCCACCGGCGCCACCGCTGGGCTGGTGGATCATCACGCGGCTGTTAGGCAGCGCATACCGCTTGCCGGGGGTGCCGGCGGTGAGCAGCACGGTCGCCATGCTGGCCGCCTGGCCGATGCAATAGGTGACGATGTCGCACTGCAGGAAGTTCATCGTGTCATAGATGGCCATGCCACCGGTCACGACACCGCCCGGCGAGTTGATGTAGAAGTGAATGTCCTTCTTGGCGTCTTCCATCTGCAAGAACAGCATCTGCGCGATCACCAGGTTGGCGACCATGTCGTCAATCGGCGAACCGATGAAGATGATGCGGTCTTTAAGCAGACGGCTGAAAACATCCCATTGCCGCTCGCCGCGGCCGGTGTTCTCCAGAATGGTGGGGACGTAGTAACTCACGGGGTTTTCCTTGGTTTACGGTGAACTGATCACGCCTGAGCAGGAGCAGTCGTCACGGTAGCCTTGGACACCAGCAAATCAAGGGCCTTGTCGAAAATGATCGACTGTTGGATGGAGCGGAGTTTCTCGCGGTCCTTGGTCAGCTCCTTCACCAGCTTCTCGGGCTTCTGATTGTTCATCACCGACTCGCGGTAGATGAAAGTGTCGATGTCACGCTCGTTGACAGTGATCTTCTCCTGCTCGGCGATCTTGGCGAGGATCAGCTGGGTCTTGACGCGGGTGCGAGCGGCAACGCTGGCGCTCTGGTGGAGAGCGGCCTTGTCCTTCTCGAACTGCTCGGCGGGGACGCCGCGGCGCATGTTTTCCTCGATGAACTGGCGCAGCACCGATTGGGTCTCGGAATCGACCAGGCTTTCGGGGATGGCGAACTCGACCTTGGCATTGAGGGCCTCGGAAACCTGCCGGCGCTGGGCCTGGCGGTTTTCGTACTCCTTGCGGCTCTTAAGGTTGTTGCGGACGTTGACCTTGAGGCTGTCGAGATCATCGGCCTGATTGGCCTTGAAGAAGGCGGCATCCATTTCGGGGAGGACACGCTCGCGGATTTCGAGGATTTCGACGGCGTAAACGGCAGTCTTGCCGGCCAGCGCGGGAACCGCGGCGAAGTCAGCCGGGAAGGTAATGGTGAGGTCTTTCTTGTCGCCCTTGGAGAGGCCGGCGAGCTGCTTGCCCAGACCGGGAATCAGCCCTTCGTTTTCGCCCTCAACCTCTTCCCAGGTCTGGGGAACCTTGGCGTAAATTTGCTTCTCGCCGACGAGCGCGAGGAGGGGTTGGCCCTCGCTGGTGCCCTCGTAGGCGAGCTTCACGTAGTCGCCCTTGGCGGCGGCACGCTCGGCCACCTTAAAATCGGCACGCTCGGAGCGCAGACCCTCGATGACCTTCTCGACCTCGGCCTCGGTGGAGTCGACGGTTTGAATCTCGGTGGCGAGGTTGGAGTAGTCGGGCAGGGTGAAGGTGGGGCGCACGTCGAGGGTGATGGTGACGGTGGCCGCTTGGCCGGCAATGATCGTGCCTTCCTGGACATCGGTGATGTTGAGGGGCTCGAGTTTGGACTGTTCGAGACCGCCCCGGTAGGCCTTGGCCAAGACCTTCTGCTTAAACTCCTCGCCGATCTCCTTGCCGTAGCGCTTGATGATCATGGCGGCAGGTGCCTTACCCGGACGGAAGCCAGGCAGACGAGCCTGCTTGGAAATCTCACCGACCACAGCTTGGTGTTCGGCAGCGACTTCGGCTTGGTCGAGGGTAACGACGAGGCTTTTACGGGTTTCGGAGACGTCTTTGATTTCGATGTTCACAGTAGGGAAAAATGGGCGGGTTTTGTTGGTAGAATTGGCCAAAATACGCGGCGCCCTTCCTCGCGGTCAATGCCTGATTCTCCGCGCTTGAAAGCCTCGCGTTCGGCCAGCTTGATGACCGTTCCATGCCCAGCCTCCGCCAACTGCTCAACGCGCACCCCAACCTGCTGCTGATCGATTCCACCTCGACGCGCGTCCAAGCCGGGCTCTGGACTCCCGGTGCCGCCACCCGTTGGCACTCAAGCGACTCCGAGGCCGGAACCGGGGTGTTTGCCTGCGTTGAAGCCCTGCTCGCCCAAACCCACCGCGGCATCGCCGAGGTGGCGGCGTTTGTTTTTTGCGAAGGCCCGGGGTCGGTCCTGGGCATCCGCACCGCAGCGGTGGCCTTGCGCACCTGGCAGGTGATTAACCCCAGCGCCGCCACCTACACCTACCAAAGTCTCGACCTGGTGGCCCGCTCCCTCGGCCGCCCGGAGCTTTCGGTGATCGCCGACGCCCGCCGCGACACCTGGCATGTGGCCCGGCTGGACCACCCCCTGCGCCGCGTGCCCTCCGCCGAGCTGTCCGGCGAATTGGTCATGCCGGAGTTTTTTCGCCACTGGACGCCCCTGCCTGCCGAACTGGGAACAACCCGCTACGATGTGGCCGCGTCACTGGAAAACCTTCCGGATGCGGATCTTTTTCGCGCCGTAAGTGAGCCCGATGCGTTTACCCACGAGGAACCCGCCTACGTCACCTGGACTCCGCAAATCCACCAAGCCCCGCAGCCGCGCACCGCCTAACTTCTCCATGTCCACTGCATCCCGTCTGCCGCTGCGTTGTTGGGCCGAGATCGACCTTGCCGTACTTGAGCGCAACCTCCGCCTGATCCGCGCCTCCCTGCCCGCCCACATGCGCTATGTGGCGGTGATCAAAGCCGATGCCTACGGCCACGGCCTGCCGCAAACCGCCGCCCGCCTGATGCACGCCGGGGCCGACCTGTTTGCGGTGGCCAACCTGGCCGAGGCCGCCGCCCTGCGGGAGATCGGCCCAGGCTGGCCCGTGCTCTTACTCAGCCCGCTCCTGCCCGAGGAAGACCGCCATGTGCTCGAGTACGATGTTGCCGTGACCATTTCCTCGGCCGAGGAAGTCACCCGTCTCGACGCCGCCGCTCGCGCCGCAGGCCGCACCCTAAACGTCCACCTTAAGATCGACACCGGCATGGGCAGGCTGGGCGTTTGGCACGAACAGGCTCCGGCGTTGTATTTAAGAATCCGTGCCGCCACGCACCTGCGGCTGGCGGGGGTTTTCACCCATTTTTCCAGTTCCGACGACGACGCGGTCTTCACCGCCGAGCAGCGCCGCCGCTTTCTGAGCGCGCTTCAGGCCTGCCCTGGAATCGACCTCGGGGCGTTGTTTATCCACGCCGACAACAGCGCCGGGCTGGAGACGATCGAGGTCGCCGGCCCGTTCAACGCCGTGCGCGTCGGCTTGCTCCAATTCGGCATCATTCCCCACGCCGGCTCGCTGCTCTCCCAGGTCCAAGCCGAACCGGTGTTCAGTTTTCGCACCCGGGTGGCGTTGGTAAAAAAACTCCCCGCCGGCACCGGTGTGAGTTACGGTCGCACCCATGTGCTCAGCCGGGAAACCACCGTGGCCATCCTCGCCGCCGGCTACGGCGACGGCGTTCCCCGCGCTGCCAGCAACCGCGGCCAGGTGATCATCCGCGGACAGCGCTGCCCCATCCTCGGCCGCGTCACCATGGACCAGACCATCGTTGATGTGACCGACGTACCCGGGGTCGAGACCGGCGACGAGGTCGTGCTGGTCGGCCGCCAGCAGGGCGCGCAGATCGGACTCGCCGAATTCAGCCGCTGGGCCGACACCATTCCGTGGGAAACGCTCACTTCGGTCACGAAACGAGTGCCCCGCCTTTATCGCACCTCGCTCGGGTTGTAACCACCCCGGTCGCCGTCTCCGCCTTTCGCCCCTCGCCATGCACCCGTTCACCGCCCACCTTGCCGAATCCGTCCGCGCCCAAGGCGAACTCGGGCTGATCGCGGCAATCCGGCGCTGGCTGGGCACCGCCTCCCCGCCCTCGCCCGTTGGAATCGGTGACGACTGCGCGGTGTTGCCCGCCTCGCGTCACCGCCAACTGGTGACAGTCGATCCGGTGGTTTACGGTGAACACTTCGACGATTCCATCCCGCCGCGCGCCGTCGCCGCCAAGCTGCTCAAGCGCAACCTGAGCGACATCGCTGCGATGGGCGGCCGCCCGCGCGCCGCCGTGATCGCACTCGCCCTCGACGAGACGGTGTGCACGCGCTGGCTGGAACAGTTTTACCGCGGCCTCGCCGCCACCGCCCGCGCCTACGATGTGGCCATTGTCGGCGGCGACATCACCCGGCAAAAAGGCGGGCTCGCCGCCACCCTCACCCTGCTTGGCGAAGCCCGCGCCCCACGCGTGCTCACCCGCCACGGCGCCAAAACCGGCGACTGGATTTACGTCACCGGCACACTCGGCGGCAGCATTTTGGGCCACCACCACAAGTTCACGCCCCGCCTGGCCGAAGGCGCCTGGCTGGCCGGACGCCGCGAAGTCCGCTCGCTC
Source organism: Rariglobus sp. (assembly GCA_044353465.1). Lineage (GTDB taxonomy): Bacteria > Verrucomicrobiota > Verrucomicrobiia > Opitutales > Opitutaceae > Rariglobus. Next base: position 15,023 of record JBILBW010000007.1, on the reverse strand, counting down.
CTGGATGTGAGTGATGGCCTGGCCAAAGACCTGCCCGCGCTCACCCCGATGGGCTCCACGCCGTCGTTGTGCCCGCCCGCCATTCCGCTCAGTGCGGCCGCCCGCACCCTGGCGCGTAGAGACGGGCAACCCGCCTTGGTTCACGCCCTAAGCGACGGCGAGGACTTTGAACTTCTGTTTACGGTTGGGGCTCGCGCCGACCGCGTGTCGCTGGAAGCCGCCTGGCGTAAAAAATTCTCCACCCGCCTGACCTGCATCGGCCGCTTCACCCGCACCCTGGAAGCGGGCGCGCTGCCCCTCGATCAATTTCACGGTTATGAACATCTTCGCTAAACTCCGCGCCGGCGTGGTCACCACCAGCGCCGAGGAAACCCACGCGCTGGCCCGGGAGTTGGCCGCCGCCCTGCCGCCCGACGCCACCTTGGCCCTCCACGGTGATCTCGGCGTGGGCAAAACGACCTTCGTGCAAGGTCTCGCCCGCGGCCTCGGCGTGAGTTCCCCGGTGACCAGCCCGACGTTCAACATCTTTACCCTCTACCGCGGCGAGGCACGCACGCTGGTTCACATGGACGCCTATCGACTCGAAAACGACCGGCAAATCGACGCCCTGATGCTGGAGGATTTTCTGGTGAGTCCGTGGTGCCTAGCGGTGGAGTGGCCGGAGAAAATTGCCGCGTGGATTCCCGCCAATGCGCTCCACCTCGACCTCGGCATCACTCCCGAGCAGCACCACACTGTGCGGTTGCGGGGAGAAACGGAGCCCCTTTAGTAACACCTTGGCGTTAGCCCGTGAAAGGCCCCTGCGAACGGTTTTGGGCTTAACTTGATCCGTTGAGCCAACCGGACGTTGCCAGGACTTCTCGGGCCTTTACTTTTCAGCGTGGTCCTAACCCGGCGAGGCGTGTAGCGAAGCTGAATCTAGGCCCTTGTTAATTCGCCGTTTAGGAAATCCTAAGCTACTCTAAATCAAAATCTTTTTATCGCTTATTCGTCCGCCTAAATGGTTACACGCAAGAACTCGTGACTTTTCAGGCAATCGAGATGCCCGCGCTAAAGGTACTCTTCACCAGCACACTGACCGCTACTAGGCGCCAGGTACTCCACTCTGTCGCCTGGGGAGGAAATTGGGGCTGCTTCTTTCTTTCGGCTTCACACGCGCAGCAGGTTTTTAGTTACACATTTTCTAGGACAAAAACCGAGCCCCCCCACGGAATCTCATCCCATAACGGATATTCGCCCTAGCTCTGACCTTGGGGTGTACACAAGAGGCGCAGCAGTAACCGAGAAGATATAGCTCATAATCCAACGAAGGCTGCGCGGCTTCCCTTCAAGCCTAACGAGTCGATCCTGAAAAAGACACCTGCGACATCACCGCCAAAAACTGATCCCGGGATGCCCGGACGAACAGCGAACGCAGGAGGTGGAATAAACGGCACAAAAAGAAGCCGAGGAGCTTCGGGAAATTCATAGCGGCGGCACGGAGCAGGGGCTTTGATGGCATTGCCCTGAGTGCCTTTGAGGCGGTTGCGCTCCAATCGGTGTTCGGCCTTGAGATGACCGATGTTCGGCTCGTTAGCGGCGCGGCGTTTCATCCCTTTCCAAACTCGCTTGGGGGATCGTTCCCCGGCGGCGTTGATCAACGATAATCGTCTCGGGGCCCTGATGATTATTACCCCGGTAGCCCATGTCTATACATGGCCTTCTTTTACTGCATGCATGGCGACCAACCGGTACACTTGAACCAGTTGCGCATCCAGGGTGTGTCCATCATAGGGGTTACCCAATAAACTCAACGCTCCTAGTAACCCCTCCCTTGCTGGTTGCGGCGAGGCTAACCTTGTTGCCGAACTCGTACTTTTTACCGGCTTTACCTTTGGCGATGTGCCACCTCGGGCTTATGCACGCTGTACTCTTTTGCCCATCGCCGCACTTCTGGGCATGAATGCGTTTAGCGGTCTCCAGTAACTTGCGAGCAGACCTTGCGGCTGCGAGTGGGGCCGAGACGCGCCAACGCCGCAGAGGGGTTGTTGGCGATCGGCGGCGGGCGGACATGGGGTAACCGTCACAATCCGGCAACGGTCACGATTTCCCCTTGAGTTACTGATTAGGCAACTAACTGTCAGCCGCCTCACTGTCCCCCACCGCTCCTCACCGCCCGTCACCCACTCGCCCGCATGCAACGCCTCGTGCTGAAAGACCTGCCCCGATACGAATGCCTCGTGGCGGCATCCAAGCAGTTCCCCGACCTAGATCCATCCGCCTGCGAGGCGTTTATGCACCTGATCCGGGCAGGTGACGAGGTCTGGCGGGTGATGAACGGGCATTTCGCCGCCCACGATATTACCCAGGGCCGGTTTTTGGTGATGATGCTGCTGCTGGAGAAAAAGGGCACCGAGTGCCCGCGTCCGAGCACACCAGCCGCGTTGGCCGATTTGGCCTCCGTGTCGCGCGCAACCATCACCGGGCTACTCGACACCTTGGAGCGCGACGGGTTTGTGCGCCGCGAGCCCGATCCGGCCGACCGCCGCCAAACCGAGGTTCACCTCACCCCTGCGGGCCAGTCCTTCATGCACGGGCTGCTGCCGACCCACTTTCAACTCATCAACGGGCTGATGGGCAATTTGAACGAAGCCGAGCGCAAAACCCTCGTTCACCTGCTCCACCAAATCGTCGAGCGCACCACCCCCCAGCCCGTCGCCGACGAAGGCACGCCCTGACCCCTGCGCGGTCATTTTAGCCAAGTCCACCCAGACCTGCCCCCCGCCCCCCCTTTTTTAACCGCACCCGCCGCCCTTTTTTTAAAAACCATGATCAAGAAAATCGCCCTCACCTGCCTGGCCCTGTTGCTCGTTTTCGGCGCCATCGCCGGCGTCAAAGCCCTGCAGATCCGCGCCCTCATCGCCGCGGGTAAAACGATGACCCCGCCACCCGAGGCCGTGACCACCGCCGTCGTCCGTGCGGAGACCTGGGAAACCACCCTCAACGCGATCGGCTCGTTCGCCGCCGTGCAAGGCGTGACCTTGAGCGCGGAAGTCGCCGGCACCGTCAGCAAAATCGACTTCGAATCCGGCGCCAGCGTCGCCGCCGGCGCCGTGCTCGTCGAGCTCGACACCTCGGTGGAGCAGGCCCAACTGCGCTCGGCCGAGGCCACCGCCGAACTGGCCCGGCTCAACCTCGCCCGTGCCCGCGAGCTGCGCGGCCAAAACACCAACTCCCAGGCCGACCTCGACTCCGCCGACGCGCAGGCCAAGCAGGCCGCCGCCCAAGCGGACAACCTGCGCGCGATCCTCGCCAAAAAGCTCATCTCCGCCCCCTTCGCCGGTCGCGCCGGCATCCGTCTGGTCAACGTCGGCCAATTCCTCGCCGTGGGCACACCGATCGTGTCGATCCAGGCGCTCGACCCGATTTTTCTGAATTTATCCCTGCCCCAGCAACAGCTCGGCCAGATCGCCGAGGGCCTGACCGCCCGCGTGGTCACCGACGCCCACCCCGGCCAGTTGTTTGCCGGCAAGGTCACCGCGATCAACCCCGACCTCGACCCGACCACCCGCAGCGTGAAACTCCAAGTCACCCTACCCAATCCCGAGGCCCAGCTACGCCCGGGCATGTTTGGCACCGTCTCGATCGTGCTGCCGGCGACCAGCCCGGTCATCATCATCCCCGCCACCGCCGTGCTCTACGCCCCCTACGGCGACACCGTCTTTGTGGTTGAGGAGAAGAAAAACGAGACCACCGGGGAGGTGCAGCAAGTCGTGCGTCAGCAGTTCGTGCGCCTGGGCACGGCGCGCGGCGACTTCGTGGCGGTGACCTCGGGGCTTAAGGCCGGCGACACCGTGGTCAGCGCCGGGGTGTTCAAGCTGCGCAACGGCTCGGCGGTGGCCGTCCACAACGAGCTCGCCCCCAACGCCCAGCTCGCCCCGAAGCCCTCCGATTCCTGATCCCCGCACCGCGTGACCGGTCCTTAACCACCCGACCGCGGCCCCCACCATGAAATCCTTTACCGATATCTTCATTCGCCGGCCCGTGCTGGCGATCGTGATCAACCTGGTGATCATCATCGCCGGCTTGCAGGCCTACCGCTCGCTCAACGTGCGCCAATATCCGCGCAGCGAGAACGCCTCGGTCACCGTCACTACCGCCTACGTGGGCGCCAGCGCCGAGCTGGTGCGCGGCTTCATCACCACGCCGCTCGAGCGCGCCATCGCCGAGTGCGACGGCATCGACTACGTCCAGTCCAACAGCGCCCAGAGCGTTTCCACCATCACCGCCCGGCTGAAGCTCAACTACGACGCCAACAAGGCGCTCTCCGAGATTAGCACCAAGGTGAACAAGGTGCGCGGCGACCTGCCGCCCGAGGCCGAGTTGCCCGTCATCAATATCATCTCGGCCGACAGCCAGTTCGCCGCCGCCTACCTCAACTTCCGCTCCGACCTGCTCCAGCAAAACGAGATCACCGACTACCTCGTGCGGGTGGTGCAGCCGCGCCTGACCGCCGTCCCCGGGGTGCAACGCGCCGAGGTGCTCGGCGCGCGCACCTTTGCCATGCGCATTTGGCTCAAACCCGAGCGCATGGCCGCGCTCAACCTCAGCCCGGCCCAAGTCCGCTCCGCCCTGGCCAAAAACAACTACCTGGCCGCCGTCGGCCAAACCAAGGGCGCGCTCATTCAGGTCAATCTCACCGCCAACACCGATCTGCGTTCGGTCGAGGAGTTCAAACAACTCGTCGTGCTCGAATCCGGCGGCACCATCGTGCGCTTGCAGGACATCGCCGACGTGGTCCTCGGCGCCGAGGACTATGAAACCGAGGTGCGTTTCTCCGGCCAGACCGCCGTTTTCATGGGCATTTTTGTGCTGCCCAACGCCAACTCGATCAACGTGGTCAAACGTATCCGCGCCGAGATGGTCGGCATCGCCAAGGATCTGCCCACCGGCTTGGAAACCCGCGTTGCCTACGACTCCACCGCCTACATCAACGACGCCATCAATGACGTGGTCAAAACCCTCGTGGAAACCCTCATCATTGTCGTCATCGTCATCTTCCTTTTCCTCGGCTCGTTCCGCTCTGTCTTGGTGCCCGTGGTGGCCATTCCGGTGTCGCTGATCGGCGCGATTTTCCTCATGCAGGCCTTCGGCTTCACCATCAATTTGCTGACGCTTCTGGCGGTGGTGCTGGCGGTCGGCTTGGTGGTCGACGACGCGATCGTGGTGGTGGAAAACGTCGAACGTCACATCGGCGAGGGTAAAACCCCGGTCGACGCCGCCCTCTTGGGTGCGCGCGAACTGGTCGGCCCGGTCATCGCCATGACCATCACCCTGGCGGCGGTTTACGCCCCAATCGGTTTGCAAGGCGGTCTCACCGGCGCGCTGTTCCGTGAATTCGCCTTCACTCTAGCCGGCGCGGTGACGATCTCCGGCGTGGTTGCGCTAACCCTCTCGCCGATGATGTCGGCCAAGTTGCTCACCGCCGACATCGAGCACAAGGGTCTGCCGGCCAAGATCAACGCCGGTTTTGAGCACATTAAACGCGGTTACGCCCGCTTGCTCGACGGCACGCTGGGCAACCGCCCCTACGTTTACGCAGTGTGGATTTTCGTGAGTTTGCTCGCCCTGCCGCTCTTCAAAATGTCGCCCACCGAGCTGGCCCCGGCTGAGGACCAAGGCGTTATTTTCGGCATCATGAACACCGGTGCCAACAACACCCTTGACCAGACCAGCCACTACGCCGCCGCCGCCGGCAAAGAGTTCCGCAGCCTGCCCGAGACCGACTTCACCTTCCAGATCACCCGGCCGACCTCCGGCTTCGGTGGCCTAGTTGTCAAACCGTGGACCGAGCGTGAGCGCAGCGTGTTTAAGATGATCCCCGAGGTGCAGCAAAAACTAGGCGCCGTTCCAGGCGTCCAAATGTTTGCAGTGACCCCACCCGCGCTGCCAGGCGGCGGCCAGTTTCCCGTGGAATTCTACATCGCCTCGACCGCGCCCAGCGACCAGGTGCTCACCTTCGCTCAAGAGCTGCAAAACCGCGCCATCGCCAGCAAGAAGTTCGCCTTCCCGCCGATCATCGACGTGAAGGTCGACCAGCCGCAAGCCGAGATCGTCATCGACCGCGACAAGGTCGCCGCGCTCGGCCTCAACCTCACCCAAATCGGTGCCGACGTGAGCGCGGCGGTGGGCGGCAACTTTGTTAACCGCTTCAACATCGACGGCCGCAGCTACAAGGTTATCCCGCAGATCAAACGCGTCGACCGGCTCACCGCCGAGCAGATCAAGGACCTGCACGTGACCGGTCCGGGCGGAAAACTCATCCCGCTCAGCACGGTGGCCGAGATCAAAAACAGCACCGTGCCGCGCACGCTCAACCGCTTCCAGCAGCTCAACGCCGTGTCGCTGTCCGGAGTGTGCATCGTGCCGCTCGACGAGGCGTTGCGCTTCCTCGAAGACGAAGCTGCCAAGATCCTGCCCAAGGGTTACGTCATCGACTACACCGGCGAGTCCCGCCAACTGCGCGCCGAGGGCAACAAGTTCCTCCCCTCGCTCGGTCTGGCCGTGGTGCTGATTTTCCTGGTTTTGTCCGCGCAGTTTAACTCCTTCCGCGACCCGTTCGTGATCCTGTTTGGCTCGGTGCCGCTGGCGATGTTTGGCGCGTTGCTCTTCACCTTCCTAAAAATGCCCAACCCCAACTTGCCTTTCTGGACCGACGGTTGGACGACTACGATGAACATCTACGCCCAAATCGGCTTGGTCACCCTGGTCGGTTTAGTGGCCAAAAACGGCATCCTAATCGTCGAGTTTGCCAACCAGCTGCAAGCCCAGGGCCGCAGCAAACTGCAAGCGGTGCGCGAATCCTCGATCACCCGCCTGCGCCCCATCCTGATGACCTCGGTGGCCACGGTGGTCGGGCATTTCCCGCTCACCTTGGTGAGTGGCCCGGGCGCGGCAGCGCGCAACTCCATCGGCCTGGTGCTGGTCGGAGGAATGACCATCGGCACCTTGTTCACCCTGTTCATCGTGCCCTCGCTCTACGTGCTCCTCGCCAAAGACCACCAAGCCGCGGCCGCCCGCCGCCCGGCTCCCGACGAGCCCGTCCAGCCGTTAGTTAAAGCCTAAAAACCCTTGCCGCCCGCCTCCATGAAAACCTTCCCGCTTCTCGCGCTGTTAGTCCCCGCCGTCCTGCTCGGCGCCTCGTCACCCACCCCGGCCGATCCCACCGGCCCGGTGGCCACCGTCCCCCACCCCGACGTGCCCGAGCGCCTCGATCTACGCAACGCCATCGCCTTTGCCCTCGAGCACAACTACGCGATCCAACAGGCCCGCGAACGGATCAAAGAGCAGGACGGCCTGATCGTGGAGGTGAAGGCCAAGGTCATCCCCCATCTCGGTCTGGCCAGTACCTACAAGAAAAAGGACACCGAATTGGTCCAGGGTCTGGGCAGCGACCAAGACTGGAGCATCGCTTTGGAAGCGCGCCAGGCGCTCTACGCCGGCGGCGGCATTTCTGCCGCGCTCGACGCCCAAAAAACCAGCCGAGAGGCCGCCCTACTCGACCTCAAGGCGACGATTAACAACGCCCTGCTCGAGGTGCGCACCCGCTACTACGACGTGCTGCTCGCCCGCGAACAAATCACCGTCCAGGAGCAGAACGTGCAGTTGCTCCGCCAACAGCTGCAGAACGCCAAAAACCGGTTCGAAGCCGGGACCATTTCAAACTTTGAGGTCCTCCGCGCTGAGGTGGAATTGGCTAACGCCCAGCCCGAGTTCATCAAAGCGCGCAATCGCCAGCGCACCGCAATCGATCAACTCCGCCAGGCCATCGGTTACACCAACACGACCCCGGAAAACCTGAGCAAAACCCCCGAATTCATCGGCACCCTCGATTTCGTGCCGGTGAGCTACGATTTGCAAAAATCCCTCGACGCCGCGCGCTCCAACCGGCCCGACTTGCTCCGGCTTGACCGCCTGACCAAGGCCCGGGAGGCGGGCGTGCGCATCGAGCAGGCCGGCAACCGCCCGACCGTCGACCTAGTCGGCGGCTACCAAGTGGTTAAGAAAATCAACTCCAACAGTTTCAACGACTCCCCCGACGGCTGGGTGGTCGGGGTGCAGTCGAATTGGGCGATTTTCGATGGCCGGGCCACCGCGGGCAAGGTGGCGCAGGCGCGGTCCCGCTTGCGCCAGTCGCAGTTGAGCGCCCGCGAGCAAGAGCTCGCCGTCGAGGTGCAGGTGCGCACCGCGCTCTCCTCGCTGCAAGAGGCCGCGGAGCTCGCCGAGGCCGCACAAAAGGTGGTCGCGCAGGCCGAAGAGGCCCTGCGCCTAGCCGATGCCCGTTATGCGGCTGGCAGCGCCACCCAGCTCGATGTGTTGCAGGCCCGGGTTTCGTTGACCCAATCGCGCACCAACCAACTGGCCGCCAACTACAGTTACCACGTGGCCTTGGCCACGGTGCGCCGCGCCCTCGGCGAACCCGACGCCTACGCTCCGGAAACCAGCCCCTGAACCGGCTCCCGAAAGGCCGCGCCGCCGGTTGAACAGCCGCCGGCCGTAGCGGGCCGGGCTGCGATTTCGACGCGGGTCAAGGGGGTCGGGGGCCCGGCGGGAATTCGGCGCCGGCAGGTGGCGTTTTTGGGAAAGCCCCGCCCCTTTCCGGGATGAACGTGGTATTCCCGGGGGGACGGTTGGGGCTGATCCTGTGTTTCCTCTTAAGTGCGCCCCTCCTCCTCCGCGCCATGACGAATGCGGCCGGGCTCCCGGAACCGTCGCCCCTCGCCTGGCTGCAGCCGCCGGCCGTGGGTGAACACGGGCTGCGGGCTTTGTCCCCCACCTACCTGGAACTCAGGCGAACCACCCCGCAGGCCCCCCCCCCGGCAGGTGTGGACAGCTGGGATTTTGTCGACCCCGAGGGCCGCGCCCGGCTCCCCCCGCCAGAGGCCTTCCACGTGACCGCCGATGGCCAGACGATCGCGGTGGTCGCGGTGGGTTTTAAGCGAAGGGTGGGTTCGGCCGACCTGTTGGAGCGCGACCTGCGGGTCGAAAACGCCCTCTACCTCCACCTCGCCACCCCGCTGAGCCCCGCTCAGTTGGTGGAAGTGACCCCGCCCAACGATTTGCTCGGGCCCAAGGGGGAAACCTTCACCGTAATCACGGATCCCGCGCGTTACAGCCCGGCTATCCACGTCAATCAGGAGGGCTACGCGCCCGATTTAGCCAAACAAGCGAGGATCGGTTACTACCTCGGCAGCCTGGGCGAACTGCCCACGCGCGAACTGACCACCTTCAGCCTGCGCCGGTTCGACACCAGGGCGACCGCCTTTGAAGGCAAGCTGACCGCCTGCCGCGACGTGGGTTACACCGACCAACCCGCCCCTTACCAGCAGGTGCTGCTGGCCGACTTCAGCGCACTGCGCACCCCGGGCAACTACACCTTGGAGGTGCCCGGTTTGGGCGCGTCGCTGCCCTTCCGGATCGATGACGGGCTGGTCATGAACTGGCTGCGCACCTACGCCCTCGGGCTCTACCACCAACGCTGCGGCCAAGCTCTGGACCTGCCTTTTACCCGCTTTACCCACGCCGCCTGCCACCTCAGCGCGGCCGAGATCCCCACGCCGCAAGCCGAATTCGCGTTTACCTGGACCACCGTCGCGGCCAAAAGCGTGCCCGGTCCGGAACAAACCGCCCCGCCCCTGAGCACTGAGGCCGACCAACTTTATCCTTTCGTTAACCGGGGTAAAATCGACGTCTCCGGCGGCCACCATGACGCCGGCGATTACAGCAAATACACCCTCAATGTGGCCGCCCTCGTCCACGTGCTCCTGTTCACCGTCGATGCCCTGCCGGCGGCTGGCGCCCTCGACAACCTCGGTCTGCCCGAAAGCGGCGACGGGATCAGCGACCTCCTCCAGGAGGCCAAAATCGAGGCCGACTTCCTGGCGAAACTCCAGGATACCGACGGCGGATTTTACTTTTTGGTTTACCCCAAAAACCGTGAGTACGAGGGCGACGTCACCCTCACAGGCGATGACACCGGGGACCCCCAGGTGGTCTGGCCGAAAAACACCGCCGCCACCGCCGCCGGGGTGGCGGCCCTCGCCCAATGCGCCTCTTCCCCCGCGTTTAAACAGCACTACCCGGAAAGCGCCGCGCTGTACTTGGACAAAGCCCGGCGAGGCTGGGTTTTCCTGCAGAACGCCATTGCCGCCCACGGATTCGAGGGGGCCTACCAAAAAATCACGTTCTACGGCGACGAATTCACCCATCACGACGAGTTGGCCTGGGCCGCTACCGAGCTTTTTTTGGCCACCGGCGAGCCTGCTTATCAGCGCCAGCTGTTGACGTGGTTCCCTCATCCCAGCGATCCGGCCACCCGCCGCTGGGGATGGGTTCATCTGTCCGGGGCCTACGGCAATGCCATTCGCAGCTACGCCTTTGCCGCCCGGACCGGTCGGCTGCCAGAGACGCAACTTGACCGCCTCCACCTGTCCGAATGCCGCAATGAAATCGCTGCGGCCGCCGAAGACGCCGTGCGCTGGACCCGGCAGCACGCCTACGGATCGGCGTTTCCGGAACCGAACAAGCGCTTTCACGCCGCCGGTTGGTATTTTTCGCTCGATCAAGCCGCCGGCCTTGCAGTGGCTTACCAACTCTGGCCGAGGCCCGAATATCGGGACGCCCTCGTGAGTAATTTGAATTACGAAGCCGGCACCAACCCGCTCAACCTGTGCTTTCTGGCCGGCCTAGGACGCAAACGCCCCCAGGTGATCGTCCATCAATTTGCCAACACCGATCACCGCGCCTTACCCCCGACCGGACTGCCCTTGGGCAACATCCAGGCCGGATTCGAGTGGCTCCCCCTTTATGGCCGCGAGCCCAGCGCGCTGACCTTCCCCGCGGACGACGCTGAGCTCGGTCCGTTTCCCTTCTACGATCGATGGGCCGACATGTGGAACACCTCGGCGGAATTCATCACCGTCAACCAAGCGCGCAGCCTACTGGCGCTCAGCGCCCTTCTTCCCACCGGTGCCCCGGCGGTGGGCCGTTGGCGGCTACTCACCGCTCACCTCATCGTCCCGACCGAGCCGGTGCCGGTCGGCACGGCCGTGGCGCTTGAGGTAGACGTGGCCGGTGAGGACCTAAGGCCAGCGACGATCGTTTGGGAGGCACGCGACCAAATGCCGGGGCTTGGTTCGAGTTATGTTGTCACACCAAAAACCGCCGGCACCCAGTGGGTCGAAGTCGAAATCACTTGGCCGGATGGGCGCCGCGCGTTTGCAACGGCCACCTTTACCAGTAGCGACGGCCGGGGGGAGCCGGCCGCCCCAGCAGACGAAAACCCGGCCCTGTGACACTTCGGCCACTCGCCGCAGCCGGGAAACCGCATTCTTCCCCTGTCAGATCGAAAACCGCCCCAAACCGAGTTCAGGCCAGGCGCGGGGCCATCTCAATCACGCCTTGGGTGATCGCGTAGCGGGTCAATCCAGCCACATCGTGGATGTTGAGCTTGTTCATGACCTGCTGACGGTGCTTTTCCACCGTCTTGATGCTGATGCACAAATCCGAGGCGATTTGCTTGTTGCCCTTGCCCTCGGAGACCAACTGGAGGACCTCGTGCTCGCGAGAGGTGAGGCGGACGGACGGCTTTAAATTGAGCGGGCGCCCCCCGCGGATAAAGGTCTCGCGGTAACGATCCAGCAACCGTTTGGCGATAGACGGACTAAAGTAGGCGTTACCCTTATAAGCCTCGTGGATGGCTTTCACTAAATCGCTGGCAACGGTGTCCTTGATGAGATAGCCGACCGCCCCTGCCTCGGTCAGTTTGTGGACATATTCGTCCTCACCATAACACGACAAAATGAGCACCCGTGACTGGGGGACCTCTTTGCAAATTTGGTGGGTGGCCTCGTGCCCGTTGAGCTGGGGCATGGCGATATCCATCACGATGACATCCGGGGCCAGTTTTTTGGCCATTTGCACAGCCTGGCGGCCGTTATCAGCCTCACCCACCACTTCAAGATCGGGCTCAATCGAAAGCAGCGCCCGCAGACCCTGCCGAAGTACGGCATGATCGTCCACTAGCAGTATGGTTATTTTTTTCATTAAAAGGTTATTCTGACCAAAGAGGGCAAACAGAAGATGTTGGCGGGCTTTAACGTTGGGCTTCAGCTCTCCCGCCCGGTTGCGTGGCCAAGGGTAAGCGCACCCGCACGGTCGTGCCCCGACCGACCACCGATTCAACCGCGAAGTCACCGCGCATGAGTTGAACCCGCTCGCGCATCCCGAGCAGCCCAAGCCGCGTGCCGCCTTTTTCCACCAAGGTATCCTCGACGTTGAAAGCATGGCCATTATCGGTGACCTCCATCCACACATCGCGCGCCATGCGTACAAAGCGCACCTCTAGACGGGTGGCATGGGCATGTTTAACCACGTTGGTAATACTTTCCTGAGCAATACGATAGAGCACAACCTCTTGTTCAACACCCAGTCCCGAAAGATCCGTGCTGGCCTGCACCCAACCCTTGACACCGGCGCGCTCGGCGAAGTTCCGCACATAGTCAGCGATCGCATCGTGCAACCCCAGTCGATTGAGCGCATCGGCTCGCAAGTTACGGCAGACTCGGTGAACTGACTCCATACTCTGCGCGACAAGCGCCTGGGCGGTTTCGACTTGGCGCTGCAACAGCTTGGACTGATTGGGCTCTTTTTTCAAGGTGGCCAAGTTGACGCTCAGAGCGACAAGCAACTGGCCCACATCATCATGCAGTTCGCGGCTCACCCGCTTACGTTCCGCCTCATGGACCTGAACGAGATGTTGAGGATGGGCCAGGACCGCCGCCTTGAGGGTTCGCACCTGCTGGCACAGTTTGAGGGTCCGCGCCTTGCCACAGCGAAGAGCCGCCTCCAGTTCGAGTTGGCGCGGTACCAGGTCTGCCAACTCCCGCCCGCGCCGCGCCAAGGCCAGCTCGAGATCGCCCACCCGTGCCTTAAAAGCGGGGATACGGCGCAAGGCAGCATCAAAAGGCGAGAGCGCATCCATCAAGAATTCTCGGGCTGCAAGACCATGGGGCCCGGTCGTGTGGCGGGCCCCACCGGGACCAGCCTCCACCGGTAAAACCGCTTCATGCAGCCGGACGAGATCAAATACCCCCATACCCCGGCGCAGCGCCTCATAGCCCAACTCGCTGGCCGCCCCGAGCCGGGCCTCATCGCGGTGTTCAAGGTACTGCCCCAACGCACGCCGATACTCGGCGTCGAACAGCGGACGAACCGACTTTGGCCTAAATATTACCGTCGGCAGTTCGGCTAGATCCGAAGTAGTTGGTCCCGAGCGTTTTTTCATGAAGTTTCCCAAAGCAAACGAACGGTTGTAAAGCGGTGGCAAGAGACGTGAAGCAATGATAGGTTGTTCATAATCAAGATATACAAAAAAGCTGCCCCCGCCGAGTGGGTGTTTACCTACCGCCGCCCCAAAAATTGGCGTCGATTTATCCTTCGGACCAGCTTGCCCGCCATGTTCAAGACCCTGACCCAAGTTCGTCCGTTCACAATAAAAATAAAGCCAGCGGACTTCGCCCGGGCAAGCGGCCCGCTGGTTGTTAAAAGAAACCGGGGTGGGTGGTAGTCTTGCCACCAAAAAGGGGGTGGGAAATTTGAAAAGCCAAGAAACACCACCCGTAGCGAAAAACACACCAAAAGGAGCTGAGGCGCAACCTGAGATTACCGAAGAGACTGATCCATTTTCATTAATGAATCGAGCCGCGTTGCGAGAAGTTGCCGAGCGGATGCTCCTGAGGAGCTAGAGGCTATGCGGTCCGAGCCATTATCCGATGATGGAGTAACTGTAGAGGCGTGCAGACACTGAAGCCGGGATTTGCTTTGCGGTGGGGCTTAAGGCGAGGGTGCAGCGGCGCGATGATGATTGAAAGGAGCGCGAGCACGTGCTCACGAGCTATCAAGCGATAAGAGTCCCGGACAAGAACGGCGCCCAAGAGGTGACGACGTTGCAGGCCGGCATGAATCCACGCAGTCAGGAGTGGGCCAATGAGAAGAGTGATTAGCAAAAGCGCGGCATTCCGGTATTAAATGGTAGCGGCAGCAGGAATCGCCGAGCAAAGGGATTGAAAGCTGGGTCAACGTGAGTTTTTCGGCCTGATGCTCGACGGAGTTTGGCTGGTGCAAAACGCCGTGGTCGTGTTGGCGTTGGGCATTACCCGAAAAGGCGACAAAGTGGGATTGAATTTTGAACCCGGTGCCTGCGAGAGCGAGCCGGTGGTTAAGGCATTGGTCGTGCGCTTGCAGGCGACCGGCTTCGGACCCATCTCTGGGCACCAGCTACTGTTGGTGTTGGATGGTGCTAAACCACTGGAAAATACCGTGCGGGGGAGGCTGGGCCGAGGCCTTGATCAAGCTCTGCGTAATGCACAAGGAGCGCAACCTGTTGGGCTAGGGGTGGAGGCAACCCCGGTGTTTTAGGTCGAGGAGAGTACCAGCGCAAAGCAAACGGTGTGCTGTTACATTCACGTGAAAGAGTGAGTTTGGAGGCATCTCAATGGGTTTGAACATTGCTGCGAGCTCGACTGCCGCTTGCCGCGTGGCCAGCGAGATGGCGACCGGAGCGTGTACCGCGTGAACCCGCAGTGGGAGGGACAGGCCAAGCATTCAACCAAGGCGTTTGAGGCGATGGCGTTGTTGCTGTTGCCGCAGATACCCGTGGCTGCAATGGCCCGTCACGTGAGCGAGGCCTACAAACGCGTGTGGCGAATGCTGCATGCCCATGTCGCGATGGCGTGGAACAAGGTCGATTCGAGTGAGGTGTGGTGTTTCGGGTACGATGAGCTCAGTGCGCGCAAGGGACAGCGCTACGTGAGCGTGTTTTGTGATCTTATCGGCAAGTGAGTGCTTTTCGCCACACCCGGCAAGGACAGGTCCACGTGGGAAAAGCTTGTTGAGGCGCTCGGGGCTCACAATAGCCACCCGCGAGCAATCACGGAAGTATCCATTGATATGCGCCCAGCCTACATTGCAGGCGTTAATGAGAA
>JBILBW010000077.1:0-13536 GCA_044353465.1 Rariglobus sp. | reverse complement strand
AAAATTTAAGGACAAACTTGTTCCAGGCGTGCGGGGCTACGGGTATTGGTGCTGGAAAGCACAAATAATTCTTCAGGTTCTCGAAAGATTAGAAGAAGATGATCTCCTCTGTTACGCCGACACGGGATGCCACCTCAACCCCAAGGGACGTTCAAGAATGGAAGCCTACTACCAGATGACCCAAAACTCAGCATCTGGTATTTTGACATTTGAAGGGCCATGGACTGATGGCAATTGGTCAAAAGGGGACCTGCTTAAACACCTCAATGTTTTAAATGAGCCTTCCATCACTCATACCGGAACACGAGTCGGCACAACCTTTTTTATCAAAAAAACAACTGCTGCGGTCAATTTAGTAAGAGCATGGAAAAGCATATATGAATACGACTTCTCACTGATCGATGATACTCAATCAAACACCCCCAACCTGCCTGGATTTGTCGAACACCGACACGACCAATCGATATTCTCAATTCTCTGCAAACAACACAAAGCCGAGAAACTCCCTTACCAAGAAATAAACACGCAAGAAACGCAGATCAGCACAGCCCCTACTCCAAATATAAATCCAGAAAACCAACCCATTCTTGCAAAAAAGGACTGGTCGCCATGCCATCCATTTAAAAAATTCATGCTTAAAATCGCTGCAAGCATAACCCCGATTAGATCTTATCGACGAATGATCAGAAGCCACTATCAGCGACACGTAGTTCAAGCTACAACCAAAGATGGCGGATAATAGAAAGCAATTTCTTCATATAACAAAAAAACAAAGAAAGACCGGACTTTGACGTAAGTAATTTAACCACGTCAACCGGAAATACACACAAACAAAATCATTCTTTTGCCCCCCCGGAAAACACACCGGTTGATATTTTTTTAATTTCCCGATAATGAGTTAATGCACTGCCTCCTAACAACGACTTCACTCGACTAAACAGTATACTGGTTTCTATCAGTCTCTCCGCTTGATGCGACAAAGAAGAACCTGAAAGAAAATACCTCTTTAAAAGTCGCCTAAGCGACTTTAGCACCTCAGCAACCTCTCTAATCATCAACTTTGGCATCCCCCAACCTCGCTTAACAGCAACATATCGATTGAGTACCACCACAGAAGCTGCCCCTTGATAAACTAATCTCCTGAAATATAAACGGGTAAGTCGGCGAGGTTCCATATAATGCATGAAAGTCATGTGGTGATTTTGAAAAACGCGATAACCCAGCAACCGTAGGGCATAACAAATCTCGGTATCATCACCGCTGCTCAGTTGGCGTCCAACTCGCCCACCCAGAAGGGGTTTGAAACCGCGATTAAGGAGCTCATCCCAAGCATCGCGACGCAAAACCATTCCGGCGCCAACTACACAATTAACATCCCCTGAATAATTGGCCGCCGTACCACAAGCAAAGTAGCCCTGTACAGAAGTAAACCAATCAGGCAAATCACCCTCGGTAACAGCAACCCCATTACCTCCGACAATCGCCACCCGTGGATTATTAAGCAACACCCTTTGAGCGTGTACTATGTAATCCGGACACAACCAATTGTCATCATCGCAAAATATCATAACTTCACCCGCAGAGCTTTCAACACCCCTCAATCTAGCAAAAAACAGCCCGGCCCTGGTTTCCTCAACTACCCGCAAAGGAATACAAGAATTTGACCAGAGTAGCTGCACTGTAGCCACAGTGTCGTCAGAACAGTTATTATCAACGACAACAATCTCCGCCGTGCAATCTACAGGGATAATAAGTGAAGACAAATGAGCCAAAGTCGGCGGTAAACGCACCGCGCTGTTATGGCAGCATACAATCAATGAAAATTTCATAAAACAAATTTAATCTACTCCAAAAATATTAGCATTTAAAATTTATCGAACTTAATTAACCCTCCCATGAATTGAAACCAATTTTTTCGAGAGTCTTTTTGCAGTTATCCAGAACTTATGATTTCCGATCAAATAACGATAAGGCTTACGCAAAAACATTTCTTGAGTAACAATGTGCGGCTGAATTAAGCCTTTACCATAAGCATGCTTATCCATCAAATGAATAAGAACCTCGGGTAAATTTATAAAGAAAACCTCGAAGGAACGGTTACGCCAACTCCCAACGTTATAATGTCCATCAAAACAAACCTCATCAAGCACATACATTGAACCTTCGCCAGCACAAGCCCCTGCAACATAAAAAGGAAAAGCCAGATTGCCCGCTGGGTTGGGAAATTCTGAAATAGCCTTAACTGCTGATTTCGTTGAGTAAATGCATGCCGTTATGAACATTAACGACCCATAGTGTAAGCGAAAGCAAGCCTCAAAACAGTCTCTAGAATCAGGAAACCGTTGCGCTAAACCTATAGGAAGAGCGGAGTGTGCAATCGGCTCCATTGTGATTCCATCCACTGGACGGTAGTTTATCGCAATAAGCCGATAGTCCTGCTCCTGATCAAGCACAGCCCATATACGATCAATCGCCTCCGTGTTAACCACATCGTCGTCTCCCATCACCCATACGTATTCAGAACTAACTGATTTGATGCAACTAAGGTAGTTACCAACAAGTCCAAGATTACTCTCATGCCGCTGGTAAACAAGGCGCCCACATAAACGCTGTTGCCACTTAGAGACTACTTCGCTCGTGTTATCGGTTGAAGCATTGTCGTGTACCCGCAGGCTCAGCATTGGATAGCGATTTATCCACTTTTCAAGACGTCCCAAACAAGCATCAAGTTTTAAAGCTCTGTTCCAAGTCGGAACGGTAATCGTGAGTGATGGCATAAAATAATCAATTATAGCGACAAACGTGCATGGGCGACAACTTCGTTCAAGCCTGCGTCCAGAGTGACCAATGGACTCCAATCTAAACAACGGAATGCATTCGAGGAATCAGACACCAAATGCCAAATCTCATTGGGACGTTGCTGGCGCCCCCCAAAATCGGCATAATCTACATCACGACCACACAATACCAACAAACGTTCGATTACTTCGCGAAGGGAGGTAGCATTTCCTGACCCTAGGTTGAATATTTTCACTGGTGTTTGGCTACAAAACGAATCCAAAGAAATTTCAGCGGCTTTTATAAATCCAGCTGCAACATCTTTGACGTGCACAAAGTCCCTCACTTGCCGTCCATCGGTAGTTTGAATAGAACGGCCGGCCAATGCCGCTTCAATGATCGAGGGTATAATACGGGGTGAAATCTCTCCCTCCCCATACGTATGAAATGGACGAAGAACTAAACACTCTAGACCGAGATCCCGGCTTAGCGGCCCAGCTAGCAGCGTCGCCGCAGCCTTAGCCGCCCCATAAACATTTGTAGGGCTTAAAAGGTCATCTTCACGAAGTCCCCGTTTTCCTATCTTTTCACCAGTGTCCCCATACTCAAAACACGACCCACCCAAAACCAGTCGTTTTACGCCAAAGCGAGCAGCGGCCCGGAACATATGGGCTAATCCCGGCAAATTTGTATGTACCGCGTCAAATGCATCATTTACATTCGCCACTCCCGCAGCTCCCAGATGAATGAGTGTATCGCAACTAGGCAACAATCGGTTCCAGGTTCCTTCCGAAACTAGATCTCCACATACCCACATCAGTTGCGAACTATTTTGAATTTTCAGTACAGAATGGGGTCGATGCAGCGCTTTGACTACGTGACCCCGCTTCAATGCCAGTCTTAGCACATGAGCGCCAATAAAACCGGTCCCACCAGTGATTGCTAGGTTCATAAATTACTACAGTTCTGTAACTTAATTCATTCAATTAAAGGACTAGGAACTCACTAGATACGCTCAAGATAAAATGTATGGCCTCAACGATCAGCTCAGAACCTTTAATTTCGAACTTTCAAGCATTCCGGTTATTCTGGCTTTCGTGTCGTTTCTTGATTTTTCTATTTGCAGGTATACAAATCAATCAACTCCGGCTGTGGTTAACCACGAAAATACGATGCACCAGAAAACCTCCGATATTCACCCCTGATTGCTTAACGATTGCATAGACTGTTCCTAGTGTTTCTTGGGCAACTGGCAAATTGAAGTGAAGACTTTTAACTGATTTGCACGTTGGAACATCACGAAATTGCGTATCACCTGGATTTCGTAGGCGAGCATCGCGGGGGTGAGTCCCGGATAAGTGCCAAGGAAAATCGCCTCGTTCATGATGGCATCGGCGCCGGGGAAGGCCGCGCTGATCGTTTCGCTACTGACCGGCGTAATCGTCGCCCCCTTGGCGCCCACCAGACGGATGGCCTCTGGGCGATCCTTGCGTAGTTGCACAAACACGGGTTGACGGAGGAGGTTTCCACCAAAAAACATGCGATTGCCGATGTTCTTCTCGTTCAAGTGACGGGCGAACTCCGAGTGACTGAAGGGTGCCGTCGGCTTTACCCGTAGCATGAAGCCAAACCAGGAAGTATCCGTGCGGTTGCCGCTCGAATCCCATTCGAATGCGCTAGGAGCGGCGAGCTTGGTGCTTTGAGCTTGGTGCTGGGAGCTGGGAGCGTGTAGCTCCAAACATTTAGCTCCTTCCTCCTGGCTCTTAGCTCCTAGCTCACCGCTATTAGCTGCGGAGGTCCGTTCACCGGGTGGGATCCAGCGAACGGCGTGGGACGGTAGGGTAAAGTCGAAGACGTTATCCAAATCGGCCAGACCAGCGCGTAGGGTTTCCCAGTTCTGTTTCCGCGCCTCGATGAAGGCGGGGAGCTTTTTGAGCTGCTGGCGACCAATCGCCGCCTGGGGGTCGAGGGGTTTTAAATTATAGCCGAGGTGGCTGTAAATGTACTTGTGGTCGTAACCCTTGGGGAGTTCCCCCAACTGCCAGCCAAAGCGTTTGCAGCAGGTGTCGTCTTTGCCGGAGGGGCACCAGCAATCGCGGCCCCAGTCGCGGAAGCTTTCCGCGTAGGTTTTGAGCGGGGGTTTACTGATGATGTTGACCGCCCCACCCTCGCCCATCGTCAGGTGGTGGGGCGGGTAAAACGATTGGGTTGAAATGTCGCCAAAACTGCCGGTGTAGGCTGTCAAAATTCCGTTCTTGATGAACGGAATTTTGAGCTGGGTGCCTTGATCTGAGAGTAGGGAGCCAGGAGCTACTAGCTCGGAGCTATGAGCTGAGAGCAGGGAGCTGCTAGCTCCTAGCTCAGAGCTCTTAGCTCCTAGCTCCAAGCTACCAGCTCTAAGCTCCAAGCTACCAGCTCTAAGCTCCAAGCTACCAGCTCTAAGCTCCAAGCTACCAGCTCTAAGCTCAGCGCCGTTCGCTTCGGCGAGCTTGAGCAAGTGATCGAGGCCCAGCGCTTTAGCGCGGGTTACGGGTAGCGAGTAGGTGCAGCCGAGGGCGTCGCAATTGTCCTCAATAAGCCAAAGGTCGTGGGTTTTGCAAAACTCCAAAACTGCGCTGAGGTCGAAGGGGTTACCGAGGGCGTGGGCGATCATGACCGCCTTGGTTTTTCCGGCCACGTAGGCCGAGGCGAGTTGGTCGGCGCGGATGTTGCCGGTGATCGGGTCGTTATCGATGAAAACGGGCACCGCTCCGAGTTGGAGGATGGGCGAAACCGTGGTGGGGAAGCCCGCCGCCACGGTGATGACCTCGTCGCCTGGTTGGATGCGTTTATGCGCGGGAAGCTTGTGGGTGGTAAGGGTGGCGAGGGCGACCAGATTGGCCGAGGAGCCGGAGTTGACCAAAAGGCTATATTTCACGCCGAGCAAGGCGGCCAGTTCGCGCTCAAAAGCTTCGCCCTCGGGTCCGAGGGTCAGCCAGAAATCGAGGGTGGAGCCGACGGCGGCCTCGACCTCGTCTTGGTTAAACACCCGGCCGGCATAGGGGATGGTCTGGCCGGGGACCCACGGAGCGTGGGCGGCGTCATCGCCGGGTCGTTGGCCGGCGTGGACGAGGGCGGAGTACTGGCGGGTATCACTGAGGATGACGCGCTTGCGCACGGCGGCGACCACCTGGGGGCGAAGCGCCACGCTGAGGCGTTGTACGATATCGGCGGCGACTAGGAGAACGCGGTCCACGCGCACCGCTGAGGCCAGCGGCAAACGTTCGCTGGTCATGTAATCGCTTTCCGCAATGAGCAGCGAGGCAGGGTCGGCCAGTTGGCTGGTGATCATGGCGACCTCGATATCGCCACGGGAATCCGGCTCGGTTAAGACCAAGGCGGGACGGTTTTTCGCGCGATTGAGATCGGTAAAGGGCCAACGCAGAGTGATCAGTTCGCCGGGTTGCAGGGTACGTGCCATTAGTTGGCCTCCTTTACGATGAGGTGATCGAGCGAATGCCCCCAGTCTTCGTCCTCGCGGAAGACCGATTCCAGTTGGGCGGCTTGCCACGGATCAATGCCGTGGGTGAACAACTTTAGGGGTGTGTTTTCGGGGATCGGCTCGGAGGAGGAGAGAATGCGTAAGACGTTACCTTCTTTGATGACGGTGATGCTCATAGTCGGATTTTTTTTAATTTAGGCGGCCCAGGTGACTCCGGCCGATTTTGCGGCGGCGGTGTAGGTTGAAATCTGGCTGGTGGTCAGGTCGTGAAGATCGCGGTCGGCAGACGTGGACTCACGGTACCACAGGACGGTCTGCGCGATGGTTTCGGCAAACGTCCAAGCGGGCGACCAGCCAAGGAAGTGGTGGGCCTTGTCGGTGGCCAGGTTAAGCAGTTGGGCCTCGTGGAGGGCGTGCGGGTCACTCTGATCGTCCCACTGGCCCGGCCAGTGTTTGAGGATTTCGTGGACCAACTCGGCGACGGTGCGGTTGGAAGCGAGAGCGGGGCCGAAGTTAAAGGCGCTGCTGAGCTTGGAGCTATGAGCTGAGAGCTTGGAGCCGGGAGCTGAGAGCTGAGAGCGGTGAAGGCAGGCTGCTAGCCAGAGGTAACCGGAAAGCGGCTCCAGCACGTGCTGCCAGGGGCGGGTGGCGACTTTGTTGCGGACGGGGATAGGGGAGCCGCTGGCGAGGGCGCGAATGCAGTCGGGCACGATGCGGTCGAGGGCCCAGTCGCCGCCGCCGATCACGTTTCCGGCGCGGGCCGAGGCGAGTTTCACCGGGGAATCGGCGGCCGAAAAGTAGGAGCGGCGATAGGAGGTAATCACCAGTTCTGCGGCGCCCTTGGAGGAACTGTAGGGATCGTAGCCTCCCATCGGGTCCTCTTCGCGGTAACTGTGCACCCACTCCTTGTTTTCGTAACACTTGTCGGTGGTGATGGCCACGACCACGCAGGGTCGCCCGGCCAGGCGCACGGCTTCGAGCACGTTGACTGTGCCCATGACATTGGTCGCGTAGGTTTCGACTGGCTGGGAATAGGATAGGCGGACGAGCGGTTGGGCGGCGAGGTGAAAAACGACGTCGGGACGGCTCGCCGCGACGGCGGCGCGAACGGCGGGAGGGTCGCGGACGTCGCCCTCGATGTGGCGCAGGCGGGAGGCCAACCCGAGTTGGGCAAACAGGGCGGGGGTGGTCGGCGGTGGCAGGGCGAAGCCGGTGACCTCGGCCCCCAGTTGGAGCAACCATTCGGCCAGCCAGGCGCCCTTGAAGCCGGTGTGGCCGGTGATCAGGACACGTTTACCGCTATAAGTGTTGGCGAACGACATGGTGCGGTTTAGGCCCAGGTTTTCCACGGAGCCTTGCCGGAAGCCCAGAGCTCTTCAAGGTGCTGCTTGTCCCGCAGAGTGTCCATCGGCTGCCAGAAACCGTGGTGTTTATAAATGCTCAGTTGGTTCTGTTGGGCGAGGCTCTCCAGCGGCTGGCGTTCCCAAATCGTGGAGTCGCCGTCGATCAGGTCGAAGACCGATGGGTTGAGCACGAAAAAGCCACCGTTAATCCAGCTGCCGTCGCCCTCGGGTTTTTCCTGAAAGCTCCTCACCGAGTGGCCGTCGATGTTGAGGGCACCAAAACGGCCGGGGGGCTGCACGCCGGTGAGGGTGGCTTGGCGATCTTCGCGGTGGTGAAACGCGATCGACTCGGTAATATTCACGTTGCCCACGCCATCTCCGTAGGTGAAGCAAAACGGCTCGTTGCCGATATAATCGCGCACCCGTTTCAAACGCCCGCCGGTCATGGTGGTATCACCGGTATCAACAATGGTCACCCGCCAGGGTTCGGAGCGGCGATGATGCACTTCCATGGTATTTCCGGTCATGTCAAAAGTCACGTCCGACATGTGCAGAAAGTAGTTAGCGAAGTATTCCTTGATTACATAGCCCTTGTATCCGGCACAGATCACGAAGTCATTAATGCCGTGGGCAGAATAACATTTTAGCACATGCCAGAGTATGGGTCGGCCCCCGATTTCCACCATGGGCTTGGGTTTGAGATGGGTCTCTTCGCTGATGCGCGTGCCGAGACCGCCGGCAAGGATGACCGCTTTCATAATTTATTATTACCGCAAATTTTAGTTAATCTACGCTTCACAGGAGCAAGCCAATACGACGCATTGGATATATTATTAGCAAACACGCTCATTCCGCCATAGTATTGAAGCATAGATTTCTTAGCATTACCCTGAAAATGAACTGCTCGCGCTTCAACCCGCCCCCCGTTCAACAACCCAAACTCAAGGTTCCGCCCAAGGCGATAAATCTTTTTAAGCCCAGCCTCCAGCGCATATTCCGATTCGACATAGTTCTCCGAAATGTTTACATTATGGTCAAAAACACCACCGGAGTGGATTTTACTCAAAGAAACAACCGTACTGAAATGAAGTTTAGCATACAAAAACAGCGATGTCATATCGCAAACGCCCCCGGCGGTTCCAACTTGATGATGAATTGACCACATCGACGCATAAAGTGCTGAAAGTGTGGGATTAACATAACTATCAATACAAAACCGGCAAAATTCCTCCAGCCGACTCCGGCTCCAATAACTCACGTGAGCAGAGGCGGCACCGATAGATTCACGCTGCAACGATTCAGGCACTGAAAACGCGCAGCCATGGCTTAAATCCGGGTACAATTTAGCCCATTCAGCCGGGCTCCCAAAAATCAGCACATCTGAATCAAAATACCAAACGGCATCGATCGCATTTTTGCGCATGTAACCCAAAAGGTAAAACCAGCGTAGCCAGCAAAATAATTCAAACTTAACGGCACGGGTAGACATATGCCGGTATACCCGCTTAAACTCATCCACTTCCGGAATCGCCAGGGAAACGAGTGACTCATTCAAAATCCCATTATAATCAACCGCCCCGCCCAATAATACGACGGACGAATCGCCGCCATAGGCTTTCGCCTGGTAAAGAGCATAAGGCAGATACTTGCCGTAGCCTTCATGAATGAAAACGATGGGGACCGAGGTCTGCATGGTCTATTACTACACCGACATATCCATTGCTTTCAATCCTGCCAATTCGTTAACCGCCTCGATAAGTAATTCGATGTCGATACCGCAGAGGCAATGCTCCTCCGGTGCCGGGCTAACGATGACTCGACTGGTTTTTCCGTGCGGGGCCCACTCCTTGACCGATTCACTCAGTCGAAACCAAGAAACCGTTGGCGTATTGGCCATCACAGCCAGGTGAATCCCGCCGGAATCACCGCCCAAGTGTAGCCGAGCTCCGCCCAGAACACTGACGAGGCCCATTAAGTCCAGATTACCGGCAAATACCTTCCACGGCGTAAACGGCAGCCGCTTCAGTAAGTCCTCAAGTTTCGCTCGCTCGCGTTCGTTGGGTGCCGCGGAAACAACCCACTTAAGCTCAGGAAATCGCTCGTTCAATGCAGTCATCAGCTCCACCAATTGCGGCAGCGGCAGTTCGCGACGGTCCGCTGTAGTAAATGGACTCAGATGAATATAGCGGCCGTCATCGCCTTCCGCAATACCCGCCAAACGCCGTGCGCTTGGATTGATACTGACATTAAACACGGGCTCTTTCCCCACAGGCGCCCCGGTAGCGGCCACACAGCGCCAGCGCTGCCAATAGACCGGCTCGGTTTTAAACGGCACCTCGACCACATGGGTAAATAACCGCCCCCAACCCCAACCGCCCCCATCCAAGGGTCGGCGGCCCAGCCGCCACCGGGCGCCCGACAAAAAGGTCAGCCAACTGGACCGGTCGGACCCGTTGAGGTTGATCACCGCATCAAACTTTGCCTGCCGCAGCGCTTTCACTCGTCCGAAATCCTGCCACGGCTTAGGGCCTTTGGGAAAACGCGGATACCCCCACACTTGATCCACCCACGGAGTGACCTGCATCAGGGATTTAATGTGCTCAGCCACCATAACATGCAGCTCAGCCTTCGGCCACGCCTGCCGAATAGCCCAGAGCGCCGGAATCAGATGAACGGTATCCCCCAAAAAACCTAGGTCCAGCACCATCAGCCGCTTGGCATCCTTGGACTGAGTCCAAAAACTGTCGGCAGACTGGGAAGAAGCGAACCGCATTTGTCGCAGGCAATGACTTTCAGTAGTTTACATCAAGCCCAAAGGTTTCCTCGACAATTTTAAGAGGGGCGAAAATCGCGTATCAAAGAGCACGCCCAAACCACCCCAAGCCCAATCCAAACGGTGAGTTAACCGCAACGGGCTCAAAATGACGCAAAACCAAACCGAACGAATTCCGATGACTGGTTTTGTGAGTTTTTACGTTTTTTGTGGTTAAAAAATGCCGCATCCTGGCTGTCCGCCCATCCTAACGTTTTACAACTCCGTGCTTTTCATTCCTCCCCCCCATCCTGTAAACCCAAGCTCTTAATTTAATCGTCATCCATGTCCCTCCTCCTGCCCATCAGTGTCCCCATCATCGCCAGCAACGAGGCGCGTAATCTGCCGCGCCTGCTGGCGAGCGTGCATGGCTGGGTCGCCGAAATCGTGGTCGTCCTCAACAACACCACCGACAACTCTGCGGAAATCGCCCGCTCCTATGGCGCGCGCGTGGAAACATCCGCCTGGCTGGGCTACCGTGACACCAAAAACCTCGCGCTGGGTTTCGTCACCCAACCCTGGGTCCTGGCACTCGATGCCGACGAGGAAGTTTCCCCGGCGCTCAAAACCGACATCATTAACTTCTTCGCTTCAGGCCAAGCTGACTCCTTCGCCGGGGCCCGCTTTCCCCGGAAAGTCTGGTTTCTGGGCCGTTGGATCACCCACGGCGACTGGTATCCCGATTTAAGCCTGCGTTTGTTCAAGCATAGCGCCGGTAAATGGGCCGGCTCGGCCGAGCATGATTCCATTCAACTCGAAGGCCCCGTAACGCGGCTCGAAGGCGACCTCTATCATTTCTCCAATCCAACGATCAGTTCGCATGTGCAAAAAATGGTCGTGTTTTCCGATTATTTTTTAAAGCGACAGCTTGAAGCCGGAAAAACTGAAGCCTCCATCCTACAAATCATCAGCCGCCCCGCGTGGCGCTTTTTCCGCGCGTACATCCTGCGGGCCGGTTTCCTCGACGGTTTCCCGGGTCTATATATAGCCTTCTCCACCGCCTTCTCGACTTTTATGCGCTACTGCCGTCTCTACGAACATGTAACCCCAAAGACACCAACTATTGACACATAACAGGACGAACCCCCAATCCACTGATTTTTAAGCCGCTAATGGACGCTAATTCCTAAGATCATTTAATCGGTTTTATTAGCGCCCCTTAGCGTCCATTAGCGGTAAAAAAACGGTTCGTCATTATGTCTTAATTATAAAATGTCCAGCTCCCCTACAATTCACTGTATTGGCGACAGCCATTCCTCCTTTTTTAGTGGCTTGGATCGAATTCAGCCCAACTGGCCGGCAACCTCCTTGGATCAACTACTGTGGTTTAAAACCCACCACATCGGTCCCGCCCTAGCCTACAACCTCACCAAAAGCGGCACGACCATTCTGGGCCGGGAGAGTTTATTGGCGGTCATTGCCAGCAAGGCTTCGCTAGACGATTACATCCTGCTCTCCTTTGGGGAAATTGACTGCCGGGTTCACTTGGTGAAACAAGCTCATAAGAAAACCATCCACCTCGAGGCCGCAGTGGACGCCTGCCTGGATGAATACTTCAAAGTCGTACGCGAGATTATGGCGTTGGGCTATAAGGTGATCGTGTACAACATCACCCCTCCCCGGTTCAGCAAAAAACACCGTGGGGTTGACTATGAAAAATCCGAGGCCGAATTGGTCGCGGTTGGCACTTGGGAGCAGCGGCAAAAAGCCGCCACCCTGTTTAATGCCGGTGCCAAAGACCGGTGCGCAAAGAGCGGCGCCAAATTTATAGAAACCACGCACCAACTAATAGATAAGCACGGTCGCCTCATGCCCTTCTTCCTTATGGACAACGTCCACCTGGCCCAGCGGGCAATGCCGGCGACCCTCGTGGAACTGGCCCGTATCTGCCCCGAACTGCAGATTCCCCCGCAAACCATCGCCCGACCACACCAGTGGCAGCTCATTCGGGATTATTTATCGCGGCGGTCAGAACGGTGTATTAAAGAATTTAAAAAAATTCCCCGCCTCATTGGCCTTAGGTCCTCATGAGCCAAGCTGCCTTCACCGTTATCGTCAGCACCTACAACCAACCCGCGGCATTGGGGTGTATTCTGACCGCTTTGTACCGGCAAACGATGACTCCGGCGGAAATCATCGTTGCCGACGACGGGTCTAAACCGGAAACGGCAAACGTCATTCTGCGGCATAAACTTCAACTGGGGGCCTGCATTAAACACTGCTGGCACGAGGATCAGGGGTTTCGTAAAACCATTATTTTAAATCAGGCCATCGCCAAGGCCACCCAGCCTTACATTGTTTTTCTCGACGGCGATTGCGTGCCATCCCACCAGTTTATAGCCGACCACGCCCGGCTGGCCGAGGCTGGCTTTTTTGTCCAAGGGCGCCGGGCGTTTATTAAAGAATCAGCCGTCGTGGACTTTGTCGCCGGGCGCGTTTCCCTGCTGGGCCTCGCGTTCACCGGGCGACTCAGCGGTTTGTTTAAAGCCGTTCGCCTCCCCTTCCCGATAGTTCGTAAAAATCAGGGCCAACGGGGATTAATTGGCTGCAATCTTGCCATCTGGCGCGATGACTTGGTGGCCGTCAACGGCTTTGACGAGGCTTACGCGGGTTGGGGAATGGAGGATTCCGATTTGTGCAGTCGGCTGTATCATTTGGGGCGGCAGCGTAAGTTGGTCCACGGCCGGGCGTTGGTTTATCATTTAAACCACCCGGTGGCGTCGAGGACTCAGGTACAAACCAACCAAGCTCGTTTGGCCCAGGTTCTGGCCGCCCGTTCGATTCGCTGCGAAGCGGGGCTGCACCACCACCGCCTGCTTTAATAAGTACCGCTCAGTAAATACTAGTAATGCAACTGATCGAACTCAACCGTTCGTGAGATACAAGTTTTTGGTTGTTAAAACCAGCTCGATTTTACCCACTAAATGCGCTGAACGACACGCAATAGCCTAATAAATTTCCAAAAAAATTAACGAAATGAGCCCATAATGAACGAGGCCTAAAAACGAAGAAGCCCCGTAAAGTGCTTTCGCAATCTACGGGGCATAAACCTGGCAACAACCTACTCTCGCGGGGCCTAACGCCCTACTACCATTGGCTGCTCGGGGCTTAACGGCCGTGTT
>JBILBW010000076.1:0-13554 GCA_044353465.1 Rariglobus sp. | reverse complement strand
ACGAGCTGCTGATCGCAGGAGTTGGGCGCATAGGCGCTCCTCATATGGGTTACCATGAGTGGCCACCGGCTATGTCAGATTGGTCACCATTATGACATAGCTTTGGCTCCGCGCTATGCCTCTTCCGAGGTCGGAAGACCGGACGCTTACGACGCTTCCCTGCGTTCACGCGCAACACCACAACGAGTGTGGATCTGAATATGAGCGTCGTGCCGCTGGGAGGTGTTTGTTCAAAAACCTCTATGTAAACCAAGAGCGTTTTCTCGCACGCAAACTGCTTGTCGTCTGACTGTGCGCGTCAATTCTGGCCGGACTGATTCACCAAACGCCCGCTAATTAACGCTACCCACCTTTATGTCCGCCGATAAAAACCGCACTCTCACCCGTGACGTCGTCGTCACCCAAATCCCCAGCGGCGATAAGCACACCCTGTTTGCCGGCGCCCAGGTGTTTATCCACCAGGTGCTGGGCGGCACTTACACGGTGCAGGGCGACAACGGCCTTTACCGCATCGACGGCAAGGACGCTGATGTGATCGGCGAGCAAGTTGCCACCGACACGGTGGACGCCGCCACTTTGGCCGACGGCGCCCCCGACCCTGAAGCCGTCTGGGACCAGCTCAAAAAGGTCTATGACCCCGAGATTCCGGTGAACATCGTTGATCTTGGCTTGGTTTACTCGATGGACGTTTCCGTAAACACCGCTCCCGAAGCTGGCTACAAGGTGGAAGTGGCCATGACGTTGACCGCCCCCGGCTGCGGCATGGGGCCGGCGATCGCCGAAGACGCCAAAACCAAAATCCTGCTCGTTCCCGGGGTGGCCGCCGCCGATGTGCGCATAACCTGGGAGCCGGCATGGAACCAGTCGATGATCAGCGAAGAGGGTAAAATGAAGCTCGGGCTCATTTGAGACTCTCCGCTTCGCCACCGAACGCAGATCGCTTCAGGCACACAAAAGCTGCACCCAAAAGGGTGCAGCTTTTTTGCTTTAGGAAACGGACAAGTCGCCACCTCCCCCAAGGAAAACCGAGCAGCCTCAGCCCTGTTGCACGCGGCTCTTTAAAAAGCTCAGCACGTCCTGAAACTTGGCTTGGTTGGCAGCATCGGCAGCCACCAGGTTTTCATGGGCGGCCAAAACCGACCGGGCACTCTCCAACTCGCCTTGTGCAGGCAGATTGGGCAGGACCGACAACGCCCCCGTGCTCACCGCGGAGGTTGCCGTATCGACGGTGAGCAAGCGGTGTAGACCGAGATTGCGCACCAGTTCCAGGTTACGCTCACCCAACCGACACAGCACCAGACTGCCCGGAGTGGGCTGCTTGCGCAACTGGAGGGCGACACCGGCCAGCACCCCCAAAAAAGTGCTGTCCATGCTGCTGCAGCTCTGGAAATCGATCACAAAGCGGGTCCGCCCCTGAGCCACCAAGGTGTTAAAAAACTCGTTCAGGCTGGGGCTGTTTTGAAACGAGGCCCGTCCTTCGATCCGGATCGCGACCGGATCAGAGCAGGTATCCACAAGGAAGGAGGGTTTGGTGACGTCGGCCATGGTTGAATAAAGCTAGGTTCGACTGCGGAGCAAAGGCGCTGGCGAGAGAATATTTAACAAGCTAACGCCTTTGCAAGACCTCGAAACGCCTTAGTTGGCGGCAATGATTTGACGCAACACGTAGGGGAGAATGCCGCCGTGCTGGTAATAATCGATCTCGATGGGCGTATCGATGCGGCAGCGCACCGAAACGTTTTCGACCGTGCCATCCTTGCGGGTCACCTGAAGGGTCAGATCCTGCTGGGGCTTGATCGCGGCGGTCAGACCGACCACGTCGTAGGTCTCGGTGCCGTCGAGCTTCAAGCTCTGGGCGGTGACGCCCTCCTTGAATTGCAGCGGGAGCACGCCCATGCCGACCAGGTTCGAGCGGTGGATGCGCTCGAAGCTCTGAGCGACCACGACTTTGACGCCGAGCAGGTTGGTGCCCTTGGCGGCCCAGTCGCGCGACGAGCCGGTGCCGTATTCCTGGCCGGCGATGACGATCAACGGCACGCCCTGCTTCTGGTAAGCAATCGAAGCGTCGTAGATCGAGGTCTCGGCGCCGTCCGGCCCAAGGGTGTTGCCGCCTTCTTTACCGCCGAGCATCAGGTTCTTGATGCGGACGTTGGCGAAGGTGCCGCGGGTCATGATGCGGTCGTTGCCGCGGCGGCTGCCGTAGGAGTTGAAGTCCTCGAAGCTGACCCCGTTATCGAGGAGGAACTTGCCGGCGGGCGAGCTCTTCTTGATGGCGCCGGCAGGCGAGATGTGGTCGGTGGTGACCGAGTCGCCAAACAGGCCGAGGACACGGGCGCCCTTGATCTCTTTGATCGATCCGGGGGTGAGCGAGAAGTCGGTGAAGAAGGGCGGCTCCTGGATGTAGGTGGAGGCGCCGTCGAAGGTGTAAACGTTGCCCGTGGTCGACGGGATCTCGTTCCACTTGGGATTCTGCTCGGCGAAGTTGCTGTAGAGCTTGCGGAACACCTCGGGCTTGAGCGCGGCCTGCATCTGATCGCGCACTTCCTGCAACGAGGGCCAGATGTCCTTTAAAAAAACCGGTTGGCCGTCCTTGCCGGTGCCGATCGGGTCGACCGACAGGTCGAGGTCGACGCGGCCGGCGAGGGCGAAGGCCACCACCAACGGGGGCGACATGAGGAAGTTGCTCTTGATGTTCTGGTGAACGCGGGCCTCGAAGTTGCGGTTGCCCGAGAGCACGGAGGCGGCGACCAGGTCGTTTTTCACCACGGCTTCCTCGATCTTGGGATCGAGCGGGCCGGAGTTGCCGATGCAGGTGGTGCAGCCGTAGCCGACGGTCTGGAAACCGAGCTGGTCAAGGTAAGGCGCGAGGCCGGTCTTTTCCAAATAATCGGTGACCACGCGCGAGCCGGGGGCGAGGGAGGATTTGACCAACGGGTTCACCTTGAGGCCTTTTTCCACGGCGCGCTTGGCCAGCAGGCCGGCGGCGAGCATGACGGACGGGTTGGAGGTGTTGGTGCAGCTGGTGATGGCGGCGATCAGCACGGAGCCGTGGCCGAGCTGAGTGCCGTCGATCTGGGCGGAGACGGTCGAGAAATCCTCGGCCTTTTTGCCAAAACCGGACTCGGTGACGGGCTTGGAGAAGGCGGAGTGGAACTCCTGCTTCATCTTGGGCAACTCGATGCGGTCCTGGGGGCGCTTGGGGCCGGCGACCGACGGAACCACCGTGGCGAGGTCGAGCGCGAGGTCGCTGGAGTATTCGATTTCACCTTTTTGCGGGATGCCGAACAGGCCCTGGGCCTTGTAGTAAGCCTCGTAGACGGCGATGTCGGCCTCGTTGCGGCCGGTCGCGCGCAGGAAGTTGCCGCACTCGACGTCGATCGGGAAAAAGCCCATGGTCGCGCCGTATTCGGGGGCCATGTTGGCGATCATGGCGCGGTCGACCACCGGCAGGGCGGCGGCGCCCGGGCCGTAAAACTCGACGAATTTGCCCACGACCTTGGCCTTGCGCAGGATCTGGGTGAGGGTGAGCGCGAGGTCGGTCGCGGTGACGCCTTCGCGCAAAGCGCCGGTGAGGTACACGCCGACCACGTCGGGGGTGAGGAAATAAACCGGCTGGCCGAGCATGCCGGCCTCGGCCTCGATGCCGCCCACGCCCCAGCCGACGATGCCCAGACCGTTGATCATCGTGGTGTGCGAATCGGTGCCGACGAGGGTGTCGGGGTAGTACACGCCCTGGCCGTCCTTGAGGACGCCTTTGGCCAGATACTCCAAGTTAACTTGGTGAACGATACCGATGCCGGGGGGGACAACCTTAAAGGTTTCGAAGGCCTGCATGCCCCACTTGAGGAACTGGTAACGCTCGCGGTTGCGGGAGAATTCCAGGTCGAGGTTCTTGGCGAGGGCGTCGGCCGAGCCGGCGAAATCGACCTGTACGGAGTGGTCCACCACCAGATCCACCGGGACGAGCGGCTCGATGATTTTCGGGTTTTTACCGATGCGGGCCACTGCCGAGCGCATGGCGGCGAGATCCACCAAGAGGGGCACGCCGGTGAAGTCCTGCAGCACGATGCGGGCGACCACGAAGGGAATCTCCTCGGTGCGGGCGGCCTTGGCCTGCCAGCCGGCGAGATCGCGAATGGCCTGCTCGGAGACGCGCTTGCCGTCGGCGTTGCGCAACAGCGACTCCAGCACGATGCGGATCGAGACGGGCAGCTTCTTGATGGCGAAGCCAGCCTGCTCGAGCGCGGGCAACGAGTAGAACTTGTGGGAGACGCCGTTGGCCGAGAAGGCCTGGAGGGTGTTGAAGGGATTCGGGAGACTCATCGAGGTAGGATTGCGTGGTGGTTAACGGTAAAACGGTAAAAAAAACCGCGCCGAAAGGGGATTCGGCGCGGCGTAAACTAAGGGCTTATTTGGCGAGGGCGGCTTTGACGGCGGCGAAGTTCGGCAGGTCCTTCGGGGTGGCGGTCTGCTCGGCGTATTTCACCACCCCATCCTGCCCGATCACGAAAGCGGCGCGGGCCGAGGTGTCGCCGATGCCGGCCAAGCCCGGGAAGAGCACGCCGTAAGCCTTGGTGGTCTCCTTATTCAGGTCGGAGACGAGAGGAATGGTGATCTTGTTGGCAGTCGCCCAGGCCTCGAGGGCGAAGGGGCTGTCCACGCTGATGCCGATGACCTCGGCGCCCAGGTTGCTGTACTCGGAGAGACCATTGGAAATATCGCAGAGCTCGGTGGTGCAAACGCCGGTGAAGGCGAGCGGGAAGAACAGCAGCACGGTCTGCTTCTTGCCGAAGTTGTCGCTTAACTTGATATCTTTAAGACCTTCAACGGTCTTGGTCTTGAGGGTGAAGTCGGGCGCTTTGGAACCAATGGCGATGGGCATGGACGATGAGGTTAGGAGGTGGGCGACGGCGACGCGGTTTTAGCGAAGCTTAAAGAAGAAATCGTAAAGACCGCCCCCTTCGACTCGCAATCCGTTTTTGCCCCTAGAAGCGGTCATTCTACTTGGCCAACCGGTGGCATTAGCTGCGCTGGCGGCCGGGGCGTCCACTCGGCCAAGATCTCCTGGGCAAACCGGTAATCCGGCATCTTCGCGACCACCTCGCGCAGCACCACCAAGGCCTCTTGCGGATGCTCGCCGGCATGCAATTCCCGGGCGGCGTCCAAGACCTGCTCCCCGCGCAGGCGCTCGCCTGTCAAATAACGACGCACCGCCAGGCGCAGCCCGAGCACATCCCCGCCAACGCCGAGCAGGCGAATTTCCATCAGGGACACATCGGGTTCCCGCCGGCCCAACCAGTCGGGTTTAGCCCGGCGCAGATCGCGAATCGCCTGCAACGCCGGGGCGTTGTCACCGGGTTGGCGCGCGTTCGCTTGGTAGGCAAAAAACGACTCTTCGGTCCACGCGGCCCGGGCCGCCACCGGCAAAGGGTGGGCCGCCGCCTCGGTGGCTGCCTGCACTTGCGCTCGCACCACCCGCCGAGACTCGGCGGCCAGCTGGTCGGCTTGCTCTTTGCGGGCCGACTCGGCGGCGATCGCCCCCTCCAGCTCCGCCCGCAGCGCTTCGATCGCCCGATTTTGGGCATAAACCCCTTGGGCAAAGGTGACGACCTCACGCGCCGTGGCCACCCGCCCGGCCCGCTCCAGGCTGCGAATCAATCCCTTATAAAAACCCAGCGAAAACTGCCGGCTGCGGACCAAACTCACCAAGGTGGATTGGGTCCCTTCGGACGGGTCGAGGGCGGCATTCACGTGCGCGTTCAACAGCTCATACCAGGCGGTGGCGGCGGGGTCGGCTTTGGGGTCCGCCGCGAGTTCCCTGACTAGCCCGCCCGCCTCGCGCCAGTCGCCGCGTTCCATCAGGGCCTGCACCAACGCGTGTCGCAGCGGGGTGAGGGCAAAACCCTGCTGGCGGGCAAAGGCGATCAGTTGTTCCAACAGTTCGCGTTCCGCAATCTCGCCGAGGGGCGCGGCGAGGATCTGCAGGTATTGGGGCGTGCTGCCGAAGCGCAGGTAAAACGACTCCATGACCCGCTTGGCCTCATCGCGTTGACCCGCCAAGAGCCACTGAAGGATCGCGTAAACGTAGGGGCGCGGATCGACCGGAGTGAGCTGGCGGAGGGTTTCCAGCGCTTGCCCCATGGCAGCCAGTTCGCCCGCCTCACGATAGGCCCGCACTTGCAGGCGCAAAATCTGTTGGTCCGCCTTGGGGCCGGTGCGCTCCGACCAGGCCTGCAAAAACCTCACCGCCTCGGCGGGTTGGTGCGCGGCAAGCAGGGCCAGTACCCGAAGTTCACTGATCGCGGGATGGGGGCTTTCACCCTCGGCCTCCGCGAGGACGAGGGCCTCGTCGGTGCGCTCGGCGGCGATCAACGCGCGGAGTTTTTCCTGGATCAACCAGCGGTGCTCGCCGTCCAAATTCGGCTGGCCCGCCACCCGCGCGAGGGCCTGATCGCAGGCGCCTACCCACCCGTCAAAATCTTCGGCCTGGGCGGCCACCTGAATCACTTTGGCTACATACTCCCGGCCGGGATACCGGGTTTGCAAACCGCCCGCATAGACGGCCATCGCCTGCTTGCGCGCCTTCATGGACAGGTAAAGGTCGGCGAGCACCAAGCGCCCCTCGATCTCCTCGGGATAACGCCCAATCCCGTTGCGCAGTTTGGCCAGACCGGCGCCCCAGCGCTTGGCTTTGATATCGTCGAGCCCCTCGGCGATTTGCGCCTTCCCGCGGAGTTTGCCCACTCCACTCCAGCGCTTAGGCAAAATCAGGTCCGTGTAGGTGACGTAGTTGTAGGGCCGGCGCTCCAGGGCCACCCAGAGCAGAAGCGCGCCGGTAAAATAGCCCACCACCGCCAGGGCGCCCAGCCAGGCCAAGGCACCTCGCAGGCTGATCACCCAGCCGATCCGCCGGCCGCCGAGACTACGCGAATAACCACCAAAAAGCCCGAGGCGCCAGTCCGCCGGCACGCCCGAGCCGTTCCAACACAGTTTAACTTTGGGGAGTTTCACGCAGGTACAGACCTGCTTAAGTCCCAAGCGTGCTTTTAGCCCCGCGCACTGACTCGGCGATATTTTCCTGGTGCGACTCAAGGTCGCCCTTGTTGGCGTTAAACTTCATCGAGACGGTCTTGGACACGCCGCGCTCCTCCATGGTCACCCCGTAAATGGCCTGCGCGGCCGAAACCGTGCGCTTGTTGTGGGTGATGATAATGAATTGGGAGTTATCCACGAATTTGCCCAACAGGTTGGTGAAGCGCCCAATATTCGATTCGTCGAGCGGCGCATCCAATTCGTCGAGCAAGCAGAACGGCGAGGGTTTCACCATATAAAGCGCGAAGAGCAGCGCCACAGCGGTGAGGGTCTTTTGCCCGCCGGAGAGCAGGGTGATGCCCTTGAGCTTGGTGCCGGGCGGTTGGGCGGTGATCTCGATGCCGCTCTCCAGAATGTCGTCGGTCATGACCAACTCCAGGTTGGCGATACCGCCGCCAAACAGTGTCTGGAAGGTGTAAACGAAGTTCTTCTTGATCTGGTCAAAGGTGATCTGGAACTGGGTCATCGAGGTCTGATTGATCTCGTCGATGGTCTTGATCAAATCGGCCTTGGCGTTGTTCAAGTCGTCGCTCTGCCCCTTGAGGAAGTCGTAGCGTTGCTTGAGTTCGGCGTACTCCTCGATCGCGCCGGTGTTGACCGCGCCCATGCTGGATAGGCGCTGACGCAGGGCGTCGACCTCGACCTTGATCGAACCCCAGTCGGCGGATTTCTCCAGCGCCACCAGATCGTCGTCGGTCGGGTCAGGCTTGGGCCCCTTTTTTTTGCGGCGCTTCACCGGCGCAGCCTCGGTCGAGGCGGCGGCGGTTTCCGCTGACGAATCAGCGGAGACTGGGGTGGCCGGTGCAGCCGATACGTCGCCATCTACCGAAAGTGCCTCCGAGCTCTTAGCTCCTAGCTCCGAGCTCTTAGCTCCCAGCTCCAAGCTCTTAGCTATAGGCTCGGCGTCCTCATCCTCGTCGTCGTCGAGATCGAGCATTTTGAGGTCGGGGGGATCGTCGTCCGAGCGCCAGAGGATGGCGCGCCAGTCGTAGTGGCCGACGCGGATCTGGAACTCGCGTTGGACGTCCTCCTCGAGGAACTGGGCGCGGGACTTGTTCTGGGCCAGTGCAACTTCGCAGCGGCTGAAATCGGACTGGGCCTTCTCCGCGTCGGTGCGAATGCCGTCCTGGGAGTTTTCCACCCCGCCGATCGAACGCTCAACCTCGCCGAGTTCAATGCGGATCTGCTCCACCTGCTGCTGGGCCACCACGAGGGTTTCAGCGATCTGGGCGGCGCGGGCCTTCTGATTGCCGCTTTCCACTTCCAGCGAGGCAATCTGCTCGGTCCACACTTCCACCTCCTGCTGACGCTGCACCAAAATCCCGGAGAGTTGGTTGCGGCGGCGTTCCATGTCGGCGATGCCGCGGTCGAGCACCTCGACCTTTTGGCGGCAGTCGGCGAGGTCGAGGCGGGCTTGGCCGAGGTTTTCGCGCTTCATATCGCGGTCGGCACGCAACTCGGTGAGGCGCGTCTCCATTTCGTTGATGCGGGCGCGACCGGCTTCGACGGCAGCGTTCGCATCGGCGAGCGCGGTGCGGGCGCGCTCAAACCGCGTCTGGGTCTCGTTGCGCTGGGCTTCGAGGCCTTGCAGCTCCGATTCCATGCGATTGGCCTTGGAGCCGATCTCCTCGAGTGAGCGCTGGGCGTTGCGCTCCTCGGACTGGACGGTGGCCACGTTTTGCGAGGCTTCGAGCACTTCGGCACGCTTCTCCTCCAAGGAGGACTCGGCCTCGGCCAGACGCACGCTGAGGCTGTCGATGACGGCCTTTTGGCCATCGTGGGCGTGTTGATCTTCGGCCTGCAACCGGGCGGTTTCCCGAATGTCGATTTCGCGCTGAACGATGCTGTTGTTGGATTTTTTGGCGAAACCGCCAAAAATCAGCCCGCGGCGGTCGACCACTTCGCCCTTGGCGGTGGCCACGGCGAGGAATTGGAAGCTCGGGTGGTCGCGCCAGAAATCGAGGAAGGCGTGGAGGTTTTCGGCCACATAGCAGGCGCCGAGGAGGGCGGCGGCCGGGTGCGCCGGATCGAAGTTGACCAAGGCTGCGGTCGCCGGGGTCAGGCCGGGTGGTAGCGGCGTGGCCGCTGGATTTGAAACCTCAGATTTGAAATTTGAAATCTGCAGCACCGCGGCGCCGATCTGTTCGACCTCCAGCTGGGCGAGGATTTTCTGCGCGGTGGCGACGTCAGCCACGTTAATCGCCTCGACGGCCGAACCGAGCAGGGCCTCGACGGCCTTGGCGTGGGCGGGGTGGACCTCCAGCCCCTTGGTAATCGGCGTGGCGGTGGTTTCGCCGAGGGCCGGCGCGAGGCGGCCCTGGAGAATCGCTTTCGCGCCCTCACCGAAGCCCTCGAACTTTTCGGCGAGCTGCTTGAGCAAATTGAGCCGCGCGGTGCGCTGGGCGAGCTGGCGGTCGATGTCCTGGAGCTTTTTCTGCCCGTCGCGGAATTCGCGGGTGAGATCGCCAATCTGGATCTGGACGTCTTGGGTTTCCTGGTGGGCGCGGGCCTTGGCGACGGTGGCCTCCTCGACGCGGGCATTGAGCTCGGAGAGTTGCTGCGCGGCCGAGGACTGCTGCTGGCGCAGGCTTTCGAGTTCGCCGGCAACCGATTCGTGCCGGTGGGCGGAGGTTTTTTGATCGACCTCGTAGCTGGAGCAATCGGTGCGCAGGCGGGCGACGTTACTCTCGAACTGCAAGATCTGGAACTTGGTTTGCTGCAACTCCTGTTCGAGCTTGGTGGACTCGGCTTCGACGACCGCGAGCTCGCGGTTGCGGTCCTGGAACACGGCGTCGGAGCCGCCGAGCAGGGCGAGCTGCATCTGTTTATCCTGCGCGCCAGTGTCGACCTGCGAGGACAACTCGTGGAGCTGCATGTCGAGCTCGCCCAAACTGGCGCGCGACGCCTCCAAGCGGTCGGACAAACCGGAGCACTTGATCAGGGAAAGATTGGCGGCGTTCTCGGCTTGCTCCTTTTCCGAACGCAGATCGAAAACCGCCTGCTGGGCCTCCTGCACGCGCTGGTTGAGCTGGGTGCGACGGGTTTTCTGGCCCTCAAGGGCGGACTGCTGCTGTTGCAGGTGGGTGCGGCGGGTCTCGGCGGCCGCGCGCAACTGGATAACCTGCTCCTCCAAATGCGTGAGGGTGGCACTGACCTGGGCGTAGTTGTAGCCGTGATGGGCCAGCGCAAGGTGGCGTAGGCGCCAGATGAGTTTTTTATAACGCAACGCCTTGGTCGCCTGACGACGCAGCGAACCGATCTGGCGGGCGATTTCCGTGACCACGTCGGCCACACGGACAAGATTGGCGTCGGTGAGGGTCAGCTTGGAGAGGGCCTCCTTGCGCTGGGATTTGTACTTGGTGATACCCGCGGCTTCTTCGAACACAGCGCGGCGCTCCTCGGGCTTGGAGGAGAGGATCTGGTCAATCTGGCCCTGCGCCATGATCGAGTAAGACGTGCGGCCGATGCCGGTGTCCATGAACAGCTTCTGGATGTCCTTGAGGCGGCACGGCTGGCCGTTGAAAAAGTACTCGCCCTGGCCGTCGCGGTGGACGCGGCGCATGATTTCGATCTCATGGAACTCGCTGCCGAGCTGTTTTTCGCAATCGGTGAGCAGGAGGGAAACCTCGCACAACTGGGCCGGTTTGCGGGTGTCGGCGCCCTCGAAGATGACGTCCTGCATCTTGCCGCCGCGGAGGGCTTTGGCGGACTGCTCGCCAAGCACCCAGCGGATGGCGTCGGCGACGTTGGATTTGCCGCAGCCGTTGGGCCCCACGATGGCGGTGACGCCGGGTTCGAAGCGCAGAGTCGAGGCGTCGGCAAAGGACTTGAAACCGTGGAGCTTGAGGGCCTTGAGATACATGAAAAGAGACGGGCATTGAGACGCCGCCCCCGCCTGCGGCAAACGCAAATTACGGGACCTTGTTTACAACAACAGCAGCGGGCCTTGCCGCCAATCGGCCTAGCGGGGAAACTGATTAAGTCTGGCGTCGCGTCACCATCGCTGCATCTTGCCGGCTGATTTGACCCCTAACGACTCCTGCATGAAACCTACCCTGAAGCTGGTACTCGCACTTTCGCTCCTCACCAACCTCGTGCTGCTCGTCTACGTGGCGAAAGACTCGCTCCGCACCGGCGACTCACTACAACCGACGAACTCTGGAGGTGCCTCGGCTTTGACTTCGGACAAGGCGGAACGCAGCTCTACGAAGGCTCCCATTTGGCAAAACTTGGTCACTGGCGACGCGCCGGTGCAGTGGACCCAGGCCCTGAAAAACGCCGGTTTTCCCGAGAAAATCATCAAAGTAATCGTAACCGCGCTGATTCATGAACAGTTCGCCGCCCGCCGCGCAGCCCTGCAACCCACCGATACGGGCCAATACTGGAACCCAAACTTTAACAATTGGTTCAGCGGCGATGCCAAAACGCTCAGCTTGTTACGCGCACTTGGGAAAGAGGAAGGACAAGCAATCAAGACCGCACTCGGTGATTGTTATAAAGAGGACCCTGAGTACCAGAAAAAGAAGGAGCGCAAATTCGGGCTGACCGACAAGGACAAGATCGACGCGCTGCAAACCATCCTCGAAGACTACAATGAACTCGACTCGGAAATCTACCATAAAGCTCAAGGTCGCTTGCTACACGAAGACCGCGAAAAGCTCGTCTTACTCGAAAAGGAAAAGCGCGCCGATCTGGCCGTACTTTTAACCCCGCAGGAGCTGAGAGAGTACGAACTGCGCTCCTCAAATCATTCCGAAATCCTCCGCAATCAACTCAAAGCATTTGGCCCGTCCGAGCGGGAGTTTCGTGCCATTTTCAGTCTGCAACGCGATTTCGACCTTAAGTTTGGCTACCCCCGTTCCACCCCCAACGACGAGGCGGCGAAAAAGCAGCTAAGAGAGGCCGAGACCGCGCTAAAAAACCAAATCCAAGCCAGCATCGGCACCGCCCGTTACACCGAATACCAGCGGTCCCAAGATGGATACTACCGGGAAATTTTCTGTCTGACCGAGCGTCTCGCGCTGCCGAAAGAAAACGCGATCACCGTCTACGAACTATCCAAGGATGTAGAAAGCCGCACCCAAGCGATTAGAAGCGATCCCAACCTGAAAGGCGAGGCCCGTAACACCGCGCTCACCGCACTGGCCAGCGAGGTCACCGCCAAAGTCACCGCCGCCCTCGGCGAAACCGGGTACGCGGCGTACAAGGAGAACGGTGGCTATTGGCTGCAAAACATCGCGCCCCGGCCCAGCCCGTAATCAAAGACTCCGAAGCCACGGGCGGCCCCGCCCGCTCACCGCGAGGGTCGCATTTTGGGTCTTGGCACCAAACAGGCACGCTGCATTCACCAACCGGAAATTCGCCGGATGTCCGCTGGGCTTAAATGTAGCGTTGCCCACCGCCGCCGGGCTCTGCAAGTTGCGCCTTTATGACCGTTGAGCCCAACGCCACGCCCGCTCCTGCCAACCCCAGCGATTTCATCCGCGACATCGTAGCGGCCGACCTCGCCGCCGGCCGCCACCAAAAAATCGTCACGCGTTTCCCCCCGGAGCCCAACGGTTATCTCCACATCGGTCACGCCAAGTCGATCTGCTTGAACTTCGGCATCGCCCGCGAAAACAACGGCACCTGCAATCTGCGCTTCGACGACACCAACCCGGCCAAGGAGGACATCGAGTACGTCGACTCCATCACCACAGACGTGAGCTGGCTGATCGCCGGCTGGGCCGACCACTGCCTCGGCCTCAAAGCCAAAGGCGCCCACCCGGCCGCCCAGTCCGTCAACGGCCGCCCCGACCACTACCTTCCGTCGATTGAGCTCAAAGCTCCCAGCTCTCAGCTCCAAGCTACCCCCGCCACCGCCGAACCCTTTTTTGCCAGCGACTACTTTGAACAACTCTACGCCTACGCGCTGACCCTGATCGAAAAAGGCAAAGCCTACGTCTGCGACCTGAGCGCCGAGGACACCGAGGCCTACCGTGGCTCCCCGGAAAAGCCCGGCCAGGACAGCCCCTTCCGCAACCGCTCGGTGGCGGAAAACCTCGACCTGTTCCAGCGGATGCGCGCCGGCGAGTTCCCCAACGGCGCCCGCTCCCTGCGCGCCAAAATCGACATGACCGCACCCAACATGTGGCTGCGCGATCCCCTGCTCTACCGCATCCGCCACGTCGCCCACCACCAAGCCGGTGACAAGTGGTGCATTTATCCGCTCTACGACTACGCCCACTGCCTGAGCGATTACCTCGAAGGCATCACCCACAGCATCTGCACCCTCGAATTCGTCGACCACCGCCCGCTTTACGACTGGGTGCTGGAAAGCCTCGAACTGCCCCGCGCCCTGCCCCACCAGTATGAGTTCTCCAAGCTCATCCCCGGCTACATGATCGTGTCGAAGCGCAAGCTGCTCCACCTCGTGACCGGTAACGTGGTCACCGGCTGGGACGACCCGCGCATGCCGACGAT
>JBILBW010000183.1:0-4343 GCA_044353465.1 Rariglobus sp. | reverse complement strand
CTCCGCGCATGCACTAAGTCCGGAGGCGTTGGCGACGGTGGCGGGGCAACTAGGCTCGGACTGCGCGCTCTTTTTGGCGGGAGGGCCGGTCATCATGCGCGGGCGGGGCGAACGGCTGGCCCCCTTGCCGGCCCAGGCCCGGGAGCGGTTGCGGGGGCGCCGGGTTCTGATTTTTAAGCCGCTGTTCAGCATCAGCACGGTTTGGGCTTACCAACGTATGGCGGCCCGAGCGCCGGCGAGCTACCTGCCGTCGAACGAAGCCGAGGCGCGGTTGGCGGCCTGGCTCGATCAGCCCGCCGCCCCGGGAGAGGCATTGCTTTACAATAACATGGAGGGTCCGGCCTTCGCCAAATACATCGTTCTGCCTGTGTTGGTAGATCGATTGCGTGAGGAGTTTAACCTCCGCGTTTGCATGAGTGGCAGCGGCAGCGCTTGTTTTACTTTTTTGCCGGATAACGCCCCGGTCGCCCCTGTAACTAGTCGGATTCGTGAGTTGTTGGGTCCGCAGGCGTTCGTAACGGAAACGTGGCTGAGCTGAAGGTAAGGATAGGGTCTTTATCACTTTCAGCCACTAGGCTTATCTCGAAAAAGTGGATTCCTCAGCGGTTGGACAGTCACAAGCCCGCCACTTTAAAACACCAGACCCTAGGGCGGCTCCGGGCTCATCATCCCTGCCGGATGCGGAGTTCGGCTGCTCCGAGTCACCGCGGCAACGTGGGTGGGTCCGTAAATATCAAAGAAATCAGCTAGTTGCGTAAGTTCTAGCAACTGGCGCAGCGGAGGGCGCGGATGGAGCAGGCGAAGGCGGATACCTAAAGCGCTGGTGATACGATGCAGGCTGCATAATGTCGCTAAGCCACAACTGTCCATGAAGCGGGTATGGGCTAGGTCGACCTCAATTACGGTGACCCCAGTGGTTAGGCTTTCGTGTATCGCTTCCATGAAGGGGGCGGCGTTGGCCGCGCTCAGTTCTCCTAGGTCCACGATTTGCAGCTTGTTGACCTCGAATTGCACTTTTATCGGGTCGAGCAGCGGTGCCGGTCGGTGTGCAGAGAGCGGCCCTCGCAACGAGCTCAGCCAACAGGCGTCCGGGACCCGAAGGCAGGAGTTGCTCGCCCAGTTGATCAGGGTGAAACGGTGGGCCAGCGAATTTTCAATCCGGGTCTGGGCGCCCACAAAGGTGGCCGGGCCGATCACACTTCGGGACACGTGGGCCCCCTGCCCAACGATGGCGGCCGGCTCGATAATCGCGCCAGGGCCAATCACCGCGTCGCAGTTGATCAACACTTGGTCGCCCAACCAGCAGGGGGGCATGAATCTTACCGAGGAGTTAATTCGGGTGCGCAGCCCGACCCATACCCCCGGCTCGATCTCGCACTGGCCGATTCGATCAGGCGATTGCACCAAAGGAATCCAGGCCTGCAGTTCGTCAAACCAGCCGGCGTAGCTCTCTAGAAGGCGGTGGAGCGGGCGCCCGGGCAAGTGGTCCATCGCAACGACGAAGTCCGGCCGCGCCTGCCCGGTGGCGCAGTAGGCGGCAACGGCCTCCTCGGGGGGGGACTCGCGCAGCTCCGGCTCGATCCGGAGCTGAACCCCCCAGCGGGTGCCGTCACCAACCGCCGTGGCGATTTCCCCGGCGCGGTCGGCGGCTAGTATGTGCAGCTTGCTCACGCCGCGCTGCTGGAGGTATTCGATCCAATATTCGAGCAGACATTTGCCGAGCAGTGGGGCAATCGCCAACGGCGCAGCTTCGGCTAGCAAGGCCACGGCGGGCCG
Source organism: Rariglobus sp. (assembly GCA_044353465.1). GTDB lineage: Bacteria > Verrucomicrobiota > Verrucomicrobiia > Opitutales > Opitutaceae > Rariglobus. Next base: position 2,567 of record JBILBW010000183.1, on the reverse strand, counting down.
AGGGCCGGGGCAAATGAGCAGTGCGTTCATCAGTAGGCGCCGCCGCCAAAGACGACGGCAGGGAGGGTTTTGGCCAAGATACGCAGATCCTGCCAGAGGCATTGGGTTTCGATATAAAGTACGTCGAGTTCTACCTGTTGGGGAAAGTCGATTTCCGCCCTCCCGCTGATTTGCCAGATACAGGTGATCCCGGGAGGGGCGGCCAGCCGACGCCGGTCGGCAAGAGTATAATGGGCGACTTCCCGTGGAATTGGTGGGCGGGGCCCCACCAGTGACATGTCACCGACCAAGACGTTGAAAAACTGGGGGAGTTCGTCGAAGGACAATTTTCGGAGCCAGTGTCCCACCCGCGTGACGCGCGGATCGTGTTTTAGCTTAAAGGTGACGCCCTGGCGGTGCTGGTTGCTGGCGAGCAGGCCGTGCAGACGAGCCTCGGCGTCGACGTGCATGGAACGAAACTTGTAGATTTTGAATAACCGCCCCTGACGGCCGACTCGGGTTTGGGTGAACATGGCCGGTCCAGGACCCTCGCAGCGGATCGCGATTATGATCAGAGCAAAAAGCGGGCTGAGCAGCACAAGGGCGAGGCAGCTGCCGGTGAGGTCGAGCAGGCGTTTGACCCAAGCGCCGCTATGCAGGGCGCAGTGCCAAGCAAGTCGCTGAGCGCGTAAGCGGGTGCGTAAACACCAACGGCCCCGGGTGGACTCAAACCGGGCAAGGCTGCGAAAAAGGAGTTCCTGGCGTTGTACTTTTGAGGGAGCGCTCATGGGGTTTTTCGGGTTGGGTCTGGCGGGCGGCCAAGCGCTGGCCCCCCATAAAACTAGCAGGGGCCTGACGGATTGTACGCGGTCAGAGGGTGGGGATCAGGCTTGGTCGTGCTTGGGCGACGCGGGCGAGGAGGGACTCGAGATCGCGGATATAGGCGGCGAAGCTAAAGCGGCGCTCCGCCAGTTCGCGGCCATTTTCGCCCAGGGTGCGGGCTAATTTCTTATTGCGCAGGAGGGTTTCGATGCGGTTGGCATACTGGGTGCGATCCATCCACGGCACGAGGTAGCCGGTTTCCCCGTCGATCAGCCAATCGCTGACCCCGCCGGCCGCAAACGCCACTACCGGCAGGCCGCAGCGCATGGCCTCCAAACCGACTGCGCCAAACGGCTCCGGCCAGACCGAACTGACCACCGCGATGCTCGCGTTGCGGTGGTAGATTTTTAATTCGGCCTGAGGCACAAACCCGGTGAAATGCACCCGGTGGTGGAGGCCCAGCCGACGGCTCAGTTTCTCGCAGGCCGGACGATGGCTGCCCTCGCCGATAATCACCGCCTCGAAGTGGGTCGTGACCCGCGCGAGAGCTTCAAGCAGCACATCGACGCCTTTGCCCCGGATAATCTGCCCGGAGTAAACCAGCAGGTTGCGGGAATCGAAGGTGCTCTCGAGTGCCGGGGCCGTGCAGCGGGGAACGGGGGCATGGACGGCAATGTGTTCCGGCGGGAAGCCGTTGCGCACCAATTCACCCTGCATGTAGCGGCTGGCCACGACTAAGGCCGCCAGTTTGCGATTGAGGGCAAGCTCGCGCAGCTTGGCCGGATAACTGACCCATTTGAACGGCAGGCCGGGACCGTGGTTGCGGGTAAGGCAGGCCCCGCAAGGGAAGACGCACCAGCCCGAGGTGGCCCGTGTGCAGATGCTACGGCTGAGTGGGTGGTAGCGATAGCTGCGCATGCAAATCAGGTCGTGGTCGTGCACCATGCGCACCACCGGGACCGGGTTTTCCGCCAAAGTGGACATCAAGACTGGATCGGCCAGTTTGTGGAGGAAAATGACGTTCGGTTTAAATTGCCGAAGCGCCAAGGAAAACGCCGCCGCCCCGCTCCGGGTCCGGTCGTAGTGAAAGCGGATGGGGAAGGTCTGCAGCCAAGCGCTCTCTTCCTTCCCGGTGCCGGGGCCGTGGAGTAGGCCAACTTCATGGCCGCGTTCCAGAAAGGCTTCGGCGGTGGCGAGGATATTCACTTCGGCTCCGCCGAGGGCACCGAAACGTTCGTGGACAAAAAGTATTTTCACGTGGAGGGGCTTTGGGGAGGTTGGAGTAGCCGGGGAAGCAAGGCCGCCATGGTAACACGGATACGCGGCGGTCGAGAGTGGGTCTGGACCCAAAAGCCAAAGCTCAACTACCCCGCTTGTGTTGGGGCAAATCACCCTTGCGCCGGCTCGTCGGGGGCCACCTGCCCGGCGGAAGCGTCCCGGTGATCGTCTAATAAAAACAGGGAGGGAGGTCGCTCCGCCGCCTGAAAGGCGGCGGAAAATTCACCCCCATGACCTCTTTGAAGTCAAAATCCCCCCCTTTCACAAATCACCAAACTCGCCGGCGTTGCATAGCTGCAACACTCGGGCGCCAATGACGGTTACCGCGGTGGCTTAGCCACTGCGGCCAAGCTCCATAAGGGGTTCCCTCGTAGCCGGTATAAGCTTGAGTTTGTATCAGTTGGCCATGTCAGAAAACCGTTCTCAGAACCGCTAATAAATGCGAATGAGATCGTGTTACACGCGACTTCAGGCTTCTCCAACAAACT
>JBILBW010000182.1:0-4368 GCA_044353465.1 Rariglobus sp. | reverse complement strand
TTTTGCAGGTACGGCTCAATGGCCGCGCCGAGGTCGGCGTCGCTCAAATCACCGGCGACCGTGCGCACAGCGGACAGGTCGATGGGCAACGGCACTGTTTTGACCGCGATGCGGCACAGAAAACCCGCCTTGATCAGCTCGTGCAGGCCGATCTCGAAGCCTACCTCGCAAAAATACTCGCCGAGGCTGCGCTTGTCGCCGCGGTCGGGGGTGGCGGTGACGCCGAGGGTTTTAGCGTGGTCGTGAAAATGGCCCAGCACGGTCTGATAGCTCTCGGCCAAGGCATGATGCGCCTCGTCGATCACCACTAAGCCGAACTGGTCACGCGGCCAACGTCCCCGGCGCGCCTCCCGCGCCAAGGTTTGCACCGACGCCACCACCACCGGCGCCGACAGGCTGGCCCGCGCCCCCGCCTTTTCGATTTCAGCCACCAGCCCCGTGGCTTGCTGGATTTTGTCCACCGCCTGCTGGATCAGCTCCTCGCGGTGAGCGATCACCAGCGTTTTGAGCGGCTGCAGCCGGTGGGCGAGCGCCGCGAGGATGATCGTTTTGCCGGCCCCGGTGGGCAGGACGGCGAGCAACCGGGGATGGTCGCGGAACTTTTCCAACAGGGAGGCAACGCAGGTTTGCTGGTAGGGTCGAAGTTTCATGGCGGGGGCGCGGGTGGTTGTCGTTGCGGGTTAGAACGGATCCTTGACGGGCTTACCGGCGGGGCCGGTCTGCAGGAGGGAGGAGCTGGAAGCTTGGCGCCGGAGGTCGGCGCATGATCGGTCAGCCAGGATTCCACCTTGTTGGAGTCCTTGCCTTGGTAGGTCTCGACCTTGAGCCGGGCGTAACCGCGTCGGCCCACCAAGCGGGCCGCGTGCAATTCCACTTCCTCGCCTTCGACCACCGCCTCGCCAATCGCCTTGCGGAAGGTGTCCAACTTCCAGGCCGAGCTTTCACTCACCACGAGGTAGTCAAATACGCCCGCAACCAGGCGGCCAGATTGGGCTGAATGGTGATACGGCGGGGCTCGCGCACCTTGGACGCGTCGGCCGAGATCGAAATAATGCCAGTGTCCAGATTCACGTCAGCGGGACGAAGCTTGGTGATTTCGCCGTTGGGCACGCCCGGACGGATGCCCGCAAACAGGCAAAGGGCGAAATAGGGAACCCAGCGCCCGCCCTCGAATTGCTCGAAGTGCACCATAAGATCGGCGGCCTGCTGAGTCGAAAGGGTCACGGCCACACTGCGTTTGCGGCGAATGCGGTAATGCGGGACTTTTAGGATGAGGTTTTCGACGATCCACCCCCGCTGAAAGCAGTATTTGAAAAAGGTGGAGACGATGCCGCGGCGGTTGTTGTAGGTCTTCATCGACGGCCGGCCGCGCTCGAGGAATTCGATTAGGACAGGCATGGTTAACTCGGCGACGGAGCGCTTGGGGAACTGCGCGGCGAAACCTTTTAAATCGGAGACGATCCGTTTGAGCTGGCACGTGGAAATGTGGCCCTGTTCAAACTCGTTGGCCTTCGCCTGGGTATAGTCGCTAATCGCGGCGGCGAGGGGCTTCTGGTGCTCCGGCTCGCGGTAGTTGGATAACGCAAAATCCACGTAGAAGGACAGCGGGCGGGGCTTGCCATCCAAACGCCGAAACAGTGCTTCGGCCTCGTGCAGCTGTTCGTCGGACAAGCGGGTAGCGGTGGTGCGAACGCCGGTGGTGGACTGGACGGACTGGATTTCCAGGGTTTGGCGTTCAGCAGAGGCTTCGGCGCGGGATGGGAAATTCTTGCGGACGCGCTTGCCGTCGAGCCAGCCGGTGAGGCGAAAAACGATCTCCCCTGAGGGATTCGTGAACTCGGAAATGACGAACTGCGGTGTCTGGGACATGTAGGATTTGCCACGTCAACTGGCAAATCCGCCTCCTGCTTAAGCTAAGTCGTTAATTAATAACGACTAAATTGGTGCCCCCACGGGGAGTTGAACCCCGCTTTAAGGATTGAGAATCCCTTGTCCTAACCGATAGACGATGAGGGCGACTAAAAAACAGAAGATTATTCATAGTATTAAAATGCAGCCGTCAAGCTCGACTTTCACGAATTCAGCAAGTTGCAAAGCATCGCATTCTGCAGTATTCGAAACCTTGATGCTTGCTATGCTCTACAGTCCCCCCCCTCAGCCCACTTTAATTGCCGAAGAACTCCCTGCAGAAATTGCACGTAGTTCGATCATACCACTAAGAGCTCATTCCCCAACGCATCCCATGAACATCACGCTGCCCTCCTGCCCATTTCTCCCCTCACCACGTGGCCCCATGGACTGGCGCATGCTAGCCGCACACGAGGAACGGAGGAACGCCGGTTTCTACCTGACCGCGCTCGAATACGGCCACTACCTTTGGCAACGAGGGCAAGTCGCGCGGGCCATTCTTTGCCTCGACCGGGCGATGGGTACCGACCTTTCGGCGAACGATGCGGTGGCGCGCATCTGGCCCATTCCTTACGCTGCAATGGCGTGGTTTCTCACCCATACGCCCGAAGGTGTGTTCACAGGCAACCCTCGCGTGCATTTTCAGCATTACGCAGACAGGCTTAAGGCGCCCCGCCGCGAACAAAGGCGATGGCGTGCTTGGGCCTGCTGGGCGCTGACGCGCCGCGTGCGGCCCAACCTTGAGGCCGATCCGCGCCACCAGGTCACCGAACCCACCGATATCGAGATCGCCACAGGCCTCATCGCACACGGCCACCCCGGGGAAGATACCCACTGGCAAATGGTGTTGGACCATTGTGCGCCCATCACCCTTACTGAAAAATTGTAAAAAAAACCAAGGGCACGCTTGACAGCAGCCGATACAATTCTAACGTCTCAATTCTTTCCTCATTCGGGGTGATAGCTCAGCTGGTTAGAGCGTCTGCCTGTCACGCAGAAGGTCGCGGGTTCGAGTCCCGTTCATCCCGCCAGTTTTTAAAGGCCCGCTTTTTCACCGAAGCGGGTCTTTTTTTAGTTAAATCCCGGGGTTTTTTTCATTCCTTGTTTTTCGTTACGCTTACCAACCAATATCCCTTTTTATGGTTTAGCTGCCAGCAGTTTGCCTGCATGGACTCGATGAAAATCCGGGCCCGTTTTTAGATTATTCGCGCAAGCGCTCCCTTTAAAAGTGGTAACTGTCCTATTTCGCCCCCAAACTCGATGATCAGCGCTCGCGGCCTCTCGCTAATGGCCGGATCCAGCTCGAGCGTAAGTGGCCTTATCACAAAACCAAAGATAGACTGATAAGCCGCGCATCCTTGCCCAATACGGCGCCGCCGGGGCGCAACCGATGGCGGGGCCTTTTCCAGTGAACGGGCCTCAGAATTTGAACAGGCCAAGGTTTTGGTGCCGGAATTATCGCTGGTCGAGGTCTCACGGTTTTACCGTATCCACCACCCCCTTGGCGGAGTTGCCCACGTCTCTGAACTCATCCAGCTCATGCTCTCGTGGATGGACACCCGCTACTATGAGGATATCGACTAGCGCCTAGGGATATTTGCCAAAAATTTTGGCGATCGCCCACCAAAGACTCTCGCCCGGGAAGAGCTGCTCAACTAGCCGGCGATTGCGCGCCGAGGTGCTAGGGCTGCGAGAACGGGAGATCGTACTAAAAAAATCATTAGGCATCGGCTCCGAAAGGCCCGAGAGCGGTACGCCCGGATCCAGGCGATGAAGGGCGACCACAACATCGGCATGCTCTATTACCGCTGGCAACTGCCGCGGCCAACCCGCCGGCAGCTTGAGGATGCCGACCTGGCAGCCCAGGCAGAGCCGGGGCAACTACGCAGCGCCCCGAATCGTCGCGGATCTGCGTGAGGCGGGCAGGCAATGGCTCGGTCCCGTTCAAGCATTTCGACAAATATTCACATGGCCTGCGACGCACTGGGCTCACCCCCCTGGGTTCATTTTAACCGGGGCAAACGTCTCCGACTTTGACCAAGCCAAGCCCTTGCTTAAGCGGCACCTCAAGCCTGGCGCTAACGCTATTATGGACAAGGACTAAGACAGCGATGCGATTCGAGACTTCATCCGCGAACGCGGAGGCATCGCCATCATTCCCCCCGAAAGCCAATCGCTCAACCAAACCGGCCTTCGATGAACTCATCTACGTTGAACGCCATCACATCGAAACCCTCTTTGCCCGCCTTAAATCCTTCCTTCGCATCGCCACACGCTATGAAAAGCTCCATCGCACTTTCACCGCCATGGTCACCCTCGCTTGCTGTCAGCGGTCACTTAAAACCGGCCACGACTGGTCACTTCAAAACCGGCCACTTTTGAGGGGTTAAACCTCCGGCGGACTTGTTCGCTGTGAGGTAATGAACCGCCTCACCGTGAGCCTACAACAATCGATACTTA
>JBILBW010000075.1:0-13666 GCA_044353465.1 Rariglobus sp. | reverse complement strand
GGCATGTATATTCGACCACCGGCCATGGCTACCTGCGCCTGGCCGCCGATTGCCTGAACGATGAAAAGCCCCTGGCTCCCAGCGTGGTTTCGCTCTGGGCGACGGCCAACTGGCACGAGCGCGAGGCCTACGACCTGCTCGGCATTGTTTTTGAAAACCACCCCGACTTACGCCGTATTTTGATGTGGGACGGCTATCCCTATCACCCGCTGCGGAAGGATTTCCCGCTGGCAGGAATTCAGACGCCGTTACCCGACTTGGAGGTCGGTGAAATCACCGGCGCCTCGGTTAAACCCGCGCCTATGGTGGGCGGCCCGTTTGTCTCGTCGCCCGGCGAGATGAACCTGACCGATGCCGAACCCAGCGCCAAGGATGAGAGCTGGAATGAGCGCAGCGAAAAACCCGCGTCCGCCTAATCCGCGTCCTTCGCACCGAACCTAGCCCAACCCGCTTCCCATTTACGATGGCCACCGAATACGCCTTTCCTGACAGCGCCGCCAAGAACGCCGATGCCGCCGCGCAGGAGTTCCAGACCGAAAAAATGTCCCTCGCCATGGGTCCGTCCCACCCGTCCACCCACGGTGTGCTCCGCCTCCAGCTCGAACTCGACGGCGAGGTCGTCACCCAGTGCGACCCAATTCTCGGATACCTGCACCGCGGTGACGAAAAGATCGCCGAGAACATGACCTACAACCAGTTCGTGCCCTATACGGACCGGTTGGACTACTTGGCGCCGCTGGCCAACAACGTGGCCTACGCCATCGCGGTGGAAAAACTCGCCAACCTGCAGGTTCCCGCCCGCTGCGAGGCGATTCGCGTGATTTGCTGCGAGCTGGCCCGTATCTCGGCGCATTTGCTCGGTCTCGGCGCCTACGGCATCGATGTCGGCGCGTGGTCGGTTTTCCTCTACTCCTTCGAGGAGCGCGAGAAGCTCTACAAGTTGTTCGAGGAACTCACCGGCGCGCGTTTCACCACCAGTTACACACGTATCGGCGGCGTCGCTCGCGACGTGCCCGAGGGCTGGAACGAGCGCGTCGGCAAGTTCTGCGACCAGTTCCTGCCGATCCTGGAGGAGGTCCTCAGTCTGCTCACCCGAAACAAGATTTTTACCGATCGTACCCAGGGCGTGGGGCTTATTTCCAAAGCCGACGCGATCTCCTACGGCCTGACCGGCCCCAATCTGCGCGGCTCCGGTGTGGCGTTCGACCTGCGTAAAGACCGCCCATATTCGGGCTACGAAAAGTACGAGTTCGACGTTCCGGTCGGCACCACCGGTGACTGTTACGACCGTTACCTTTGCCGTGGCGAAGAGATGCGCCAGTCCGTGCGGATTGTGCGCCAGGTGCTCAAAAACTTCCCCGCCGGCTCCTACTACAACGAGGACGCCAAGAAGATCTTTGCCCCGCGCAAGGACAAGGTGCTCACCAGCATGGAGGAGTTGATCAACAATTTCATGATCACCACCGAGGGCCCGCAGATGCCGGCCGGCGAGGTGTACTTCGAGGCGGAGAACCCCAAGGGGGCACTCGGCTTCTTCATCGTCAGCAAGGGTGGCGGCGTGCCTTACCGCATGAAGATTCGCAGCCCCAGCTTCTGCAATCTCTCCATCCTGCCCAAGGTCTGCCAAGGTAGCTTAGTGTCCGACACCGTCTCCATCCTCGGGTCCCTCGACTTCGTGATGGGCGAGTGCGACCGCTGATTCGATCAATCAAGTAACCACGAAATACTCTAAATACACGAAACCCACCGCACGGCACCGCTCTGTTTTAGTGTATTTCGTGTGGTTCGTGGTTAACCCCTTCCTCCTTTTCCCGTCTCGATGAATCTCAAGCCCGAAACCTTCCAGCGCATTGACGAAGTCATTACGCATTATCCGGTGAAGCGCAGCGCCACGCTGCCGCTCCTGCACCTCATCCAAGAGGACGTCGGGCACATCTCCGACGAAGCGATCACTTGGATTGCCCAGAAGCTCGAGCTGCAGCCGATCAACGTGCTGGAGGTGGTCACCTTTTACCCGATGTTCCGCCGCGCGCCCATCGGTCGCCGCCACATCAAGGTCTGTCGCACGCTCTCATGCGCGCTCAGTGGCGGTTACAAGACCTGCGATACCTTTGAGAAAGAATTCTGCACCCACCGCGGCGAGATTTCTCCCGACGGCGAAGTCACCGTCGAGTTTGTCGAGTGCCTCGCGTCCTGTGGCACCGCTCCGGTCGTCATGATTGACGAAGTGCTCCACGAGAAGGTCGACGTCACCAAAGCCAAGCAGCTCTCCGCGCAGATCAAAGCCGAGGCCGCCGCCCGCAAGTAACCCTTACGCTCATCGCCATGCCCGCTCCTGAACAACGTCGCATCATTTTCCAGCACATCGACGAGCCCGGTTATACCAACGACATCGACTGCTACCTGCGCAACGGGGGCTACGAGGTCCTCAAGAAGTCCGTCGGTCGCAAACCCGAGGAGCTCATCGACGAGGTCAAAAAGTCCGGCCTGCGCGGTCGTGGCGGCGCCGGGTTCCCCTGCGGCGTGAAGTGGGGATTGGTTGACCGCAAAAGCGGCAAGCCAATCTACCTGATCGTCAACGCCGACGAGTCCGAGCCGGGCACGTTCAAGGATCGCTACATCATGCACCAGGATCCGCACCAGCTGATCGAGGGCACGATCATCAGCTGCTTCGCCAACAACGTGAAGCAGGCCTACATTTACATCCGCGGCGAGATGCCGGAAGGCGCCCGCATCTTGGAAAAGGCCATCGCTGAGGCCCGCGCCAAGAACTTCGTTGGCCCCAATATCCTGGGCAGCGGCTACTCCTGCGAAATCTACGTCCATCGCGGCGCCGGTGCCTATATCTGCGGCGAAGAGACTGGCCTGATCGAGTCGCTCGAGGGAAAACGCGCCAACCCGCGCATCAAGCCCCCGTATTTCCCGGCTGTGCTCGGCCTTTATCAGTGCCCGACGATCGTGAACAACGTCGAGACGCTTTGTCACGTTAAGTATATTGCCGAGCATGGTGGCGAGGCCTACGCCAAGATTGGTACGCCCAACAACACTGGAACGCGCATCTTCTGCGTTTCCGGCCATGTGCAACGTCCCGGCTACTACGAGTTCCCCGCCGGGACTATCACCATGGGCCAGCTCCTCAACGAGGTCTGCGGCGGCCCGCTTCCCGGTCGTACGTTCAAGGCCGTGATCCCAGGCGGTTCGTCTGCCAAGATCCTTCGTTTCGGCGAACGGTTTAAGGGCAAGCGCAAGGTCGGCGCCGAGATGGTGGATTACGATTGGGGGGTGGAGGACGTGCCCATGGACTTCGACTCCCTCGGTATGATCGGCACAATGGGCGGCTCCGGCGGTGTGATCGTCATGGACGACACCGTCAACATGGTCGAGGCCCTCGCCAACATAAACGCGTTCTACTCCCACGAGTCCTGCGGCCAGTGCACCCCCTGCCGCGAAGGCTCGCTGTGGATGAAAAAAATCTCCTCCCGCATGGTTCACGGTGACGCCCGCCCGCAGGACGGTGCGCTGCTCAAGAGCGTGGCCGACCAGATTCCTGGGCGCACGATTTGTGCCTTCGGTGAGGCCTGCTCATGGCCGACCCAGAGCTTCATCGCGAAGTTCACCGACGAGTTTAACAACTACCACGAGGCTAAGAAACAGCCGAAGCCTCCTGCCGCCAACGTCCTCGTTTAAACGCAGACTTTTTGCCCACGGAACACACAGAACACACTGAATTTAAAAACCAGCCGCTCCGGTTCTTCCGTGTATTCAGTGTGTTCCGTGGGCTAAACCTCCTTCTCTTTTCTCAATGACCCAGCCAGCCAAACCCGACCTCGTCACCGTCAACATCGACGGCAAGGAGATCGCCGTGCCCAAGGGCACCAACGTCATCGAAGCCGCCCGCCTCGTGAACGTTGATGTGCCTCATTACTGCTACCACCCGAAGCTCGCAGTGGTGGGCAACTGCCGCATGTGCCTAATCGAAATGGGCATGCCCGCCGTCGATCCCGCAACTAAGACGCCCGTCATGGACCCGGCCACGGGCAAGCAAAAGATCAACTGGATCCCGCGCCCCCAGATCGGTTGCGGCACCACCGTCTCACCTGGCCTGCACGTTAAGACCACTTCGCCCATGGTGAAGGATGCCCGTGAGGGTGTGATGGAGTTCCTCCTGATCAATCACCCCCTCGACTGCCCGATCTGCGACCAGGCTGGCGAGTGCAAGCTGCAGGAGCAGGCCACCGGTTACGGCCGCGGCTACTCGCGCTTCATCGAGCAGAAGAATGTGAAGCCGAAGCGCACCCAACTCGGGCCGCGCGTCACCCTCGACGACGAGCGCTGCGTGCTCTGCTCGCGCTGCATCCGCTTCTCTCGCGACGTCGCCGGTCAAGACGTCCTCGGTTTTGTCGATCGAGGCAGCTACTCCACGTTGACCTGCCACCCCGACAAAAAACTCGATCACAACTACTCGCTGAACACGGTCGATATCTGCCCGGTGGGCGCGCTCACTTCCACGGACTTCCGTTTTAAGATGCGCGTCTGGTTCCTCAAGCAGACCAATACCATCTGCACCGAATCCTCGGTGGGCGTGAACTCCGTCGCTTGGTCGCGCGAAGGCACGCTTTACCGCATCACCCCGCGCCGCAACGACGAGGTCAACGACACCTGGATGCCCGACTCCGGCCGCGTGCTCTACAAGCAAGTCCAGTCCGCCGAACGCCTCGCTACGACGGCGTCGCTCGACGGCCTGGTGGCTCAGGCAGCTGAGGTTTTTAAGGCCGCCGCCGGTGCGATCGCTGTGGTCGGTTCGGGGCGCAGCTCGGTGGAGGAGCAGTTCCTCACCAAGAAACTCGCCGCCGCGCTCCAGGCTTCCGTTTCGTTGGTCAGCCGCACCGCCCAAGGCGACAAGCTGCTCATCTCCTCTGACCGTAATCCCAACGTCCGCGGGGCCCTCGTCACCGGTCTGATAAACGCGTTGCCCTCCGCGCAACTCACCGCGCTGCCAACTGACATCGACGCCGGCAAGGTGAAGGCCGTGGTTTCGCTTGGCGAAGACTTGGCCGCCGCCGGTCTGAGTGCCGCGCAACTTGCCAAGGTCGCCATCGTCTATCTCGGCACCCACGCCAACGCAACCAGTGCGGCCGCCAAGGTGCTGATCCCGACTGTTACTGTGTTTGAAAAAGCAGGTACATTCGTGAACCAGCAGTTCCGCATCCAAAAGTTTATCCAGGCGATTCCGCCCCAGTCCGGGGCTCATAACGATCTGGCCGTCCTCGCCAAGCTGACCACCGCTGCCGGTGCGCCTGCGCTTGCCGCCGAAGTCGGCACCCTCTGGCCGGTGATTGCCGCCGAAACCCTGGTGCTGGCCAACGTGTTGTTCAAAAGTATCCCTGAGGCAGGGGTCCTCCTGGATGCTGCCGCCTGGAAATCGCTGCCCTTCGTTGAGGGCGAGACCTTGCACTACAAACCCGCCGCCGCGGCAGTAGCGGGCAGCCAGTAAGCAGTGGCGAGCATTCGAATCCTGCTGCCGAACTTCCTTCTTCTCAAGACCCGCTGCCCGCCACTCGTTACTTTCCCTTAATCCGCCATGGATTTCTCCCTCTACTTTGACCTCCCGCTCTGGCTCCGCCTTGTTCTGCAAGGCACCGCCGTGATCCTTGTGCTCTTCCCCATCGCCGCCGCCTGTTCGATGGCCGAGCGCAAGATCTCCGCCTGGCTCCAGGGTCGCCCAGGCCCGAACCGCACGCTGCCGCCATTGCTCGCTTGGGTGCCCGGTATTTGGGTGCTGCAAAAGCTCGGTATCTTCCAGCTCGCCGCCGACGGTGGTAAATTCGTTTTCAAGGAGGACCCCGTCCCCGGGCACGTCAATAAACTCTACTTCATCGCCGCTCCCATTTTGGCGATGATTCCCGCGCTCACCACCGTGGTGGTGGTGCCTTTTGGCGCCTACCTCGATTCCGCCGGCAAGCTCGTCCCGTTGGTGCTCGCCAACGTCGACATCGGCCTGCTTGCGGTTTTCGCCGTGTCCTCGCTGGGTGTTTACGCAGTGATTCTCGCCGGTTGGGCCTCCAACTCGAAATACCCGTTCCTCGGCGGCGTGCGGGCATCGGCCCAGCTCATCTCCTACGAGCTATCGATGACCCTGTCCGTGCTGCCGGTTTTCTTGTGGATTAACGCTCCCGGCGGCCAGGGCACGTTGAGCCTGTTCGATGTGGTGCAGTACCAAAGCCAGCCTGGCTTTTGGGGTGGGGCTTGGTTCGTTTTCACCATGCCGCTGTCGGCCTTTATCTTCCTGGTCGCGCTCTTTGCCGAAACCAACCGCCAGCCATTCGACATGCCGGAGTCCGAGTCCGACCTCGTCGGCGGCTTTCATACCGAATACGGCGCTTTCAAGTGGTCGCTGTTTTTCGTCGCCGAATACTGCCACATGGTGATCGGCTCTGCCGTCTTCATTTTGCTGTTCTTCGGTGGTTGGAATCCGCTGCCTTGGGTCACTCTCACCGACACGGTGCAGGCCCTTTCTCACGTGCTGCCGTGCGCGACACACCCCCTGTTTATGGGTATTCTCGGCATCAGTATCTTTTTGGTGAAGATCTGCTTCTCGATCTTCTTCTTTATGTGGGTGCGTTGGACGCTGCCGCGTTTCCGCTACGACCAGGTCATGAACATCGGCTGGAAACAGCTTCTCCCACTGTCCATCGCCAACCTGATCGCCTACACGATCGGCATTGCCCTGCTGCAAAAGTAATCGCCTAAAAATTCTCCCGCACCATGGCCGTAATTCAAGTCGAACGTAAACCGCTCTCCCTGCTGGAGCGTACCTACATCCCTCAGATCGTTGGTGGTCTGCGGACCACGCTGAGGCATTTCTTCAAGCCCACCGTCACGCTCCAATATCCCGAGCAGCGTCCGGAAATTTCCAAAAACTACCGGGGGGTGCCCACGTTGGTGATGGATCCCAACGGCCGCGAAAAGTGCGTCTCCTGCCAGTTGTGCGAATTCGTCTGCCCGCCCAAGGCAATCCGCATTACCCCGGGCGAGATTGCCGCCGACTCACCCAACGCCCACGTCGAGAAGGCGCCGCAAGCTTTCGATATCGACATGCTGCGCTGCATTTACTGCGGCTTGTGCCAAGAGGTTTGCCCGGAGGAGGCGATCTGGTTGCAAAACCAGTTCTCGATGAGCGGTTATACCCGCGCCGAGATGGTCAACAACAAGGCCAAGCTCTACGAACTCGGCGGCACCTTGCCCGACCCGCACCTCAAGTGGGACCACAAAAAAGCCGCCGCCGAGAAGGGCAACGGACATTAAGCATTATAAAGTTGCGAGTAACGAGTAGGGATTAGCGCGCATTCCAAACCATCCAAATCATAGCCGCGCCCAATCCGACTACTCGCTACCCGCTACTCACGACCCGCTACTTTACCAAACTATGTCTACCGACATCTTCTTCTACTTGTTCGCCGCGCTTTCAGCCGGCTCCGCGCTAGCGGTGGTGTTATGCAAAAACACCGTTGCTTCCGCGCTCAGCCTCCTGGTGAGCCTGGTGGGCGTGGCGGCTTTGTTCATTCTGTTGGACGCCTTCCTGTTGGCCGCACTCATGGTGTTTGTCTACGCCGGGGCAGTCGTCGCGCTTTTCCTGTTTATCGTGATGCTCATCGATACCTACGGTGGCACGCGCAAGCCCTTCAAAAAAGGGACGATCGTCGCATCCGGATTCGCGTTGGCGCTGTTGGTGACAGGACTCGCTACCCTAGCTCAACGCGGGGCTCTGACGACGCACGATTTTGCTGGCAGCGCGGCGCCGCTTGTACCGGTGGGCGCCAGCCTTCGCGCCTATGGCGAACAGCTCTTTACGACCTACCTGCTGCCCGTGCAGATCGTGGGTTTTCTTCTGCTCATCGCCATGCTTGGGGTGATCGTGCTCAGCAAAAAATTTGAAGGTCTGGAGGACGTGAAATGAACGTAGGAATAAATGAGTATCTTTATCTGAGCGCGGTGCTTTTCGCCATCGGCTTCTTTGGCGTTCTGCTGCGCAAAAACACCCTGGTGATCTACATGTGCTTGGAGCTCATGCTAGTCGCCTCGACGGTCGCCTTGGTGGCGTTCTCGCATTTCAATCGCACCATGGACGGCAACGTCTTCGTGTTTTTTATCCTCACCGTTGCTGCTGCTGAGGTCGCAGTCGGGCTCGCAATCATTGTGGCGCTGTTCCGCCGTCGCCAGACCATCCAGGTTGAAGAGCTCAACGCGTTAAAAAACTAAGCCCTTACCCACGTTACCGTGATTAACACCGTTTTTGGATTTTCGTCCCATCTCGTCGCGCTCGTCACCTTGTTGACGCCGCTGGCGTCCGCCGCCGTGATCGCGCTGTTCCTGCGCCGTCAGGGCTCCATCGCCTCGCTGGTGTCGACGTTCACCGCCGCTCTCATTGCCGCGGGCGGATTGTCGCTGGCCTACAGCGGCGCTCGCTTCACCGACGCAGCCGACTGGCTTACGTTGGGCAACTTCACGCTCTCGCTTGGCATCAAGTTCGATGACCTCTCGGCGTTGATGATCTCCATCGTCGGCGTGGTGGGCCTGTGTGTTCACGTGTTCTCGCTCGGTTATATGGACGACGATACGGCCAAGGCCCGTTATTTCGGCGGCCTGTCGATCTTCATGTTCTCGATGCTAGGTATCGTGCTGGCGGACAATTTGTTCATGATTTTCATCTTCTGGGAATTGGTGGGCTTCAGCTCCTACGTGCTGATCAACCACTACCACGAGAAGCAGAGCGCGGCAGACGCCTCGAAGAAGGCGTTTATCGCCAACCGCGTGGGCGACTTCGGTTTCCTCCTCGGTATTATCGCCTGCTACTACGCCTTTGGCACGGTTAACCTTTCGGAAATCTCCGCTGCGACCGTTTCGATCGCTGGGGTTGATACCAACGTGATCGCGCTGCTGCTGTTCTGCGGTGCAGTCGGTAAATCCGCTCAGGTTCCTCTTCACGTCTGGTTGCCCGACGCGATGGAAGGTCCGACGCCCGTGTCGGCCCTGATCCACGCCGCCACGATGGTGGCTGCAGGCATTTTTATGCTCTGCCGGCTTGAGCCGCTTTTCGCGATTTCGCCGCTGGCCCTCGATGTGGTGACGTGGATCGGCGCCGCCACCGCGCTTTACGCCGCGCTGTGCGCCATCACCCAAAGCGACATCAAGAAGGTTTTGGCTTACTCTACCCTTTCCCAGCTCGGCTACATGGTCGCCGCGTTCGGTTTGGGTCGCATCAACATCGGCCACGATGGTTTGCCGACTTCGGCTCCACTGATTGCCGGCGCGGCTGCCGCGATGTTCCATCTCACCACGCACGCGTTCTTCAAGGCACTGATGTTCCTCGGTTCCGGCTCCGTGATCCACGGCTGCCACCACGAGCAGGACATTTTTAAAATGGGCGGTTTGTCCAAGAAGTTGCCGCTGACCTTTATCACCTTCACGATCGGCGTGGCCGCCATCGCCGGGCTACCGTTCCTGTCCGGTTTCTACTCGAAGGACGCCATTCTTCACCTGGCCGAGCAGAATAACTTTCCCGTTTTCGTGATCCTTTTTATCACGGCGATCCTCACCTCGTTTTACATGGTGCGCATGTGGAAGCTGGTTTTCCTTGGCTCACCTCGGAGTGATAATGCCTCCCACGCGCACGAAGGCGGCCTTAGCATGACCCTGCCGCTGGTCGCTCTTGCCGTCTTGGCGGTGGTCGCTGGTAACACCCATGGAGCGCTGAGCGTTTATGGCCACGCCTTCGACGGCGTCTTGTCGCAGATTCCTCACGCCGAGGGCGCCGGGGTCTTGGTGATGAGTTTGGGCATTCTACTAGTCGGCGCGGGCGCTGCATTTGCCCTGTATAAGCCTGCCGCTACGGACACGTTGCAAACCAAAGCGCCGGCGGTTTTCGGCTTCTTGGTGGTTCTCAAGGCCTCCTTCGATGGTGCTTACAACTGGTACGTCGCCAAGGTGCAGCAGCGTTTCGCCATGCTGCTCGACTTCCTTGAGCGCATTTTCCTGTCCGGTCTGATCATCCGCGGACTCTCAGGAGTGGTCGGCTTGGTCGGCATCGGGGCACGGGCGATGCATGTGGGCAGTCTGCACGCTTATGTTTATTGGTTCCTTGCCGGGGCGGCCGTCCTCTGGGCTTTTGCCGGGGGCTGGCTCAACTAAAGATTTCCTTTCGTCCACAACGTCATGTTCACCCATCTTCTTCTGCTCTCCATTGCGGCGCCCCTAGTGGCGGCTGCGGTGATCGCTTCCGGAATTCCCGAGCGGCTCGCCAAGCCCGTGGCCGTGTTCGGCTTCTCGATACCCGCTTTGATCGCGCTGCACGCCTGGTACCACTTCCCGATCGGTATCCGTGCCGATTATGCCTACTTGATGGCCTATAATACCGGCCTGCACGAGTTAGGGATTAACCTTTCTCTCGGACTCAATGGTATTGCCCTTCCGCTGTTTGTGCTGGCCGGTCTGGTCGGCCTCGCCGCTGGTCTCTACGCCATCCAATCGGGAGCCGAACGTCTAAAAACCTACCTCGCGCTGCTATTGGTCATGCAGGGCGGCCTGATGGGCGTGTTCGCTAGCGTGGACATTTTCTTTTTCTACTTCTTCCACGAACTCGCTCTGATCCCGACCTTCATCATGGTTGGCGTTTGGGGTGGTAAGGATCGTGGCTACGCGGCGATGAAGATGACCATCTACCTGACGGTCGGCGCGATGCTCTCGTTGCTCGGGCTCATCGCCATCTACGTAAAAAGCGGCGCGGAGAACTTCGATCTCATCACCCTGCGCCAAGCCGTCCTCGAGCACGGCATCCTTGCCGGTGCGCAGAATTACATTTTCGGTTTGTTGATGTTCGGGTTTGGCATCTTGGTTTCGCTCTGGCCGCTGCACACTTGGGCCCCGCTCGGCTACGGTGCCGCACCCAGTTCGGCCGCCATGCTCCACGCCGGCGTGCTGAAAAAATTCGGTCTCTACGGGCTCGTTCAAATCGCCGTACCGCTCTTGCCGAATGGCGCCGCCCACTGGGTTCAGCCGTTGGCTTGGCTGGCGGTGGCCGGCAATATTCTGGTGATTGGGTTCATCACCATCGCCCAGCGCGACCTCAAGCAGATGGTCGGTTATAGCTCGGTGATGCATATGGGCTACGCGTTCCTTGGAGTCGCCACCCTTTCGTCGGTCGGTGCCGGCGGCGTTGTCCTCATGATGGTGGCGCACGGCCTGTCGGTCGCGCTGCTGTTCCTGCTTTCGACCAGTGTCTATCACCGCACCCAGACCTTCGACCTCTCCGAAATGGGCGGCCTTGCCCAGAAAACTCCGGTGCTCGCCGCCTTCTTTGTCACCGCCACGATGGCCAGTATCGGATTGCCCGGCTTGGCCAACTTCTGGGGCGAACTGACGATCTTCGTGGCCGCATGGAAATTCTCCCCGCTGCTCACTACGCTGGCCGTTTCTGGTGTGATCATCTCGGCGATCTACGGCCTTCGTGCCGCCGCCAAGGTGCTTTTCGGCCAGACCTCGGAGGCTCTCGCCAAGGTATTGGCCGCCAAACCCGCCACCGACCTGCGCTGGTCGGAAAAACTCCCAGCGCTCATCCTGATCGTCGCTCTCTTCTTCATCGGTTTCTGGCCCAAATCTCTCTCCACACCGCTCAACGCGGCGCTGGAATCGCTTTATCCTGCCAAAGTCGTGACCGCCAACGTCGGCCAATAATTTAGCAACCCGCCCATGTCACCCGAACTCATTCAGGCAGCCGCCGACAACCACTGGCTGGCCATCGCCCCCGAGCTTGCACTCGGCTTCCTCGCCCTGTTTCTCCTTGTGCTGGAGATTATCCTGCCCAAGGAGCGGCATGCTCTTATCCCCAGCGTGGCCATCACCGGCCAGCTCGGTCTTCTGCTGGGCTTCGTTTGGAATCTGCGCGGTGTGCCCTTCACGGCCACGGAAACCTTTAATGGGCTCCTTCGCCACACTGCGGAAGGCCAGTTCATGCGCGCCTTTTTCATGCTCACTTCGATTCTGGTGTGCGTTCTCGGCGTGATCGCCTTGGCCAAACAGAAGATGCCCAAGACCGAGTTCTTTGTGATCACCCAGGTGGTCACTGCAGCGATGATGCTGCTCGCCCAATGTAATCACTTCGTCCTGTTCTTTGTCGCCCTAGAAACCGTCACCGTAGGGTTCTACGTTCTCGTCAGTTATTTCCGGACCAGCCCCCTCTCCCTGGAGGCCGGCCTTAAATACCTGATCACCGGCGCGCTCAGCTCGGCCATTTTGCTCTTCGGCATCGTTCTTCTTTACGGTGTGGCCGGCAACCCGACGCTCCCCGGCTCCTCGTCCGGGTCGATGAACTTCAACGCCCTGCGTTTGTTCCTCGAGTCCAATCCCGATAACTTCCTCGCCAGCGTCGGCATCGTCTTCGTGCTCGCCGGCGTCGCTTTCAAGATCGGCGCCGTCCCGTTCCAAATTTGGATTCCAGACGTTTATCAAGGTGCCCCAACTCCCGTGACCGCCTTCCTTGCAGTCGCCTCCAAGGCCGCGGGTTTCTCCGTGCTGCTTATTCTCACCAAGAATGTGTTCGGTTCCTATCAGACGCTGCTGGTTCCAGTGCTCTCGGTTATGGCGATTGCCACTATTCTGTTTGGTAACTTGGCCGCGCTGACCCAGCACAACGTGAAGCGACTGATCGGTCTCTCCGGCGTTTCCCATGCCGGCTACCTGCTCCTTGCGGTGATCGCCACCGCGACCCAGCCGCTGGCTACTGGCGCGGTTTACTTTTACCTCTTTGCCTACTTGCTCGCCTCCTTCGCGGTCTTCGGGGTGATGACCCATTTGGCCGGAGCGAACGACGCCGACCAAGACCTCGATCATTACAGCGGATTAGCCAAAACACACCCGTTCCTCGGTGCGATCTTGGCGATCGGCTTGGGCTCCCTGGCGGGCATCCCGCCACTGGCCGGTTTCATGGGTAAGCTCCTCATCTTCATCGCCGCGTTTAAGGCCGGCCTCTACACCCTGCTGGCCGTGGCCATCGTCGGAGTGGTCATCTCGATTTATTACTACTTCGGCTGGATAAAGTCCGCCTACTTCTCGACCTGGACGGCGCCGCTGCTGGAAGGCGAAACCGACACCCGACCGGCGCGTACCCCGGTCAGTCTGACCGCTGGGGTGATGTTGGCCACCTTGGCGGCCGCCACTATCGTTTTGGGTTTCTACCAAGGCTCCTTTGGAGAGTGGCTGCTGGCCCGCTAAATTTTGATTTCTACGAGAACCCCGTGCGCCGAGCCTTCCAGGCCGGCGCTTTTTTGTGCCGGGCTGTGGTAAGACCGGAAACTCAGTCTTGGGCCCGGCGGGCGCTGCCGGGGAACCTTTGCAAGTGGACTCCGCCCTTCACTGCAAAGGCGGTGAGTGGGACGAAGCCGAACTTTGGGACCTAAAACTCGGCGTCCGGGTCGCCAGGCTTGTCGTTTGGTCTGCGGCTGCGTTCTCCGGACCTCGGTTTGCCGACCACGGAGGGGGTAATTCAGTCGGCACTGAATAATTCATAACCACAACACTATTAATTACTTGAGGTTTTTATTGGACCCTGTTTTTCAGGCTAAGTTTAACCAAACCAACAAAAACTGGAAAAAACAGATGAAGCCAAAAGCCA
>JBILBW010000074.1:0-13755 GCA_044353465.1 Rariglobus sp. | reverse complement strand
ACCAAAATTAGCGACCAGGAAATGGACTCACTGCACCTCGTTACTGACCCTTTTCATGGAGAATGGAATTACACCATCCTGCCGAAACCAATACCTAAAATCGATACGGTTATTTACTGACAGGCCCAAAGGGTCCGAGATTCTTATCCCCGCGCAGGGCCGGCCGTTGTTTGCCGGCGGACTCCGAGGTCCCGTGCGCGCCCGTGGCGGGTTCGGCGGCGGGCCCCGCGGTCACCTGGACCAACGCGACCAGCAAGCCAAGTCGGCGCAGCCATGGGGCTGGGGTGAAAGTGAAGGCGGACGGGTTCATGGGTTTGATTAAACCCGAGCCGCGTAAGGCGATGATGAAGCCGGAGCGGAAAATCGTTAAGCTGGTGTAAAGCTGCGTCGCGGACCGCCCGCCACCAGCCGCAATGTGACGCGCAAACCGTGGGGCGCGCGTTGGGCGAACTCGACCGTGCCGCCGCAGGCCTCCACGGCGGTTTTCACGATCGCCAGCCCCAGCCCGGTCCCGCCGCCTTCGCGGGTGCGGGCAACCTCGGGCCGGTATAGGGGTTCACCCAACCGGGCCAGCGCTTCGGCCGGGACGCCGGGGCCTTTGTCCTCGATGATCAGCTGCACCTCGGCGCCGGTGGTTTCGGCGCGCACGGCGATGCCCGCCTCGCGCCCGGCATGGTGGAGGGCGTTGCGCACCAAGTTGCCCACCGCACGGTCCAACAGGCCGGCGTCGCCCTGGACGGTGAGTCCGGCGGGCAGGTCGACTCGCACCGCGTCATCGGCCGCCTCGCGGGCCAGCACCCGGGCCACCAGCGGGCCCACGTCCACCGCGGTCAGCACCGCCGCACGGGCCTGCAAACCGGCGCGGGTAAACGCGAGCAGTTCTTCCACCAACCGGGCCATGTGTTCGACCTCTTCGCGCACGTCCTGGATCGCCGGATGCAGGGCGGGGTCGGCGCGCTGCGCGAGGATTTCCACACTCACCTGCATGCGTCCAAGCGGCGAACCGAGCTCGTGGGCAATGTCGCCCAAAAACCGTTTCTGCCCGGTCGCCAGCCGGTTGAGGCGTTCCGCCATGTGGTTAACCGCCTGCCCTAGCGTACCCAATTCGTCGCGACGGGCGGCCTTCACCCGGGTGTCAAACCGCCCGCCGGCAATCGCCTCGGTGGCGCGGGTCAACTTCGACAGGTCGCCGGTGAGGCTGCGCACAAAGGGCAGCCAGAAAACGATGGAAACCGCCGCCACGCCCCCCGCCACCGCGAGCCAGGGGGTGAGGTCGAGCAGCCGAAACAGGGCCACCACCGAGGGCACGCGCAGCACCAGCAACGAGGGCGGTTGACCGGGCTTGCCCAGGGGCACCGCCAGCCAGAACGCCCGCGGCTGGCCGTCGCGCACCAAAACCAGGCGGCGGCGGGCCGGGGCGGGTTCCCGCCCGCGTTCCTCACCGGTGCTTTGGCCGAATTCGTCGTCCGGCCGGGGGCGCGGGCGCTTGGGGTGGACGGCCTCGCGCAGCCCGGCCGGAAGCTCGGTTAAGGTGCCGGCCACCAAGCGCGGCCCGCCGGGTCCGCCGCCGCTCAGCCAGGCCGTCCCAACCCCATTGGCGGTCGCGAACGCCTCCAGGGCCGCCTGGCGCTCCTCACGTTTGCGGGAACCGATTTCCCCGAAGCTGGATTCGGCCAGGCTCTCGATGCGCCGCCCCGGCGGACCCTCGACCAGCGCCCGCCAGCTGAGGCCGCCGCCGACCGCGAGCAGCCCGGTGATCAGCGCCAGGACGACGAGAAAATTGAGCAACAGCCAGCCCGTGACCTTGAGGGCGAGTGAGGAGCGCATCGGGTGGAAGCGGGGCGGGCGCCGGGTTCAGGGCGAGGCTGGATCGACCAGCATGTAGCCGGCCGCCCGCAGGGTGCGGATAAAGCGCGGGTTTTTGGCGTCGTCGCCGAGTTTTTTGCGCAGGGCCGAAATGTGCACGTCGATCGAGCGGTCGAACACGTCGTAATGGCGGTCGCGGATCTCATCGAGGAGCGCCTCGCGCGAGCGCACCCGGCCGCAGGCTTTGGCCAGGCTGACCAACAGGTCGAACTCCACCGGGATGAGCGCCAGCGGCTGGTTGGCGAGCAGCGCCAAGCGCGCCTCGGGTTGCACCCGCAAGGGGCCGACCGCGAGCTCGGCGGCGGGAGCGTTGCCGGCGACCGGGCGCGTCGACCGGCGCAGCACCGCCCGCAGCCGCGCCAGCAGTTCCCGGGTGGAAAAGGTTTTCGGCAGGTAGTCGTCCGCGCCCACCTCCAGGCCGACGATCCGGTCGGTCTCGTCGCCGCGGGCGGTTAACATCAGCACCGGCACGTCGCTGGTGCGGCGGATGCGTCGGAGTACCTCAAAGCCGTCGAGGCCGGGCAGCATCACGTCGAGGATGACCCCGTCCCAGCCCGGTTGGGTGGCGCGCTCGGCCCCAGCGGCCCCGTCGTGCACGGCGGTCAGCTCGAAGCCCAGCGGTCCGAGATAATCGCCGACCAGCCGGCAGAGCTTGCGGTCGTCGTCGATCATCAGGAGGCGGAAGCGGCCCGACGGGGCGCTGGAGTCGGCGGCGGTCATGGGTGAAGCCAAACCGAGCGCCGGGCCGAAGGCAGGCTCCTTTACTCCGGCTTAACAAATTTTTTGTGGCCGCCACCCCGGGCGACCGCGCGTTGAAAAATCGCGATGAAGCGGCTTTGGCCAAAAAGGAGATGCGCCCGGTGGCCCCTTTGCCTGGATTGCGGGCTGGCGCGGACCCGCCAAAGTGATTCATCCTAGCCTCATGGCATGGCGCATCGATGAATCCCTGATTCGCGGCGAGTTAGACAACCGCACGCGCGGTCGGGTGACCGGGCGGCTCTGGTTCGTGGGGCGCGCGGAGCCGGTGCGCCTCGATTTGAGCGGCAACGCCTGGCGCGACATCGCCGGCCATGTGTTACGCTTCACCAACCCGCAGCCCAAGGCGGGAGATTTGGGGGATCTTGGGGATTTGGCCGACCTCCAGCAGGGGTTAACGGGCGACATCACCGCCTCGCGCAAAGTGAAGGTGCCTGACTGCTCGAAGGACGAGTTGAGGGGCTATATCCAAGCCCGCCAGCCCTTCCCCTGGCACTGGGGCAACAGTCTCTACTTGGAGTGGCACAGCCAGGCCAACGGCCGGGTGTTGATCGAATCGGCCCATTATCACCTAGAGCTCGATTCGGAGGCGAGTTGGGCGATGGATGAGTCTGCCGAACAGGGGCAACGGCAGGCCAACAGCCAGGCGCTCACGGGATTTTTGCGGACCCTGGCCGAGACCGCTGCGGCCGAGGCTCACCGCGATGAGCTGGACGCGCCCACCAGCCAATCCGAGGCAAGCGCTGAGGCGAACGCGTCCCGGATGGAGCGGCTCCTCGACCGGGTGCTGGCCCGGATGGAGCGCGAAGGTCTGGCCCCGAGCGAGTTGGCGAGGGTCTTGGCGGAGGAGCGCCAGCGGCTGTGGCGCGAGCGCGGCGAGCCCGAGCCGGCCCCGCTCACCCCCGACGAAAAGGCCGTCCAACATCAGTGGATCGAACAGCTCAATCGCGCCGCCCAGGAGGTGATGGCCGAAACCGCCGCCGATGATGCCAACCGGGCGGCCGCCGGCGAGCCCACGGGGTCGGCGGCCGACTGGCATCCGTTGGTCGAGCGGTGTTACGCCCTGGCCCACCGGCTGATCGACGAGCCGGTGCAGCGCGGCTGGTTGAGCGAGGCCGCTGGCAACGAGGACCCGTTGCGCGAATTGGCGGACGGGGTGCTGCGCGCGGGCGCTAAGCTGGCGGGCGCACTGGGCGCCAAGCAGGACGCGGCCGCGTGGCCGCCGGGGATGGACCTGGCCGGCCCGGTCGTGGTGCGGTTAAAAAAAGCCCGCGGTCACCTGCGCGATGCCGGCGCCGGCTTGGCTGCGGCTGAGGCGCAAACCCTCGCCGCGGCGGGTTGGCGGGGGGAAATCCGCACGGAGTTAACCGCGATTTTAACCGAGACGGAGCGACTCATCGCGGAGGTGCGGGCCTCACTCGAAGGCGGCGAACGCGACCCGGCTGACTAAGGCCGGCCGGCTCCTGCGGCCAAGGCCCATCAGGCGCCCGCAGCCACCGACGGGGGCGGCGTTTCGGCCGCCCACGGATCGCGGCCGAGCAGCCGTTCGCTCAGCTGCACCGCGCTGCGGAAGGCGTCCTCGTGAAACCCGTAGCCGAAGTAACTGCCGGCGAAATAGGTTTCGCTGCGGCCCTGCGCCGCGGCATTGAGCGCGGGCAGCTCGGCTTGCGCCTGGAGGGCGCCGAGGCTGAACAAGGGGTGGGCGTAATCCATGCGTTGGATCACCTTGGCCGGGTCGATCGAGTCGGCGCGGTTGATGCTCACGAAGTAGTTTTCGCGTTCGGAGACGCCCTGCAGCTCGTTCATCCAGTAATGCGTTGCCGGGCTGAGCCGGCCGGCGGAGTCGCGGGCGAGTTGGTAGTTCCAGGCGGCGCGGGCCAGCGGGGTGCGCGGCATCACCGAGGCATCGGTGTGGAGGGTGGCCACGTTGGCTTGGTATTTGAACTCGCTGAGCAGGCGGACTTCGTCGGGGCCGGGGTTGACCAGCAGCCGCAGGGCTTGGTCGGCGTGGGTGGCCACGACCACCCGGTCAAAATCCTGGGTCGCCCCGTCGGCGGTCATCACCGTGATCGGCCGGTTCGTGCCGTTGCGAATGATGCGCACCGCGGCGCGCTTGAGCTGGATTGCGCTGCGGAAAGGGGCGATCAGGCGCTCGCGGTACTCGCGCGAGCCACCATGCACCGTCATCCACTGGTGCTGGGTGTTGAGCCCAAGGAAGCCGTGGTTGTGGAAAAACCGCAGCAAACTGGCCGCGGGGAACGACAACATCAGCTCGGGCGGGGTGCTCCAGACCGCGCCGCTCATCGGCACCAGGTAGAGGTCGAAAAAATCTTGGCCGTAGTCGCGGCGGCGCACGTATTCGCCCAAGGTGATGGTGGCGGTTTCGGGGTCGTCGAGGGCGGCGATGGCCTCTTTGTTAAAGCGGTTCACTGCCAGCAGCATTTTGATAAAACGCAGGTTAAGCAGGTTTTTGCGCTGGGCGAAGAGGTGGTTGAGCGAGGACCCGCACCACTCCAGCCCGGTCGAGTCGTCGCGCACCGCAAACGACATGGAGGTCTTTTTGACCGGAACGGCCAACTGGTTGAACAGCCGGGTGAGCAGCGGATAAGTGACCTCGTTGTAGACCATGAACCCGGTGTCGATGGGCACGCGGCGGCCCGTGCCCGGCTCGCTCGCCTCGACCGTGTTCGTGTGCCCGCCGATGTAATCGTTGGCCTCAAACACCGTGAGGTCGTGGTGGCGGTGCAAAAAGTGGGCAGAACCCAGACCGGCGATGCCGGTTCCGATGATGGCGAGGCGTGACATAGCGAGGGGGTCGAACAGACATAAAAGAAACCGGCGGCGCAACCTGTTACGCTCATCCACCCGGCGAAATGGGGGCGTGTCCGTTGCGGCGCCAAATCCCCCTGCCGCCCTGGGCCCACGCTCAGAGCCTGGAACTGGGCCCCCAACGCAGCTGGGCGGGAAGCGCAGTTCCCCGCGTGTGGGGGCTCCCTTAGGGCGGGTGCGCCGGTTCGTGGGCTGGCCCCGCACCCCCGCGGCAGCCAGGCAAGGCGTGCAGGGCGGCGTCGCGGCGAAGGCGCCCGCCAGCAGCCGCCCAGGAGCGATTCGCCGATCCCGCTCAGTCCACCGCGATCGGTTCGGTGATGCCGTTAAGTTGAGCGAAGTTGTGCAGGCGCTGGAGGTGGGCGTCGGTTAGCCGGGTGCCGGCGCCGAGCAACACCAAGCCGGTCGGGGAGGTGACGTCCGCCCGCAGGATCATGCCTGCTTCCAGTTTGGCCAGGCTTACGGCCGCCGGGGAGAGCTCAGCGGCCGCGCTGCCGGGCGCGGGTTTGGCGGCGCCCTGGAAGACGCGCAGCCCGGCGTAGAGGGCGAGCACCACCGCCGGGTCGTAGCGCTCGGGTCCATGCTTCATGAGCGTGATCGCCTCGATCGGCGCCGTGCCCTTGCGCACGATGGTCAGCAACGCCTTGACCGCGTGCAACACCCGGGCTTCGAGGGGAATCGCCGTCCCGGCAATTTGATTCTGCGGGAACCCCTTTCCGTTAAAATGCTTATCCTGGTGAAGCACCGCCTGGGTCACGGCTTCGAGCCGCGGGATGCGTTGCAACAACCGGCTGGAAAACTCTGGGATGCGTTCGACCAGGTGAGTTTCCGCCGCCGAGAGCGGCTGGTGGGTTTTGATTTTTTCGTTGAGCGCGGGAGGCAGGGTGGCGCGGCCGATCTCGGCGAGCTGGGCGGCCATTTCGAAGCTCCACGGCGCCTGTTTGAGCGCGAGGGCGACTTCCCGCGCCAGGCTGCGGCGCAGCTGGGCCTGCCCAAATGCCTCGGCATCGAGCAGGCTGAGGATGTCGGTGAGCGCCTGGATTGCGCCGTTGAGGGTGCCTTCGAGCAACTGGCGCTCGGCAGTGATCAACCGGTATTGCTCCAGCCCGGCGGTGAGCGCCTGGGCCACGTCCTCCGGCGCACAGGGCTTGAGCATCAGCCGGAAAATCCCGGCCTGGTTCACCGAGGAAATCGCGTCCCCCATGTCGGCGTGGCCCGAGATGATCATGCGCACGGCGTCGGGGCGAAGGCGGCGGGCTTTTTGCAAAAAGGCGACCCCGTCCATCCCGGGCATTTTCAGGTCGCTGAGAATCACCGCGTACTCCTGGGCCTCGAGCAGGGCGAGGGCCGCCTCGGGGCCTGTGGCGGTGTGGAGGTTAAAGTCTTCGCCGAGGCTGCGCTGGTAGGCGCGCAGGATCAGCGGTTCGTCATCTACCGCAAGGATCAGGTTGGACATAAAAACGGGTGGGTCAGGTGTGGGGCAATTCGGCCAGGAGGGTCCGCCAGCGGGGCAGGTGGTCTTCGAGGGCTAGTCGGGAGGCGGGTGGCAGGTTGAGCAACGCGTTGGGCACGCCGTCGACGGCGGGTTGGCGTTCGCCGACCAGCACATGGGCGACATGCAGCAGGGCGGGCAGGGTCAGCTCGGGCCCGTCGCCGGCGGGGCCGGCGTGGTGGCCACCGACGGCCTCGATGATCGCCCTAGGTAATTCCCACAGGCCGAGGACGTAAGCCGAGACCTCGCCGTAGGTGGTGCCGAAGGCGAGGCGTTCGCACTCCTCGAGGGGCAGTTGCTGTTGCCGGGCCCGGGCGATGGCCGAACTGAGCGGACCCGGCAGGTTGGCGGCCAGCACCAGCAGGCCGCAGTTGTGCAGCAGCCCGGCCGTGAAGGCGCTCTCCTGGATCTCCCGCGGCAGGTTTTCGGCGCGGGCGATCGCCCGCGCCGCCACCCCCAGCGCCTGCGCCCGCCCCCACAGCCGCTCCACGCAAAGCCCCGCCCGGCCGGGGTGTTGGCAAAAGTCAAAAACCTCCGCGCTGAGCACCAGCGCCTTCACCAGCTCGACGCCGAGCAGGCCGATCGCCGCGCCCGCCGAACTCACGGTGTGACCGAAGCCAAAATAGGCACTGTTGGACAACTTGAGCACTTTGGCCGTGAGGCCTTGGTCGGCTTCGATCAGGCCGCCAAGGGTCTCCAAATCGATTTTGCCCTGGTTGATGGCGTCCACCAGGCGGCGGTAGACCTGGGGTTGGCTGGGCATCAAGGGCAGCCGGTTCGCCTGCAGGCAACCGCTGGACTGGCCGGCGCGTTTGCTCAGCGCATAGAGGTTTTCCACGGTGGCGCGCAACTGTTCCGGGTCACAGGGTTTGGAGAAATAATGGTGAGCGGTGCTCACGCATTGCACCAGCATCTCGTGGTCGGCCTGGCCCGAGAGGACGATGCGCACCACCGGGGCGTGGCGCCGGGCCACGATTGCGAGCAGTTGCGCCCCGTTCATTCCCGGCATGCGCATGTCGGTCACCAGCACGTCGCACGGACCGGCGGCGAGTTTTTGCAGGGCCTCGTCGCCACTGCTGGCGCACTCCACCGTCCAGCTTTCGTCCAGGTCGTCAAAGGCACGCCGCAGGCCGCGAAGCACCAGGGGTTCGTCGTCTACAAAAAGAATGTGTTTCATCGGGCTTAACTTGGGGCGGGTGCCGGCTTGGTGCGGGGCGGGGTGGTCTCCACGGCCACCAGTGGCAGGCGGATGATGAAGGTGGTGCCGCGCCCGAGTTCGGTTTCAAAATGCAGGGTGCCGTGGTGGCGTTCGGCGATGACCGAGCGGGACAGCGCCAGCCCTTGGCCCGTGCCTTTGCCCACCTGCTTGGTGGTGAAAAACGGCGTGAAGATGTGGGCCCGGGCGCTTTCGGGAATGCCCGTGCCGGTGTCGGCCACCCGCACCTCCGCCCAGCCGTCCAGCAGGCGGGTGCTCACCGTGATCAGGCCTTTGCTCCCGGGGTTGGCCTGAACCACATCGGCAATGGCGTGGGCCGCGTTCACCACCAGGTTGACGATGACCTGGTTGAAATCGCCCAGCTGGCAGGGCACCAGCGGCAGGTCGGGGGCCAGTTCGGTCTGCAGCTCGGCCACGTATTTCCACTCGTTGCGGCAAACAATCAGGGTGTTGTCGATCGCCTGGTTGAGGTCGCAGGGGTTGAGCTTGTCCCCGCCCGGGTGGGAGAAACTCTTCATCGCGCGCACGATCTGGGTGATGCGGCCCATGCCGTTGAGCGCATCCTCGAGGGCCGAGGGCAGTTCGCGCCGCAGGTGGTCGAACTTGAGGTGGGCCAACGGCGCGGTCAGGGCGGCCAGCGCGGGGGGTTGCCCGCCACTGGCCTCCAGGGCGGCCAGCACCTGGGGAAAGGCGGCGAGCACCGGTTCGAGTTTGGTCATCCCTTTGGCGACGTAGGCGAGGTTATCGCTGACGAATTGGGCCGGGGTGTTGATTTCGTGGGCGATGCCAGAGGCCAGCATGCCGATCGACTCCAGCTTCTGCGCCTGGGAGAGCTGAATGAGCAGTAATGCCCGGTCCTCCTCGGATTGCTTCTGGGCGCTCACGTCGAGGGAGAAGCCGAACGTGCCGGTGAGGGTTCCGGCGTCGTCGAGCAGCGGCATTTTGCTGGTGGAAAACCAGCGCGAGGTGCCGTCGCGCTGGGTGGACCGCTCGATCTTGCCAATCAGCGGCCGGCCGCTGGCCATCACGGTTTCGTCGTCCAGCCGCGACTGCTGGGCGGATTCGGCGCTGAACACATCAAAGGCGGTCAGGCCGACCACCGCCTCGGGCGCGGCCACGCCGAGGAAGCGGGCGAAGGCGGGGTTGATTTGCAGGAAGGCCCCGCTGCGGTCCTGGAAATAGATGTGGGCGGGGGCGGTCGCCATCAGGCTGTTGAGCAGCCAGCGCTCGTGGCGCAGGGCGGCCTCGGCGCGGCGGCGTTCGGTGATGTCCTCCTTGCTGGCCAGGTAGTGGCTGATCTGGCCTGAGGCGGTTTTGATCGGCGTGATGGTGGCCGCCTCCCAGTAGAGCTCGCCGGCTTTGTTTTGGTTGTGAAAAACCCCGCTCCAGACTTCGCCGCGGCTGATCGTGGCCCACATCTCGCGGTAGTTTTCCGCCGTGGTTGCGCCCGACTTGAGCACCCGGGGGTTTTTACCAACGACTTCGGGCAGGGTGTAGCCGGTGAGCCGGGTGAACTTCTCGTTCACATACTCGATTTCGCCGCGCGTGTTGGTGATCACCACGCTGGCCGGGCTTTGGTCCACCGCCCGTGAAAAAAGCTGCAGCCGCTCCTGGCTGGTTTTCAACGCGGTCAGGTCCCAGTTGACGCCAATCATCCGGAGCGGTTGGCCCTCGTCGGCGCGTTGCACCACGGCGCGGGCCCGCAGGTGGTGGATCGTGCCATCCGGCCAGACAATCCGAAATTCCGTGTCGAAGGGCCGGATATCGGCCACCGCCTCGCGGATTTCCTGGTGGCAGCGCGCAGCGTCCTCCGGGTGAAGCGCTTTGCCCCAAGCTTCGTAGGCATCGACCGGCGCGTCGCCTGGCAACCCGTAGAGGGTGCGCATGGTGGCGTCCCACAGCAGCGAGTTGGTCGTCACGTCCCACTCCCAGATCCCGATGCCGCCGACTTGGGTGGCCAGGCTGAGGCGGGTGGCCTTTTGCTGCAGCTGGCTTTCGGTCTGGCGCAACTCATCGAGGGCGGACTCGGCGCGCCGCACTTCGAGGGCCAGGCGCGCCTCGGAGGCTTTGCTCGCGGAGACGTCGAGCTTGGTGGCCATGAAGCCGCTGAGTTGCCCGGCTTCGTCATGCAGCGGGATGACATCGAGTGTTACCCAGTAGTCCTGGCCGTCCTTACGCCGGTTGCAGACCTCGCCTTGGAACGCCTCGCCGCGATCAAAGGCGGCGCGCATGGCCTGGACCATGGCCGGGTCAGTCCGGGGGGATTGGAGGAACGCGCCGGGTTTTTTGCCGAGAGACTCGGTGGCGGTGTAGCCGGTCATGCGAGTGAAGCCCTCGTTGACCCAAGTGATGCGGCGTTGGGCGTCGGTGAAAACGATGGCGTTGGACGTGCGGGTGGCAACCAGGGCGAGCCGCTCGGTCTGGCGGAGCGAGGCGCTCAAGTGGGTGGTCAGTTCGGCGGCGATCTCCCGGGCGTTTTGGGTGGTGCGCTTGTAGCTGTGGAGCAGGCCGGTGACGAGCAGGGTAAGCAGGACCCCGCCCACCGCGCTGCCATAAATGCCGAGCCGGCTGGTGATGGCGAAGTGGGCGCTGGGGCGGTAGGCGAGCGTCCAGTTTTGCCCGCCGAGGGAGAGCGGGGCGGTGGCATACGCCCGTTGGTCGGCGGTGTTGGCGTGGCGGGGGAGGGCGGCGGCGGTGTCAAACAACAGGGCCGGGTCGGCGCCGCCGAGCGCGGCGAACAGTTTGAAGTCGATCTCCTCGTTCAATTCTTCCGCCATTGGCAGGAACATCGCGGGAGTGCTCACGAGCACATAGCTCCAACCGAGCAACGCCCCCCGGCGCTCCTCCGGGCTGAGGGGGGCCGCGCCGTTGCGGTAAATCGGCAGCACAAACAGCAGGCCCGAGGGTTCGGTGGGATGAAAAATTGGAGTGGAAAGGGTGAGTTCCCCGCTGAGCATGGCCTGGTCGGCGGCGACCCGGGCCGCTGGCAGCGTGGCGAAGTCGAACCCCTCGGCCAGTTCGGCGCGCGCCGGCCCATCGACGGGCTGGACGAACTCGCCCACATAGAGTTCGCCCGCCGCCCCCGGGCTCGGGAGTTGGAACTCGGGCGAGCCGTCGGCGCGGGTGGCGGCGAGGAAGCCAGCCAGCTCCGGCCGGGCGACGCGACGAATGAACCCGACCCCGCGCACACCGGGAAATTCGGCGCCCAGGTTGCGCTCCTGGAGCAGGGCGAGAAACTCCCCGCGTTCGACCGATTTACTGGCCGGCCAGAGGGCGCGGATGCCGCGCAGGCCGTACTCGAATTGGCGGGTGAGCTGGTCAACGGTCATCCGCAAGTGTTCCTGGGCGTGGCCAAAGCGCAGGTCGTCGGTGTTGCGCGCGGCATGCTCGGCCAGCCAGGTGGCGGTGCCAGTCAGTGCCAGGCCGACCAAGCCGACCAGCACCAGGGGCAGGCTGGACCCACGCTTAGAAGGGGAGAAGGGCAACATGGCGAAACGGTGGGCGTAACCGGAGCCCGACGCGGGCGACCGGCGCGGGTTAACCGGGCGGGCGGAGCAGCGGTGGCCGGGCAAAGCGGTTACGGGTGGGCATACAGGCGGAGGGGCTTCTGGGTGCTATCGGCACGGCGGCCCGTTTACCCAAGGAACACGCCGCAAGTTCTTGGCCTCACCGGTGCGGGATAAGCGCGCCTGTTACCGGCTTCGCCAGCGGCTTAACGTCGCACGACTTGGGGGCGTGCGCCTGCTTGTGGGCGTGGGTTGGGCCGCCCCGGCCGGCCGGTTTCGCCGGCAAGGTTCTCCTGGCTTAATCTGCCCCGCGGCTGTTTAGGCCCGCAAAAACGCGTTTAACCAGACGCTTAAGCCGGGAATGCCGCCCAGTGGGACCGCGCTGGGCTGGCCGGCCAGCCAGGCGTAAAAGGGGCGGCTGTCGCCGATGGTCAGGTCGTCGAGGTCGTTGTGGATGACCGCATCGACCGTGCCCGCGCCAAAGAGCTTGGCCACCGCTGCGGCGCGTCCCGCGGGGTCGGCCCCGGCGGTGAGTTTAAAACCAATGACTTTGAGCGGACGGGGCGCGGCGTAGCTTTTGAGTTCGGGCAGTAGTTTGGGCGTGGGCACCAAGTGCACGGTCAGCGCGGCGGCGTAGGAGGACATTTTCCCCGCGTGGCTGGTGGCGGGTTTGTAGTCGGAGACGGCCGCGCAGTGGATGACCGCGTCGTACCAACCGGTGGCCAAACGGCGGCGCAGGGCGGTTTGCAGGTCGGCGGTGGAGGCAAAGCTTTCCGTGTCGCTCACGCCGGTGGGGCGGACTGCGGCTTCGCCGTGGAGCAGCGTGACGGTGTGGCCCTGAGCGGCGAGGGCGTCGGCCAACAGCGCGCCGGTGCGCCCGGTGCTCACGTTGGACAAAAAGCGCACCGCGTCGAGCGGTTCACGGGTGGCGCCGGCGGTGAGGAGGATGCGCATGGAGTCGGGGGGGGAGGGGGGGCCAATGCTTCAGAAAGTTACCCAGAGGGCACGCGAGGAGTCACAGAGTTCACGGAGGTCGGAGTTATTAACCGCTGATAAGGCGGGCACCCTTCTGAAGCGGTTCGAATTCTCAGCTCAGTGGCCTCGGTGCAGCCTCTTGTGCTCTCTGTGTCGCCCTGCGGTGTTAACCTCAGGCGATTTTTTGCCCGAGTTCGGCGAGGACCTGCATGACCAGCTGATCGGGTTCGAGCAGGCGACCGGCGCCTTCTTCGCCACAGGCCAGTGGGCCGCTGCCGGTGGGCAGCACGCGCACCCCGAGGCCGGCGAGTTTGAGCAGCGAGGCTTGGGTCAGCGGGTGCTCGAACATGGCCACGTTCATCGCCGGGGCCACCCACCAGGGTTTCTTTTGCAGCTCCCAGGCGAGGAATAGGCTGCCGACCAGGTCGTCGGCCAGGCCGTTGGCGAGGCGGTTGAGGGTGTTGGCGGTGGCGGGGGCGACCACGGCGAGGTCGGCCCAACGGGCGAGGTTAATGTGCTCCATGGCCCGGCCCGGCTCCCACAGGTCGCTGGCCACCGGCTGGCCGGTCAGTCCCTCGAGGGTGGCCCGGCCGACGAATTGCAGGGCGGCGGGGGTCGCCACCGTGCGCACCTCGACGCCGGCCTGGACCAGCCGCGAAATCGCAAAGCAGGCCTTGTAGCAGGAAATCGAGCCGGTGAGAAAAAACAGCAGGCGGGGGGGGCGGGCGGTGGTCATGGGCGGATAACGGAGGACGAAGTCGGAGCGTTACACAGAGGTCATTAGCGGCGGCACGGAGGTCACGGAGTAAGGCGGCAGCGGTTATGCGAACGCATCCGCAGGCTTATTCAGGGTGATGAACTCACGCTCCGTGGTCTCTGGGTTGCCTCCCGTACCTTCGCGGTAACTGGATCGGGGTTAGTAAGATTCCTTGGCGCTGGGAAAACTGCCGTCGGCCACTGCCGCGGCGTAGGCAGCCAGGCCGTGGGTGACTGCGCCGCCGGCCTCGGCGAACGTGCGCACAAACCGCGGGCCAAACCCCGGATTGAGGCCAAGCAGGTCGTGAAACACCAGCACCTGTCCGTCGGTGTGGGGGCCGGCGCCGATGCCGATCACCGGA
>JBILBW010000073.1:0-13846 GCA_044353465.1 Rariglobus sp. | reverse complement strand
GGTCGCGAACCCCGATCACCCGGTCTACCGCCACCCCCAAAGGACCGGTGAAAAAATCAATACCCAGCAACCGCGTAGTAGGGCTTTGTGCCATAAAAAACCTTTCAGGTGAGCCGAGCGCCCCCCCATTTTCCACCAGGGCTGGGTCGACGCGGGCTCAAGAACTAGGCCGTGTAGTGGATGACGTTTCAGGAAACCGGCTCGGAGTGGGCAACTTGGGCACTGAAACCGTTAGACGCACGACGCCGAACCGAAACCGCCAAGGCGGCGGCCAAAAGCCCCATGAACCCGGCACACACCGCCGGCTCAGGGATGGCCGCCGTGGTCACCTCGATGTATTGCGGAAGTTGAGGGAACCCGCTGTCGAGCGACCACGATTCACCTTGGTCCGCCGAAAAGCCCGTGAGCGGATCAGACGCAGGGGGAAACGTGCCGCTGCCGGTTTTGGTGACATCCGCGACGTAATCCCAATCGAAGGTTCCCGATTTTAGCCCCAAAACAAACCAGTAAGTGCTGTCGGCAGCCAGTAAGAGTGGCGGCCCCACCGGGACGAAGGTGGCAATACCGCCGGAAGGGCTCAGCTGTTCGGGACTGAGCAGCGTAAAGCTTAGCTCCAAGGTGCCCCCATAACCGGGTGTGCCCAGATAGAGCCGGGCATCAAAGACCGGCGAGTTGGTAAAGGAGGAGTATTTGACCGCGATCGACTGGAGCGGGGTGGCCCAATCCGCACCGGTGGTCCTGAAGGCTTGGTCGAGCCAATTGTCGGAATTTAGGGTGAAAATAGCCTCCACCCTTGGGACCGGCGCGTCAGGGGGGGCGAAATTGCTAAAAGCGATCGTCTGCGCACGGGTAACTGTCCCCGTCAAACCAAGCACCAAACAGGCCGCAGCCCGGAAGAACATAGAGAAAAGTTGAGTTTTCATGGTCGTGATCGGTAGCGGCTCCCTGCGGTTCTGGAAAATGAACGGCTGACCGAAATCGGGGGGCCAAGGGGTTTCCGCGGGCCTCAGGCCGGCCGTCGTTTAAGCCAACCGCCGAGAATGAGGATCAGCAGGCCAGTCAAGCCTGCGCCTGTGGCGGGTTCCGGAATGATACTCGGCGCGTTTGGCACAAAATTAATGGTGCTGCCGTAACGTCCAATGCCGGCAACATGCATCGCGCTGTAGTAACCAGCGCCGTCAGCCCCCCCGTTTTTATAATAAAAGTCGTCGATCGTGAGATCGACGCCCGGCTTGCTGAATATACTAATCCTTAAATTTTGGGTTAGGGTAAACCGGCGGTTGTCCTCAGCGTCACTGACGTCAGGGAAATTAAAGCGAAGGTCAAAGCCACCCAGGCCGCTGACATCCAGCGCCTGGCTATCGGCCTCGTGGTAGACGGTTTCGAGTCGAAGGGTGGTGAGATTCCCATTCAGGTCAAACGCCAGGTCGGCCACGGCCTTATTGGGGTTAAAGTTAAACACCCAGTCGGTCACAAACTCGGGGAGCCTGACCGGGGTCTCGCCCGGTCGAGAACCCGGGTCCAGGTTGCCGGGCTCAAGCAGCAAATCGACCTGACCGGGGGCCACGTTGATAAAGGTGGCACGGGCCCAAAGCTGCGTCGCCGGAACCGGATTGGGGTGGTCCCCCGCAAACACAGTGTCGATACCGAAGACCAGCCGTTCGCCGACATCGGGGGTTGCGGCAAATCGTTGGACGCTAGCGCTGGACAGGAGGGGCGCGGCCGCAAGCGCAACCGCAATAAATTTTAACATAGTCATGGTAAGGAGGCGGCGAAGGCATTTTGGAGTTAAGGAGGGATGTGTATAAATCTAGCGATTACCCGAAAGCTGTGGGCTTTGTCGTCGCCCCGAGGGGCTGCTAAAAGAAGGACTACCCAACGCGCTGGGCACGGGCCGCGTTGAGGGGACCAATATGAGGGAATCTGCTCCGTTAAGCGGCGGGCTCGCCGAAGCCGCGACCCAATTCGCCAATAAAGAGGCGACTAAACAGGATATACAGAATATCCCTTAGCCCTCACATAACAACCGGCCGACTCAACCCCGCCCACCCTTGGGCGAGGTTGTAAAAACGGCTCAACCTAGCCGATGATCAGAGCGTACGACGATGCCGCCAGACGCCGAGAACGAGCGCGGCCAGCCCCGCAAAAGCGGCATAGGTGGACGGCTCGGGGATCGAACCGCCACCACCACCGCCATCACTCAAATTAGCGACAATTTTTGAACTATCATCGTTAGGAAAAATTCCTTGGATGTGGGCGGCGCTGTAGGCGACGCCATTGGGTGCATTTTGGAAGTCAAAATCAGCGGCGCCCAGGGCACTGGTGTAGGATATATCAACCACGAAGGACTCCCCTGCGGTCAGGCGCCCGGAACCGTTAGACACGGGAAATTTGAATGCCATATCGAAATCCTTTAGACCGGCTGCGCCCATTTGATTATCCTGCGCGTTGTTGGCTGCGAAGATACCATATTGATTGGTATTCGGCTGAAGCAGACCGGTCGGATTAGTGGGGATGATGGTGAAGCCCAAAGCGGCAGCATTTTTGGTTGTATTAAAGTTGAAAACCCAATTGGAAACAAACTCGGTGGGCGTCAAATTCAGGGCGGTTAGGGTTAAGCGAACGCCATTGGCGCCGATGCTGTCGGCCGTGTCATCAAACGTTGCCCGTAGCCAGGGCGTCACCAAGGGATTGGGGCCACCAGGAAGGCCACCTGTAAAAACTGTATTTAAATCCAGCGTCAGTGTGCCTGCGCTAGCTATGAGGGGAGTGGCCGCCAAGGCGACCGCGAGGAGTTTGAAAGCGTTCATTTGGGGTAAGGGGCATGGGTTTATGGTTAAGACCAACAACGCCCAAGGAGTGCCCCGTTTAACATTCGTCAATCCACCCGAATTTCGGTGCCAGGCCGGCAGTCCGTTTGGCTAACCCTTGCCCCATCAAACATTAATCAATCTAAACCCGGAACCCTGCGGTTTATATAAGCAAAAACAGGGGTAAAGACCCGCCTGAAACGGGGTCTTGGCGCCGGCCCAATCGGGCCGGTTAAAAACTCCGTATTAAACAAGGATAGACGCTTGCGCTTTAACGCAAACCACCCCTCGCCCGGATCAGCAGGGCGGCTGGAGCGGGCAGTAAAAAACCCGCCCTGACGGGCGGGTCGAAAGTGTCGTAAGGTGATAACGACTAAAAGCAGAAGGCCATCGATTGCCGACGCCAGAACGCTAGGGCAAGGACCGCCAGGCCCGCGAAAGCGGCATAGGTGGACGGCTCGGGAATCGAACCGCCACTCCCGCCTTCCGAAGGATACAAGTCGGTCGTCAGATTATAGTATCCGACCCCGGAAACCTCGACCGCGCTATAAAAACCACCCAGATTGGTGGCTAGGAAGTTGGCGCTGGTCAGCCCGGCGGCCGAGATATCGACCACGAACTTCTCTCCCTGCGTAAACATACCGGCCCCAGTGTTGTCCGGGAAGTGGAACCGCAGGTCAAAACCGGTGAGCCCAAGGGTAGTTAAGTTCTGAGCATTGTTGCCCGTTGCAACATCCCCTGGCAGGCTAAGACTCGTTGGATTCGAGCCAACTATACTAAAGCCGAGCGACGTCGGGTTGACGGTCGCGACATTAAACACCCAGTCCGTCACGAACTCGTCGGGGGCAATCCCCACCGGATCCAGAGTCAGCCGGACGATACCTGTATTGAAGCCCTGGTCTTGAAAGGTGGCAGTTAACCAACCACCGGAGGGAACTGAAGGATTGGGCGGATTGGGAAAACCAAACACCCGGTCCATGCCGTAGGTCAGGCTGGTGGCAGTTTGGTCTATGGATGCACTAGCAATGAGGGGAGTGGCCGCCAGAGCGATCACGAGGAGTTTAAGCGCTTTCATTTGGGGTAGGGGTTATGAGGTTATTAGTCATTAACGACTAACGCCTGCAACAAGCGGTCCTTTTTAGCGCGGTCAAGTGCCCGCTATAGTCTCCCACCCCGCCCAAAATTCAACCGACTACCCCGCCAAAAACCGAGGCCATCCCCCTCTCCCTCTGATTTTTAAATAACTACTAAAACTCCAGATCAGGTCCTTTATATTATAAAAACGGGGTCCTACTGGCGCCCGAATGGGGTAGTGAAGAAATGATCCTGAAGCAACGAAACCAACCGGAATCGCCCGCCCCTTAGGACTGCATATAATGCCCCCTGCCCAACCCAAGGCGAACGCGACCGCGGGGTCGGGTTCGCCTTGGGCGGCGACTCCAGCTGGCCGTGCCTACTTCGTCACCGTTACCACCGCTGAAACCCCGGCGTTACCGGCCGCATCGTAGGCTATCACTTGAAGCAAGTGTGGCCCATTGACCCACTTGGTGGTGTTCAAACTGAACACCGCGGACGGCGTGGTGCTGCTGGCGGTGAAGAACCCATTGCGGTAAAGCTCCACCCGGACCACCCCGACGTTGTCGGTGGTTTGCGTGCTCACCCTGAGGCTGCGCCCCACGAGCGTGCCGGCGGCGGGCGAGAGGATCACGGCGTTCGGCGCCACCGTATCCTTGATCACCACCACACTGTTCTGCACGTTGACACTGATTGGAGCGGCGCTCCCCACGTTACCTGCCGCATC
This sequence comes from Rariglobus sp., assembly GCA_044353465.1. Lineage (GTDB taxonomy): Bacteria > Verrucomicrobiota > Verrucomicrobiia > Opitutales > Opitutaceae > Rariglobus. Next base: position 9,235 of record JBILBW010000073.1, on the reverse strand, counting down.
GTAGGCGAGGGCGCTCAAGGTGTGCGTCCCATTGGGAAAAACGAGCGTATCCCATGTGAAGGCGGCCGCCGCCTGCGTGCTGGCGACCGTAAGCACGCCGTCAAGGGAAAGCTCCACTTTGGTGACACCCACCGCGTCGCTGGCATTCGCCTGAACCGTCACCGTGCCCGCCACCGTGCTGCCACTGAGCGGCGAAGTGATGGCGATCACCGGAGCGGTCCGATCAACGGGGGGGATCGCGGCCGCGACCACGGCGCGGTAGGCATTCACCCGCCCGTAGCCAAAATAGGGGTCAAAACCGGCAGCCCCGAGGTCCTCAGCGGAGTTTTTCAAAAGATCGACAATCGCCGCGTTGGACAACTGGGGATTGGCCGCGACGACCAGCGCGGCAACACCGGCGGCGATTGGGCTGGCGAAGGACGTGCCCGACCAACTCGCGTAGGTGCCGTCACGGTTGGTGGTAAAAATGCCACTGCCGGGGGCCGCGAGGGAAACAAAGCTGCCGAAAGTCGAGTAGCTGGCGATCGTGTCGCTCGAGGTCGTGCTGGAGACCGCGACCACGCGGGGGCAAGCGGCGGGATATTGGGGGAAGTTGGTCCCGGTATTGCCGGCGCAAGCGAAGATAATGCCGTTGTGGGCCCACACATAATCGACGGCGTTCTGCAAGGTGCTCGAGGGAGTGCTCCCGTAGAAACTGATGTTAATCACTCGGGCGCCATGATCGACCGCATAGGTCAATGCCTTGGCCATATTCGAGTAGGTGGCATAGCCGGTGGGATCACTTATTTTGACCGGCAGAATGGAGGCGCCCCAGGCAACGCCTGCCACCCCTTGGCCATTGTTGCCTTGGGCAGCCGCGGCGCCGGCCACTGCGGTGCCGTGACCGACATCATCGGCCGTGTTGGTGGTGTTGGCGTAAAAATTGTAGCCCGGCAGAATCTTGCCGGCCAGATCGGGTTGGTTCGGCGCGACCCCGGTGTCGACGATCGCAATGACCGTGCTGAGGGTGGCGCTGGTCACATCCCAGGCCCGGTCCGCCTGAATTTTGGCAACATGCCACTCCTGGCCGCTGAGCACATAGGGATCGTTCGTCAGCCCACCCGGGCTCGCAATGGGGTCAATCTCTGCAAACTCGATATTCGGGTTGCGCTTGAGGGCCTCTAGCACGCGGTCGCGTTGCCCGGCGGGAACCTTGAGCACGCGCACGTCGAGTTGATCGATCGCGTCGACCTCCGTCGCGCCGTGAACCGCGAACAACGACTTCGCGGCTTTAGCGGATAAGTGGCTCTTCGAGCGCACCAAAATCTGGTCCGACACCGCTGCTTGCGGTCCGGCGAAGACCACGGTTTGGAAAATTGCCCAACTGATGCAGGCGACGAATCCGGCGATTTTACAGGGGCGGAGTCGAGTGAGGCGAAGGATACTGGGGTTCATCCCCTCCACTCTAGCTTTTAGGGTAAAGCGATGCTGTCGGGATGACTCCGATTAACCTGTCCGTGTTTGTCCGACAAACGGGGAGGCGACACGGCCCCGCCGCGCCCGTTTAGCAGTGACGCTAGTGGGTAACAAAAAGCCCCCCGCCGTTGAGGGCGGGGGGCGGGAAGCCAGGCGACGACGGGCGGCGGCGCAGACCGCGCACCCGGCCGGATTACTTGGCGGCGGGGGCGCTCACCGGGGCGGTGACGGCGCTGTTGGGCTCGACGGCCTCGGGGGCGGGCGCGGGAGGAGCGGCCTTGAGGTCGAGCAGCTCAACCTCAAACAGCAGCGTGGCGGCCGGGGGGATGGTCGGCGGACGGCCCTCTTCGCCATAGGCCAGCTGGAAGGGCACGTAGAGCTTGATCTTGCCGCCCTTGGCGATCTTTTGCACGCCCTCGGTCCAGCCGGCGATCACCCCATTGAGGGGGAACTCGACCGGCTCGCCGCGCTGCACGGAGCTGTCAAACACGGTGCCGTCCACCAGCGTGCCGGTGTAGTGAACCTTGACCACGTCGGTGGGCTTGGGGAACTCGCCGCTGCCGGGAGTGATGATCTCGTAGTGCAGGCCGCTGGGGGTGACCACCACGCCGGGCTTGTCCTTGATCGAGGCGAAGAACTTGGCGCTCAGCGCGTCATTCTTGGCCTTCTGCTTGGCGGTGTATTCGGCCTGCTTGGCCTGCATGAACTTGTCGAGCTCAGGACCGACCTCGTCGATCTTGAACGGCGACTCGGCCCCGCTGGCCGAGGACTGCAGGCCCTTGATGATCGAGGCGGTCTGCTCGGCGGTGAAACCGAGCTCGCTCAGGCCCATGCGACGGCCGACGAACCAGCCAAAGGTTTCGAGCAACTGGGGCTCGGTGAACTTGGCGGTCGCGGGGGCGGCGGCCGGGACGGCGGCGGCGGCGGGAGCGGCATCTTGGGCGGTTAAAACGGCAACGCTGCCCACAGCGAGCAAGGCGGCCTTCAACGAGGTGGTGAGTTTCATGGTAGGGGATGAGATAGGAAACGGCTAAACTGGATTTGTGCCGTTATATTTGGAAGCTTTACGAACGAGGCTCCGGCCCATGGCAATGTTATACTCCACTCTGACCCAAGTTAAACCCTTCGCCCCCCGCACCCCTCCCCCATGCACCCCGACAACTTCTGGACGAGCCAAGACGGTCAGATCCTCACCGTCAAAAACAAGGACCCCCGCACCCTCGGCCTCCACCTCGCCTTCTGGCCGCGCAACCCCGCCGAACTCGAATTCTGGACCGAGCACCTCCCCCAGCTCAATTTCACCGAGCGCAGCACCCTCGCCCGCATCGGCATTGAAATGATCGCCAAGGGCCCGGGGGTTCTGGAGGACGGCCGGCTCGTTCTCGAGGCCGAGGCCTTTCTCTACGACGACAGTTTCCCCAACGCCGGCTACTGGAAAAAACTCCTCCGTCCTGGGGTGGCCGTGGGCCGCCTGTTTTACGCCCCGGAGACCGCCAAGCTGGCCACCGCCGAGATCTGGGACGCGGTCCAGGCCAACCGCCTCAAACTGCCCAACACCATCAGCATCGACCGCCTGGGGCGCGTTTACCTCACCCCCCACCACGTCCGCTACACCCTCAACGCCCGGCTCAAGCGCCCCGATTTCGAGCGCATGGTCAGCGGCGAGGCCGGCCGCGGCTACCTCGACAAGGTCCAGCTGCGCCAGGAAACCAGCCTCCTGACCGTCGGCCCGCGTTCCGGCGTGCTCACCAGCTGCTCGATGTACCTCAAGGAGCATTTTGTCCTGCTCAACCGCGGCGAAGGCAACTTCGGCATCCACACCAGCGCGGTCCTCCTCGACCCGATCAAGACCTTCGGTACCAACATCATGCTGGAGATCTACAACACCGGCACCCAGCCGGTGGTCAACCCCATGGTCTCGGTGGAAATCTTCAAGGCCCCCGCCCCCGCCACCAACGGCCACACCCCCGCCGATCCGGTGTTCAAGTCCCTCCTGCGCCGCCGCACCCGCCTGCTCACCACCGCCACCGAGCTGTTTACCGCCCTCGACACCCACCCCCCCCAAACCAGCCCGGTGGCCAAACCCCGCACCCGCATTTCCGTGCGCGGCCAAAGCGCCTCCATGGAAAACTTCAGCTTGTTCCTGCGCACCGCCGGGGGCAACGCGCCCAAGCCCGACGCCCTCACCACCAGCGGTTACCGCACCATGGTCGACGCCCTCGCCGCCGCCCCCGCCGACACCGACACCCTCCTGATCGACTTTTTCCCCAACCTCTTGGAAAACATCGAGCTGTTGACCCACCTGCCCGAGCTCAGGTTGCGCCGGATCATCTTCCGCCAGCCCTCGCGCACCCACGGCTTCTTCTTGTCCAACAACGCCCACGGCCGCCTCCAGACCTACAACGACCTCGGCATCGACGTCTACTGGTTCAACACCGCGATGGGCGACCTCTACCGCCACATCTACAAAAAACACCACGGCTTCTTTGTCCGCGAAGAGCTCGGCCGGGTTTTTCAGGAGTCAACCATCCTCGCCTTTTACGGCTCCGCCGTCGGCTTGGAACAGGGCGACACCGACCGCATCTCCGGCTTGATCGAAAAACTCACCGGCTTCATCGGCCCCAACGTCGGCGTGCTCACCGGCGGCGGCGGCGGGGTCATGCGGCTGGCCACCGACCAGGCCCGGGCCAAGGGCGCGCTCACCGGCGCCTGCTTCCTCGAACTGGAGGCGCAACCCCCCGAGCTGGGGGTCGACTTCTTTAACACCTTTCAGGAAACCGCCCGCCACTACCGCCAAAAGTGGTTCGAGGTGGCCGACTTTTGCGTATTCAACGTCGGCGGAGTCGGCACCCTCGAGGAGGTCGGCATCGAACTGTGCAACCTCAAGCTGGGGATCCGCCCCCGCACCCCCTACGTGTTTTTCAATTCCCACTACTGGCGGGATTTGCGCCGCCAGTTCGAGTCCATGGTCAAATCCAAGCGCACCCCCGCCTGGATGCTCGATTACATGCTGTTCACCGACGACCCCGAGGAGGTGGTGGCCTTTTACCGCAAGACCCTCCAGGTGCTTTAGCGCACGGCGCCTCGACGTTTCGCAGGGCTGTGGATCGCCGCGGTGATCCCACTCCGGCGGCCTTGGCTGCCGGGTTATTCACCCACCGAAAACGCCGAGGCAGCTAAATTACACCCAAGCGCCTGTCCGTGAATCACTAGGCTCCGCCAAAAACCTGCGGCTCACACGGGTATTGCCCTATAGGTTCAGGTGAACACAGTTCGCGCCATGCAGGTTGTTTCGACGTCTCCCTCACAACTCGGTGCGCCCGTCCCGCGCCCCATCATGTTTTCCTCTGCCCCGGCGGGTTTCCCCAGCCCGGCCGAGGATCATCTGGACCGCGACCTCGACCTCAGCGCCCACCTCATTCGCCGCCCCGCCGCCACCTTCTTCGTGCGCGTCACCGGCCACTCCATGACCGGCGCCGGTATCAACGACGGGGCCCTGCTGGTGGTGGACCGCTCCGAGGAAGCCCGCGACGGCCGCGTGGTGGTCGCCGTGGTCGATGGCGGCCACACCGTCAAACGCCTCCGCCGCCAGGGCGGCCGCTGCTGGCTGGAAGCCGCCAACCCCGCTTATACCGACATCACCGACCTTGACGGCGATGCCCATGTGTGGGGCGTCGTCACCTTTGCGATCAACGCGCTTTAAACCCGTGTTCGCCCTCGTTGATTGCAACTCCTTCTACTGCTCCTGCGAACGCGTTTTCCAACCCAGGCTGGAAGGCCAGCCCGTCGTTGTCCTTTCCAACAACGACGGCTGCGTCGTTACCCGCACCGCCGAAGCCAAGGCTCGCGGCATCGCGATGGGTGAAGTCTGGCACCTGGCCCGCGCCGAACTCAAAGCCGGAGTCCACGCCTTCAGCTCCAACTACACCCTTTATGGCGACATGAGCCGCCGGGTGATGACCACGCTGCGCGACTTCGCCCAGACCCTCGAAATCTACTCCATCGACGAAGCCTTTCTCGGCTTCACTGCCAACACCGACTGGGCCCCGCTGGGTCGCGACATCCGCGCCACCGTCCAACGCCACACCGGCATCCCCGTCAGCGTTGGTTTTGCCCCCACCAAAGTCCTGGCCAAACTCGCCAATAAACTGGCCAAAAAACCCGGCCCCCACACCGGCGTTTTCGTCTGGCCCGCAGATCCCGCCGCCGCCTCCGCAGTCCTCGCGCGCGTGCCGGTGGAAGACGTCTGGGGCATCGGCCAAAAACTCGCCGCCCGCCTCGCCTCCTTCGGCGTGACCACCGCGCTCGCCCTGCGCGACCTCGACATCACCACCGCCCGCCGCGTGCTCGCGGTCACCGGCCAGCGCATCGTCCTGGAACTGCGCGGCAGCTCCTGCCTCGAACTCGAAGAACTCGCCCCAACGCAAAAAGCGATCTGTTGCGCCCGCGGCTTTGGCGTCCCGCTGACCAGCCTCGACCAACTGCAAGAACCGCTCGCCGTCTACGTCAGCCGCGTGTGCGAAAAACTCCGCGCGCAACGCCTCACCGCCGGCTTCATCCAAGTGTTTTTGGAAACCAACCCCCACGGCGGCGGCCCCCAGTATTCGCCCGGCACCGGTCGCGCCCTGGACATGCCGACCAACTACACCGCCGACCTCGCCACGATAGCCGCCGTCCTCCTCCGCCAAATCCACCGCCCCGGTTTCCTCTTTCGCAAAGTCGGCGTGCTCCTCTCCGATCTCCACCCCGAAACCGAAACCCAACTCAGCTTCGCCGGCCCCAACCCCGAAACCGTGGCTCGCCGACGCACCCTCATGGCCACCCTCGACCGCCTCAACGCAACGCTCGGGCGCGGGACCCTCCGCCTGGGTTCGACAGGGACCGCGGACCCGGTGTGGAAAATGCGTCAAGCCCACCTCAGCCCCTGTTTCACCACCCGGTGGGAAGCCCTCCTCACGGTCCGCGCCTAGCCCCGCCTGAAGCATCCGCCTTCTCCTACTCGTTATCGAACGCCGAGACCGACCGCCGAATCCGCCAACCGAGCGACTGGGCTCGCCTCGAAAAAGGGGACTCCACTTTAAACGGCTTTGATGTCGTTTTGTTTTTGTTGGTTTTCGAAGACCACAGGGGGAGAGAAATCCGATGGTGCTGTGGCGCCTCCTCGGGTTGTAGAACGTCTCGATGTAATCTAAGTCGGCAAGCTCGGTATGAAGGCGACGGTCCGGGATGGCAGTATCCAAGCCTGTATCGGTTGTGAGCGTACTCCAAAACGAATCCATGGAGCATTGTCGTAACAGTTACCTGCTCGGTTCATGCTGCGTTCGATGCCAGCGGGCCGAAGTGCATCCAGGTACTCGGCGTGGACGTCTTGGCGACCACGGTCGGAGTGGTGCACAAACCCCCTGGGTTGGGGAAGATATGCTTTTTTCACCCCGCAGGCCCTAGGCTCGCATCAAGCGGGCACAACGACACTTACTGGTCGCAGTCTCCTCTTCAGGCAGATCTTCGACAAGACGTGGAACCGCATAGGTGCCACGTCTGGCCTGATGAAATGCCACGATTTTCTCGGCCAAAGCCTGGTCACGGCGCGCTCGGGTACTCGGTCAGTGTTGGCGGAAGCGGTAGTACCCGCTGGGTGAAACCCCTAGCAATGAGCACCCCATTCGAATCAGGTGCTCACCTTTCATCGTTTAAACTGGGCATGCCGCTCTCGGGGGTTTCGGAGAGGATACCCAACGATTTTTTGAACACTCTCCGGTTCTCTCATCGTGAGTAGTTCGTCGCGGAACCAACTGATTTCCGTCTCGACCTGTTCCGGGGTTTGCACGCCCAGAACATTCACCCCTGGAGTCGGCGCAAACAGCTTGCGCCTCTCGCAAAGCCGACAAGTCGACAGACCGAGTTCCTTTGCCACGATCTGCACCGTGCGGCCCCCGTGCCGCGTTAACTCCACTGCGTTTGGTTTGTAGGTCTCATCGAACTTGGACCGGGTCTTGGCCCCAGACTAATCAGTTTGCTTCAAATTTAGCTTTCTTCGCCCAAACCGGCGGCTTCCGTATTCGGCCGCTGATTGGTCGCTTCCGGCGGCAAGCCTTGTAACTCCTGAGCCCGGAAGTAACCAATCAGCTCACCCTGTCTGCGAAAGTCGGTCTAAACTAAATCAAGGCAACCACATGGCCTTGAGTGCAAAGGCTACGCATTTAGGGCTCCAACCAACCTATTTCTTTTCTTTCAAAACAGTATCAACAGCCAGACCCGAAGCCAACAAAAGTATACTCATCTCCCGGCTTGGGGCCCCATTGATACTAATCACATAATTATCTGCAGAGGTAAACAATTCCTTGCCCAAACCTGCCCATTTCTTAGTGACCACACCAAGCTCAGATTCACCGCTTAAGAATCTGAAATTCCAGCCCTTCCAATCACCTTTCAATAACGCCACTTCAGTACCATCTGCAGTAAAAACCCTAAATGCGCCACCAAGGGTAAATAATTTTGATTTTAAAAAACCAAGCGAAACGCCAGTAGCATCATAGATCCAAACTTTGGGCCTTAGGATAGCCACACCTCGCTTAATCGAAAACAGAAGTTTTTTAGGAGACTCATCAGCGCCTTCGTAAACCGCAACACGTGCAGGCATTAAACTTTTGTTTATTAATAAACGAAAAAACTTAACCAGACCGCTGACTTCCTCCCGTGCCTGGCCAATTCGTCCATTAGTCAGTGGATCAATGATGTCATAAACATCACAGAGTTTAAGAAAACCGACTCGTTCTTTAATGAAGTATTGATTTCGATTGAGCATAAATTATTCCGCACATGTTTAAAATCACCGCTGAGCGTAGATTCCTAGGAACGTGCTGATCTGAGCACGATACGTGAAAACCATACGCATCGCTGTAGCGACTCGCTAGGCGAATGGGGGGGGAGTGGGCCTCAAGTTATTTGAATTACCTAGAAGTCGATAAAATTATAAAAAAACTGAAAGGAATCTCTATGCAAGTTAATTTTTGGCAGCCCAAGCCATTTCGCCTTTAAAATATAATAACCATGCCTGATGGGGAAGCTTTAGAGGGCTTTTTTATGCGCCCACCTAAAGATTTTCCGGCGAATGAGGGGCTTGCTTCGCCGAGCCAAGGACATTGCAGCGCAACGGCGCATCCAAGCAGTTTTGATGCGAGCTTCAGACGCGTTACACCCAACCCAGATTGTAAGCGTCCGGTCTTCCGACCTCGGAAGAAACATAGCGCGGAGCCAAAGCTATGTCATAATGGTGACCAATCTGACATAGCCGGTGGCCACTCATGGTAACCCATATGAGGAGCGCCTATGCGCCCAACTCCTGCGATCAGCAGCTCGTAGCGCCGATCTCGACGAGCTCGGGCGGTTGCCAGCGGGCCGGGGTCAGCGCCCCGAGGTCGTCCCGGTTGGTCATGCGGGGCAGGCGAGTGAGCATATCGCGCAAGTAAACCGAGGGATCCTTGCCGTGGCGCTGGCAGGAGACGACCAACGTGTAGAGGATCGCCGAACGTCGGCCGGCATCGGGGTGGCCGATAAACAGCCAGTTGCTTTTGCCAATCGCCGAGGGCCGGATGGAGTTTTCGACCCGATCATTGTCGATTCGGGTGTCCCCATGGCGCACATGCTCCGTCAACGGCTCCCCCTGATTGATCAGGTTGGTACAGGGCTGCGCGCATAGCTCGCATACGCCTCGTAGCCGTCGGACTGCAAAACGCCCTTATCATTCTCGATGAGCAGCTTCGTCGGTTCGGCGTGTTGA
>JBILBW010000181.1:0-4426 GCA_044353465.1 Rariglobus sp. | reverse complement strand
GCACGGACAACGAAACGGCGGTAACCCTCGGCGTCTTTAAACAGAAGGACGGCCTCGTGGGCGCGCACGTTCGGACGCTGGAGATACTCGGCTAGTTTTACTGCGAGGGGCTCGGCGTTGTTGGCGTGGACGAGTTCGGCGGTGGTGCGGGTGCTCGGGTCCACAGAGGCTTCCGCGTCCGCGCTGCGCTCAGGCGTCTGCGAGCGAACAGGAGCGTCGGTTAGGTTTGAGTCGGAGCGGTTGCGGTGGGAAAGACGGAAAAGCGCGAGCAACGCCAGCAGTCCGCCGAGGATCGCGAGCAGCGTCTTGCGTTGGAGCGGGCGGGTACGGGATTGGCTCATGTACAGAGGAACAGTAGGGCGGGGCGGTTCACACAGCGCTGGAGTACGGTGGCGGCCACGCTCAAAGGGCCCAATCCACCGGGGTGCGGCCGTGGGCCACGAGCAGGCGGTTGGCCGCGGCGAAGTGGTCGTTGGCGGCGAATTTCTTATTGGGCGGGAGTCGATTTTGCGCGAGAGGCGAGGGGTGTTGGTCGGCTAAAATCATGTGTCGCGCGGTGTTGATGTGCGGGCGGGCGGAGGCTTCGGCTTTGCCCCCCCAGAGCATAAACACCACAAACGGCGACTCGGCTTGCACCAAGCGCAGAATGGCCTGGGTAAAGGGCTGCCAGCCGAGTTTGGCGTGGCTCATGGGCTCGCTCGCGCGCACCGAGAGGATGAGGTTGAGCAAAAGCACGCCCTGATGCGCCCACTGTTCGAGGTGGCCGGAGGCGGGCGGGGTCCAGCCGGGGAAACTGCGGGCGAGCGACTGGTAGATGGCTTTGAGCGAGGCGGGCAAACGCACGGTGGGCGGCACGGAAAAGGATAGGCCGTGGGCGTTGCCTGGGGTGGGGTAGGGATCCTGGCCCAGGATAACGATTTTCACGTCGGCAGGGCGGACCAGTTCGAGCGCCCGGAAGATGTTTTCACGCGCAGGGAAAACCTCACCCAGGGCGTAGGCGGCGTCGACCGTGGCGGTGAGTTCGCCAAATTGCTCGCGGGTGTAGCCGTGGTCAAAAAGCGTTTCCCAGGCCGGCGGAAGGGGGAGTGTTGCGGGGGACATGAACGATGAGATGGGTGGAACCAAACCAGTAAGTGGAAGCAGAGATCTTGTCGGTGAAAACGCGCGGCTACCTGAAATCTGAATAAGGTATTACCCCAAAGCCGCGAGGTGGCTTTCAATGATTGATCCATTTATCACGGGCAGAGTGCAAAGCCGGTAGACGAACCAACCCAAAGCAGCCCGAGTTTGATCCTTCGCATCCCGTTGATTCCTTCGCGAGAATATCGCTTTCTGGCTGAAAAACTCGAGGTCACTGCCACCTACGGCACGACTGTGACCGGCAAGCCGACCCAAGCCAGTTCGAGCAGGCTGCGCGCGTCCCAGTTGGCCAGGCGGAAACAGCCGTGCGATTCGGTGCGGCCGACTTGCTCAGGAGTGGGTGTTCCGTGCAGCCCGTAGCCGCTGCGATCCAGCCCGATCCAAGCCACGCCGACCGGGTTGTTGGGGCCGGGCGGAAGCACTAGCCTACGGCCCAACTCCTGCGCGTCGGCCGATTCGGGAAAGGTCGACGGGTTAAACGTGTAGTCGGGGTCGGCGATCACGATGGTAACGTGCAGTTCCCCCAGCGGACGTTTTTTAACGTCGCGGGCGATGCTCACCGGGGAATGAATGAGCAGTTTACCTGCGGCATCGCGGGCCTGCAAAACGTGTTCGGCCAATCGGATTTCGATCCGCGCGGCCTGAACCAAAAGAGGCGCTCGGGTCACATCGGGCACGGTCAGCGGTGAGGCGGTGGTTAGGGCCGACCAGTCCGTGGCGGGGTTGAGGGTTTGGATAAAACGCGGGCTGGCGTGGGTAAGCTCGGCCACCCGTTCGAGAGCTGTTTCGTGGGCGAGCGCCGATTGTTGGGATTTGCCCAGCCAGGTTTTGGCCAGGGGCTGTAGGCTGGTGAGGTCGGCCATGGTCAAGGCGTACTGAGTGAGTGGCGGGCGATCCAGCTCGAGGGCGGCGCACGATTCGTCGTTGAGTTGGCCGGTCTCGTTCAGGCCGCGGGAGTGCTGAAAGGCGCGCAGAGCGCTGGCGGACTGGTTGCCGGGAACTCCGTCGATGGAGCCACAAGAAAAGCCAAGGCGGGCCAGCGCAATTTGGGCTTCGAGCCAGGTTTCAACTGGGCGCGGGTAGGTGCGGGCGGGCGGGGGAATGAAGGCGACGAGCGGGCGGGCGGCAGGCTCGGCGGGGTGGGCGGCGGTAGGGCCGGAAGGTTCGAGGATAGGCGACCGGCCGTCGGCCGGCTCTGCGCGCGCGGGTAGGGCCGCAACGGGAGCAACAACGCAGGCGAGGAAGCAAAGGGCGTGGTAGCGAAGGGGCGAGGGGAGTTGCACAGAAGGAGTACGTCACGATGGCCGCACCGCGGGGTCTGCGTCGAGGCGGTTTGTGTGCGTCATGGGGCCACGCGGGCGCAGTTCAGTTTTGACCAAACTCTCCCCGTTTAACTTGAGCTTAAACTCAAGGACACAACCGCAAGCGCCGCCCAGCGTACAACCTGGGCGACCGGTGGGGTGCCGCAACGGAGTCGCAGGTTGAGGGTGGGACGTGGCGCAGGGCTTAGGCAGAGATTTTCGGTGCGAACACGCTTCAACGCCCGGCCATAGTGCGCGCGAAGTGGGGCACATGATAATGGCCGTGGATGGGCCGCACGCGGTTCGGGTCGGCCAGCGCGGCTTCTATGTCAGCGCGCTCGCCCAGCACCTTCCAGAGTGGTTGCGCCACGGTCGGAATCAGGAAAAAGGCGTCGCGAGCGCGGCGGTTCCAGCGGTCGCCCAACCGGGCAAAATCGTCCGGCTGGACCACGCCGCGGCAACTGGCTGCCCCGCACAGGCAGGGAAACGGAGCCCGCGGGTTGAGCGTGCCGTAGTCGTCGGTGAGTTCCTCGCCGGCGGCTATTTCCCGCACGGCCAGCTCGAAATCGTAGCCGAGGCTCAGGCAGTTGGCGGCGCAGGAGTGGTTAAAGAATCGCCCGTGATCCCAGCAGAGGATGTGGCGGCCGCGCGCGTCGATGTAGGAGTATTTCTCAAGTGCGGCCTGGGCGTGGGCGGGCAAGGCTTCGATTTGAGCTGGGCTGAACTTCTGATCGAGGGGGTCAAGCGCCCAGACGATCGTTCCCTTGGGCAAAGCGCGGGAGGCGAAGACCCCCCAGCCGATGGAGTCGTTGACGTAGCGCAGTTCGGTGTCGGGATGAACCATACAAGGGCGGGGACGTGTGGGTGGTGGTGGCGAAATCAGCAGGTAGGAGGCCAATTCAACGAATGGCAGCCGGGGGTTATAACAAAGTTTGTCATCGGGCGGCATGGGGCGGATAACCCACGGGAATGTCCCGTAGCGTTGTCCTTCATCCCACCCTGCGCTGCACGCGCTGCCAGCAGATCCCGCGCTGGTGCGTGTGCGAGGGGCTGCGCGGGGTGGACTGTCCAGTGGCCGTCGACGTGCTCATGCATTCCCGGGAGTATTACCGCCCAAGCAGCACCGGGCATCTGGTCCAGCGGGTGGTCGGGGGCGCGCGCACCCACGTTTGGCGGCACGACGTGGCGCCGGTGCTTGAGCAGGTGGTTCGCCCGGGCAAACAGCTGTGGGTATTGCACCCGCTGGGCGAGCCCATGCCGAGCGATGTCGCACCGGATCAGTTGCAGGTGGTGCTGCTCGACGGCAGCTGGGGCGAGGCGGCCGACATGAAAAAAGCCGTCGAGGGCTGGGGGCGGCGGGTGAGTCTGCCGATGACCGGCAAAAGCCGTTACTGGCTGCGCACGCAGCAGGGCGAGCGGCAGTTTTCCACCGCCGAAGCCCTGCTGTTTTTGCTGGCGGCGCTGGGCCTGCAGCAGGAGCACGCCGCGCTTAGTTTGCAGCTTGAGTTGCACGTCTATGCGGGGCTGTGTACGCGCGGCCAGTCGGTGATGGCGGCTGATTTTTTGGCGACCTCGCCCCTGCGCCAGGCTTTGCCCGAAGTGATTGCGCGCATGCACCCGCAAACCCGACCGGAGAAGCAGGCATTCGCCAAGCTCATGACCGAGCGACTGGCCAACGCCCGCGTGCACCAAGGCGGTTAAGCGGTCGGCCGGTGGCCCGGAGGGGGGTTATTCGCACGACGCGGCGTTGCAGTTTTGGCGTTTTGGGGTCCTTTGCGCGCATGAACTCCGACTCACTTCCGATCCTCTATGTGAAAACTGGCTGCCCTTGGTGCGCCGAGGCCATCGATTTCCTGGCCACTCATGGCGTCCCCTATCGGGAACTGTCAGCGATCACTTAAAACCGGCCACGACTGGTCACTTCAAAACCGGCCACTTTTGAGGGGTTAAACCTCCGGCGGACTTGTTCGCTGTGAGGTAATGAA
>JBILBW010000180.1:0-4449 GCA_044353465.1 Rariglobus sp. | reverse complement strand
TTGCTCGCCGGGGCCTTCCAGATTAACCAACGGTCCCTGTTAACCTGCTCAATCGACGGCGGCCCCGCGGATCTCGCGCTCAACGACGTGCTCATCAAGGCCGAGGTCAACTCGCGCATCGTCGGGCTCGAAGTCACCGCTGACGGTCAACTGGTGACCGACTACGACTGCGACGGTCTGATCTTCGCCACCCCCACCGGGTCGACCGCCTACAATCTGTCCGCCGGTGGCCCGCTGGTGCACCCGTCGGCCGAGGTCATCGCCCTGACCCCGATCTGCCCGCACACGTTGAGCAACCGCTCGATCATTTTCCGTGCCGAGGTCAAACTGGCGGTGCGCAACTTGAGCCCAGGCATCACCCTGCAAGTCACCGTGGACGGCCAGCGCGACTACCGTGTGAGCGGCAACCAAGTGATCACGATCACCCATGCCGCCGAGAGCTTGCCGTTGGTGCAACGCCGCGACCACGACCACTTCGCGGTGGTGCGCACCAAGCTGAAGTGGGCCGGCGGTGTCACCGAGCGCAACCGCTAGCCCATCCGCTTGGCGGCCCCCCGCTCTCCCGGACAATCAGATCCGCTTCAAAATCACGCGCGGGGCATCCGGTTGCCTATTGACGCCGCCCCGAGGCGCCGGCTTTAAATCACCCTCGGCAATTCCGCACCACTGCGCGGCAAAGATTAAGCCCCATTCCACTCTCTGTTCATTAAAGCGTAACCACTAACCCAACACCACCATGGCCAAAGGCGAAAACTCCAAAAAGGAAACCAAGAAGCAGCCCTTGAAGACGGCGAAAGAGAAGAAAATCGCCAAACGCGAAAAGAAGGCGAAGGGCGCCTAATCACCAAAAACGCCGACGTCACCGTCGGCGTTTTTTTATGCCCGCTGCTTGGGGCGGTCGCGCCCCGTCTTACTCGGCCTTCGGCCCGACCACCAGTTGGGTGCGCTGGTCGCGGGTGAAGCGCTTTTGGGCAAACGCCTGTAAGTCCGCGATCGTGACCGCATCAATCAAGGCGTCGTAGGTGAGCGCATCGTCTGCCGGCAAACCGTACAGCGTGTTCAAACCGGCGTGCATGGCCCGCGACCCGTTGGTCTGCAGCCCCATCCGCCGGCCCGCCTTGAGACGCGTCTGGCAGCGCAGCAGCTCCGTCGCGGTGACCGCTCCGGCCTGAACGCGGGCGATCTCGGCATCGATCTCGATAAGTACGTCTTGCGCGGTCGCCGGGGCGGTGCCGGCGAGAAAGGTAAACATGCCCGTGTCCACACCGGTGAGCCGGCTGGAGCGAACGAAGTAGGCCAGGCCCTTTTCCTCCCGCACGCGCTCGAACAGGCGCGACGACATTCCGCTGAACAACTCGTCGGCCACCTCGCCGACATGGTAATCCGCAGCCAGCAACCCCGGGCCAGGGAACGACTGGAACACCACCGCCTGCTCGCGGGGCTGCACTTCCACAAAATCACCGACCGCCCCGGGTGCGCTGAACGTGGCGGTGCGGACCGGGGCTGGGCCGCGCGGCAGGCGGCGCAGGAACGCCTTGAGTTTAACCCCCAAGTCCTTGGGGTTAAAGTCGCCGGCAACCACCAGCACCACGTTGCCGGCCACCCCCAGGCGTTTCCATAACGCCGCCAGATCAGCTGCCTTGAGCGCCTTCAGCCCCTCGATGGTGCCCTGCGCATCAATCGCCAAGGGATGCTCACCAAAAAACTTTCGGCGCACCAGTTTCCGGCCGACCGTGACCACGTCGTCGGCATCCTGCTGCAGGTCGGCGAGCTGGGCGTCGCGCTCAACCTCAAAACTGGATTTGGCAAACGTGGGCGTGAGCACGGCGTCGGCCAGAATCTCCAGCGCGCGGTCGACATCACTGGGTAAAACCTCGGCGGCGAGGCCGAAACTGTTGTTTCCCGAGAAGGGGTAGAACGAGCCGCCCACTTCCTCAATAAACTTGGCCACCTCGGCAGCCGAGCGCTTCGTGGTGTCCTTGGTGAGCAACGTGGCCAGCAATGAAGTGGCCCCGCGCAGCTGGGCCGGCTCATGCAGGGGGCCTCCCTCGCAGAGCAGCCGCAGATGGAGATTGGGCAGGCGCGGGTCGGGGCGGAGCAGCAGGCGCGCTCCGTTGGGCAACGCGCACTCGGTAAATTCATCGGGTAAACGCCCGCCGGTTTTGGCGGTGGCCGCACCCGGCTCCGCTTGCTTCGGGCTGAGCGAAACTGCCGTGACCCGTTCGGGGGTGAGGTAGTCGCGCACCACCCGGCGCAAATCGGTCCGGGTCACCCGGGCCAGACGGGCGAAATAGGCCTTGGAGAAATCAAGATCGCCGGCGACCACTTCAGCGGCACCGAGGCGCGAAGCTTGGCCCGAGATGGTTTTGCGCGTGTTGATCTCCCCGACCACAAGCTGGCGCAGGGCTTTACGGATTTGAGCCGGAGCGAAACCCTTGATCCCCAACTGATCGAGCTCACGGCGCACCGCCGTGGTGGCGGCTTGGCGTTTGGCCGGCTCGCACACAAAGGAGATATAAAACAATCCGGTCTCGCCCGGATTCCAGCTGGTCGCGTCGATCGCGTGTACCAACCGGGCCTTTTCCCGCACCGCCTGCCAAAGCACCGAGCTGTCGCCCTGGCCAAGCAGCACCCCAAGCAGGTCAAGTACCGGGGCATCGGGGTGGGTGAGGCCGGGAATCTGCCACGATAGACCGGCTCGGGTCAGTTCGACATCCTCCTGACGGTGCAGGGCGCGCGGGGCAAGTTGAGCGGGCTCCGGGAGCACGAGCACCGGCGCGAGTTTGGCCCGCGGCGCGGAGCCAAAATGAGTCTCGACCAACGCGCGCACCTCGACTGGGTCAACGTCGCCGGCGACGACGACTACCACATTATTTGGGACGTAACGCGCCCTATAATAGGCGACGAGGTCATCCCTCGTCACCGTGGTAAACACATCACGATAGCCGATCACCGGATAGCGGTACGGATGTTGCCGGAAGGCGGTGTCGAACAGGGCCTCGCCCAGTCGGTGATCGGGGTCGTCGTTACCCATGGCGATCTCGCGCAAGATAACGTCTTTTTCCCGCGTTACCTCTTCGGCGGGCAAGGTGGAGTGCAGGACGGCGTCCGCGAGAACGTCGAGGGCCACGCCAACATGGTTGGACGGCAAATCGATGTAGTAAACCGTGCGATCAAACGTGGTGTAGGCGTTGATGTTGCCCCCGTGTTCCTGAACGGTGACGGATATTTCCCGACCGGCGCGCCGCTCGGTGCCCTTAAACAGGAGGTGCTCGAGGTAGTGGGAAAGCCCCGCGCCAAGGTGTCCCCCCTCGTGAATACTGCCGGTTTTTACCCACACTTGGACGGAGGCCACCGGGGCGGAAGTGTCCCGCTGGATGAGGAGGGTGAGCCCGTTGGCCAAGACCGTTCGCTCAGGCGGTTGTTTCCAGAAGGCTTCTAATAGGCGAAGATCGGCGGCAAACGACGGGATGGATTTGGGCATGAATTAAAAAAACGGGTCCGGGGAAACACCGCGATCGCGGTAAAACTCTCCGATGAGTCGTAGGGCCAACTGCAGCCTCAGGTGGAGGAAATCGACGGCGAGGAAACCGAACCATCCCGCCGCGGGTTCTTGGGCAGGAAGGGTTTAACGAAGGCGTCCTCAAAGGTATAAATCTCCGAGAAGTCCTCCCGCCGGTCGGATTCGGTCCTACTGAACACATTGTAATCGATTAAGTTAAACACCAAATCCCCGAAATCCATGCAGCGCGTAATACCCCAGGAGTTTAACACCGTGATCGCCAAGGGGCCGTACTGCTCCAACGCAAAGGCGCGGATACCCACGAGCAATTCTACGCCGGAGACATGCAGGGACTGGCGCGAACGTTCCGCTTCACGTTTTTTCAGGTCCTTCACCGCGTAATCAAGCCCCTCACGGATAAAGCTATAGGCTTTCCGATCAAAGCGTGCGTCCTCTTTGCAAATAAGGCCGACAATTTCGTTAAAATCCAAGTCAGGCATGGTGGATAGGCAAATGAGCACAGGGATCGCCGCTTCGCAATCTGCAAGCAGCGGACACCCGGCAATACCATGCTAACTTGCCGGCCCTGAATACATCATACGCTGCTTTCATTAGTTATTTAAAGTTTTCATCGAACTCCTGATTAATGGGTTAAGTTCAGCCACAATTTTCTTCGACACTTTTAGTGGTTTTTTTAACGGCATCCGGTAAGTCACAGCCAAAATGACACCCAAACGATTCTTTCACGAATTACTGGGTTCTTCACGGAATGCTGTGGGTAGCGGCTGAAGGCAAATGAGGTGCAAGATCGAGTCTGCCGCAAAAGAAGCGGCTGCGGCTGCGATAGTTTTCAAGCGGCGGCAACTTACGGAAGCCGCGGGCGTCGGCTTTGAGTGCTTGGATTTTGGAGTTAAAACCCTCGGTGAGTGGATTGGAAATGCGGTGCT
>JBILBW010000179.1:0-4498 GCA_044353465.1 Rariglobus sp. | reverse complement strand
AGTCCCGCATGGTGCAGGAGTTTAAACGACCTGCACCAGATGCGGGGGAGAAGGGAGAGAGTAGTCTCCTTCTCCCCCTCTACGTTTAGTAGAGGGTAGGACCGGTCCGTAGAACCATGCCGGAACCAGGTGGTCCTAGGGACCGGGGTGGTTCCGGTTTCAGAACCACTGGTTCCAGGTGGTTCTGAACGGGTGGTTCCGGCGCGTTTTATGCTCATTTTTAAGCTCACTTCTGGCCTCCGTTTTCAGCTGAATTTGCACGATACCGGGTGCCGACCCAACGGCGCGATTCTGGCGAAAATACGATGATCCGGCGGGCCGGCTGGCGGATGTTATCAAACACCTTTTGAGCGAAGGAGGGATCTTTCCCGGCGGCGGCCAACAGGGCGCCGATG
Organism: Rariglobus sp.; assembly: GCA_044353465.1. Lineage (GTDB taxonomy): Bacteria > Verrucomicrobiota > Verrucomicrobiia > Opitutales > Opitutaceae > Rariglobus. The sequence continues at coordinate 4,103 of JBILBW010000179.1, read as the reverse complement.
TGGGCGAGCACTTCGCTTTGCTCGGGGTCGCGGTCGTGTTTGAGTGGAGGCATTTCGATGAACATGCCGCGATAGCTGGCGAACGAGACCGTGCGCGCCGGCTTGGCCTCGGTCTCGTTGCCCTTGATCGCCTTCGGGTCCGCACCGATGCGGCGAAAGCCCATGCCAGCCCACTGGATGACGAATTCGTCCGGGCTGGGCAGGTCGCGCAGGACCGGCGTGACCGTGAACGCGTCGGCCTGTTCATGTGGAGTCATGATGAGCAGCGCGTCTGGGTCGCGACCGAAGACGGAGGCACCGGCAACCCGGTCGATGGCGTCACGGCCGGACAGGTTTCCCTTGGGGAAATGGGCCGCGATCAGGACCGCAGCGCCGGTGTCCTGCGCGAGCTTTTCGAGCTCGTTGAGGACCTGAGCCATCTCGGTGTTGGAGTTCTCTTCCCGGTCGCCGTAGGTCTTGTAGATTGGGTCAATGATGAGGAAATCGGCACCGGTGCGGGCGGTCATGGCGCGGAGTTGGCTGGCGAGGCCGACGATTTCGTTTTCCTTGCCGCGTCGGTTCCAAACGTGAAACCGCGACAACGACGCGGGCTCAAAACCCCGCCCGTTGCAGATCATCCGAATGCGCTTCCGGTAGCTGAACTTGGCGATTTCCAAATTCACGTATAGGACCGTCGAGGCCTTGGTGGGAAATCCGCACCACGGTTCACCCAACGACACGGCAATCGCCAGGTCGGTGAGATTCCACGTTTTCCGACTCTTGGACGGACCGGCGATGATCATTTTGGCACCTTGAAACAGGATGCCCTCGATCAGCTGGGGTGGATCCGGTTCGTCCTGCGCGCAGAAATCCGAAGCGCGAATCAGTCCCTCGCACTCGACCTGCGCCGTTGACCACGCGGCGAACGAGGCCGGCCCGACGTTAACCGCCAGCAGTCGTTGGAAACCCTCGCCACGGCGTCCACCGGGACAACGTGAAAAACGCGACGGGTTACGGTTCTGCGGGTCGAGTTGCAGCTCGGGCACGCTTTTCCACAGCAGCTCGCGGCGCTCGTGAAATTCGGCCGCTGACGACGCTTCGACGCGGACCCAAGCGTGAATCGAGTTGCCGCCTGAATCGATCAGGGCGGCGATGGGTAAACCGGAGGCGCGCAAGAGACGTTCCTGCTCGGGCTTCGAGAGAGTATCGCTTTCGATGAGGGTGTGGCGGAAGCGGGTCACGTCCTTGTCGGAGCCTGTGCTTTTGCGGATCACCGGGTTGATCCGCAGATAGAGGCCGTCCTTGCCGCCAAAGACCCGGTTGATGCCGCCGCTGGTTTCGAGGCGGGCCAGCCATTGGTCACGGGTGAGGACGTTCACACCGCCATGTTCGGGCACGGCACGGGTTTGGCCCTCGGCGATCACGCCCGGGGCGAGAGAGACGATGTCATCTGCTGCAAAACAGGTGCGCAGCAGCAGCGGCAAGCCGTGGTCGGGGCCCAGATCGGCACTGATGGTGACCGGCACGGATGTGGGTGAAGGCGTTGTGCGGACGGCTTGCGGGCGTGGCGACTGGCCGACCGTGGCGCGACCGAGGGCAGAGCGCAGCTGGTGGTTGGCTGTCTCCACGGCCGTGCGGCAACTGGCGTGGAAACAGTAGATCGTCGGGGCGTGGCCGCCGACCGTGTCCAACGAAACGCGGCAATCGCGCAGGTTCGTCGGGTTGGTGTGGGCGGCCGCACCGGGACACGGGCAAAAGCCGGAGACGTCGTCGGTCCAGTCGATGGCGCCAAGGGTGGCTTCTGCCACTGCGCGGGACTGGGCCGGGCCGAGCTCGGCTGCGGCGGTGTAATGAGGGAGGGTCGAACGGTAACGGAGGGACATGGTTATCTTGGAGGCCGTTGCCTCAGCGGGCGAAATGGGCGGAGAGGAACGCCTTAGCCTCGGTGAAAGAGGCGGTTTCGGGGTGCGGGTGGTTTTTCCGGCGCAACCAGGCGAGCTGCTTGGGCGTGGCCAGTTTCAGGTTCCGGCGCATGAACACCCGATCTAGCAATATCGAGGCGTGACCGCGGCTGCGCACCGCGTTCGGGTCGAAGCCGAGGTTTTGCAGCACCGAAAGCTGTTTGGCGGAGGCGGCCTGATCGTGCCACCGCATGGTTGGTTCCCATTCCGCCAAATCGACTTCGTGAAGGCTCAGGGCGAATTCGACTGGGTCGATCAACTGGCTGCGACGGCGGGCGTTTTGGTCGAGCTGTTTTACCAGTTCGTTTTCACGCTCGGCTTTCGCGTCGGCCACCAACGCGAGCAGGTCGCGACCGTCCGCGTCGGCAGCGCCGCCCATGCCAAATTCCTTCGCCGCCGCTTCGAGAATGGCGGTGATGGTGTCGGCCTCGGCGGGCGATGACGCGACCAGGTGCGCGGGCCGCACCAAGGCGTGCCGCTCGGTGTGCCAAAGGAAATCGAGGACCAGAAGGTTTTGCTTTTGCGGGTGGATGCGAGTGCCGCGCCCGATGATCTGCGAATACATCGCGCGAATTTTGGTCGGGCGCAGGCACACCACGCAGGCCACCGATGGGTCATCGAAGCCCTCCGTCAGCAGAAGCGAGTTGGCCAGAATCTGAAATTCACCGGCAGCGTAGCGAGCGAGGATGGCGGCGCGGTCCTGGCTCTGACCGTCGATGTGTTCAGCGGTGAAACCCGCCGCGCGGCAGAGGTCCACGAACATTTGGGACGTCCGAATCAGCGGGAGAAACACCAGCGTCTTGCGGTCACCAATGGCGGTTTTCAGTTCGGCGACGATTTTTTGCAGGTACGGCTCAATGGCCGCGCCGAGGTCGGCGTCGCTCAAATCACCGGCGACCGTGCGCACAGCGGACAGGTCGATGGGCAACGGCACGGTTTTGACCGCGATGCGGCACAGAAAACCCGCCTTGATCAGCTCGTGCAGGCCGATCTCGAAGCCCACCTCGTTAAAATATTCGCCTAGGCTGCGCTTGTCGCCGCGGTCGGGCGTGGCGGTGACACCGAGGATTTTGGCGTGATCGTGAAAGTGGCCCAGCACGGCCTGATAGCTCTCGGCCAAGGCGTGGTGCGCCTCGTCGATCACCACCAAGCCGAACTGGTCACGCGGCCAACGTCGCCGCCGGGCCTCCCGCGCCAGGGTTTGCACCGACGCCACCACCACGGGCGCCGACAAGCTGGCCCGCGCCCCCGCCTTTTCGACTTCGGCGACCAACCCGGTGGCTTGCCGGATCTTGTCCACTGCCTGCTGAATCAGCTCCTCGCGGTGGGCGATCACCAGGGTTTTGAGCGGCTGCAGCCGGTGGGCGAGCGCCGCGAGGATGATCGTTTTACCGGCCCCAGTTGGCAGAACGGCGAGCAACCGGGGATGGTCGCGGAACTTTTCCAACAGGGAGGCAACGCAGGTTTGCTGGTAGGGTCGAAGTTTCATGGCGGGGGCGCGGGCTGTGGTTGTTAACGTTGCGGGTTAGAACGGATCCTTGGCGGGCTTACCGGCGGTGCCGGTCGGGGCGGAACTGGCGGAGGACGGTGGGCGGACTGCTGAATTCGCAGCACCGGCGGGCGCGTGGTCGGTCAGCCAGAACTCCACCTTGTTGGAGTCCTTGCCTTGGTAGGTCTCGACCTTGAGCCGGGCGTAACCGCGTCGGCCGACCAACCGAGCGGCGTGTAATTCCACCTCTTCGCCTTCGACCACCGCCTCGCCAATCGCTTTGCGGAAGGTGTCCAACTTCCAGGCCGAGCTTTCACTCGCCACGAGGTAGTCGAAAAGCCGGCAGCCGTGGCCTTCGACTTCGAGGTGGAGTTTGATCATCTCGTCCCCGCTGTTTTTGGAGACCGTTTCGATGGCCTCGATGACGGTGAGGAGGTATTCGCCCGCTTTGACGACGCGGGGCAAGTTGTCGGCGTTTTTGGAAACGTATTTCATGTTCTGATGCTGTTTGGGTTATTTGATCTGAAGGTTCTGCCGCTCGCCCAACCGGGCGAAGGAGAGGGATTGGCCGTCCTTGAGGGCGGTTTTTATCGCGCTGACGTCGGCCTCGCGTTTCACGCGGATGAACTCGACCGGCAGGTCGTCGACGGTGCCTTGCACGTCCACGAATTCGC
>JBILBW010000072.1:0-14096 GCA_044353465.1 Rariglobus sp. | reverse complement strand
GTCGCCGTTGACGTGGAAGACGGGGGCTTCGATCATCTTGGCCACGTCGGTGCAGTAGCGCGTCGAGCGCGAGTCGCTCGGCTGGGTGGTGAAACCGATCTGGTTGTTAATCACCAGGTGTACGGTGCCGCCGGTGCGGTAGCCGGGTAGCTGCGAGAAGTTGAGGGTTTCGGGGATGACGCCCTGGCCGGCGAAGGCGGCATCACCATGAATAAGGAACGGGCAGACGCGGCGGCGCTCGACATCGCCCCGAATGCGTTGGCGGGCGCGGGCCCGGCCCTCAACCACGGGGTTAACAATCTCCAGGTGGGAGGGGTTGGGGGTGAGGCGCACCTCGACCTTGTGGCCGGAGGCGGTGGTGAGTTCCGCTTCATAGCCAAGGTGGTACTTCACATCGCCGTCTCCACCGACGGTGTTGGGAATGTAGTTTTCTGAAAACTGCTCGAAGAGGACCTCAAAGGGCTTGCGCAGGATGTTGGTGAGGACGCTGAGTCGGCCGCGGTGGGCCATGCCCATCACGAACTCTTCAACTCCGAGCTCTGGAGCGTACTCGATCATGGCGTCAAAAGCCGCGATCATGGTTTCGCCGCCTTCCAGGGAGAAGCGCTTCTGGCCGACGAAGCGGGTGTGGAGGAACTTTTCAAACAGCTCGGCCTTGTGCAGGCGGCGCAGGATGCGGATCTTCTGGTTGCGGCTAAACGAGGGCCGGTTGTGGGCCTCCTCCATACGCCGTTGCAGCCAGTCGCGGGCGTCGAGATCCTGCATATGCAGGTACTCAACCCCGATGTGGCCGCAGAAGATCTCGTTGAGCGAACTGATCAGCAGGCGCAGCTTCATCTGGCCGCCGCCGCGGAAATTACCCACCGAGAAGGACTCCTCGAGATCGGCCTCGGTCAGCCCAAAGTGTTGGTAATCGAGACGGTGAAAGGGCTCGGGCGGGGGGCTGAGCGGATCCAGGTGGGCCTGCATGTGGCCATGGGCGCGGTAGGCGTTGATCAAACGTAGGACCTGCGCCTGTTTGGCGCTGTCGAGCACGTGGGCGCCGGCCGTGGTGACGTTGGCCAGGGCTGCACCCTTGTTGCCAAGCGCGAAGCCTTGGAAAAAGGCGCGCCAGGTCGGGTCCACCGAGTCGGGGTTGGCTAGCCAGGCGTTGTAGGCCGCCTCGATGACTTCGGAGTTGGCGGGGGAGGAAGAGGACAGGGTGTTCATGAAATAGGCGGCCGATGGGGCCAAACGGGAGCGCATCAGCGGCTTGGAGTAACGGTATGGAGAAAAAGGGGGGCCGACCGTGCCCGGTGTTCTTTCCTAACTCAAGTTTCATCCCCGGCGGGACAGCGCCGCAGGCCATGTTGTAATTTTTCTAACTGACTGAATCGCGTACTTAACTACAGGTGATGGCTCTCATGGAAACGCAGATCAAATCCTCCCTAATCTCGCTCATGGCTGGAATAACCGCGGCTAATGGCGCGGCCATCGCCGCCGAGCTGGCGCGGCTGGACGAGCTTCTGGCCCAAGGCCGGTCGACCCTGCACCCGCAATTGGTGCATTTTCTCGAGGGGCGCAGTTACGCCAAGGCGGTGCAATTCCTGGGCGGTGCCAGCGAGATTCCGGTTGGTCAATGCGGCGGGCGGGCTGGGCGGCCTCATTGAGCTGGGATCTAACAGTTAGGAGCTACGCGCCGCTTGTTAGGGTTAGGGCTGCGGAAAAAAAATTAAAGTAGGCCGCGATTGCGCCGATAAATTAAGCGCAGCTAACCCGCCCTGCTCAGTGCCTTATCCGCGCCTTGCTCGGTTCGACGCATCCGAGACTCGTTCAGCCCTCAATCCAACAACACTAGATTCGCTCCATGATCACTGTCCTCCTTAACCGGTTAAGCACCGGCATCATCCCTGTGGCCCTTTTTTCGCTCACACTTGGCACTTGTTTTCCGCTCTCGGCAGCGGAGTTGACCGTGCGAGAGAAGGAGCTCGTCATCAACGGATCCTATTACAAAAAACTGGTCCAACAAAAGGACCTGATCGCCGACATCCTGCCGCCGCCCGCCTACATTATCGAGTCCTACCTGACGGTTCTTCGCTTAGTCGATACGGCGGAAACGGCGATGGCCGACGGCAAAATCGATGCCGCAGAAATGAAGGTGATCGACGCCATGATCGACTATGGCGTCAAGTTGAAGGACGGCTCGCCCGGCGTCTTCCCGGGCTACTTCGAGCGCATCGAGGCATGGAAAAAGGAGCTGACGGGAACCTCGCCAGACGAGAAATTAGTTAAAAAACTGCTGGTGGTGAAGTCGGTGGAACCGGCTACGCGGTTTTTTGATCAGCGCGACACCAAGTTCACGCCGCTAATCAAGGCGGGCGATGTGAAGGCCGCCAAGGAATTGGTACGGACGGGCCTAAAACCGCTCTATGTTGAACACCGCGCCAGCATCGATGCCGTGGTGAGCCGCTCCCGTCGGGTTAATGAGAGGATCGAAAAGGACGTCTCGGACCTGCTTGCCGAGTCAGCTAAAAATGCCTCCTTTACCAGCATTCAAATCAAGGGTGATTTGTACAATAAGGTTATTCAAATGAAGGATTTGGTTGCGGATATCTTGCCGCCACCCGCCTACATTATCGAATCCTACCTCACGGTGTTACAGCAGATCGATGAAGCCGAAATCGCGATGGCTGATGGCACCATCGACACCAAAGAAAAAGCCGTGCTCGACGGCCTAGCCGAGTACGGTCGCCAACTCGAGGCTGGCGATAGCTCCAAGGGCGAGATGGCTGGCTACAAAGAACGCATCGCCTTCTGGACAAGTGATCTAGCGGCCGACTCACCCGCTGCGAAGGCGATCAAGGATTTGACCCTCAAGGCGTCCTACGAACCGGCGCTGAAGTTTTTCGCCATCCGTAACGACAAGTTCCTGACTGCCATCTCCAAGGGTGCGGTGGAAGACGCTAAAAAAGTGGCCCGCCAAGAGTTGTTACCCGCCTACGACGAGCACCGGAAACACATCGACTCACTGGTGGCTGCTTCGACTGCCATGTATAACCAAATCCAATCTCAGGTCGATGCGCTCTTGGCTGCTAAAAAGTAACGTGCAGGCGGCTTGCGGGTGAATGAGCACCGCTTCCCGTCGGCCGCCTTTTTACACGTACTATCTTCACGGGAAAACTAACCCTGCTCAAGCGCCTGTCCCTCACGGTCAGTTTCCTGCTCATGTTCGCGCTGGTCATCGCCGCCCTGGCCGTGGCCGGGGCCGGGGTCGGGGGTGCCGTTCTGCGAACCATGTACAGCAACAAGCGCACTCCATTCTGGCTCAGGGCTAGCTCGTGCAGCAGCAGAGCGTGTTTCTCGAACAACGCGAAAAACGTTCATCCGCGTGTCGTTCCTCGCCCTCGGCTTCTGTGCTATTCTGGGGTTGCTGGCCGCCGCCGTTTATTCGCCAAAAATTTCCCGTCGGCTCAGTCTCCTGGTGGCGCAACTTTGGCCGATGCCACTTGGGAGTCGGCAGCCGCCCTAGAAGAAACCGCCGCCAGCATCACCCAGATGTCCTCGATGGTAAAAAAGACCGCCACCAACACCATCACCGCAGCCTTGATCACCGCTGAAGGATTGGAATCGAACGAAAAGGGGGCTCATGCCGTCGACGCACTGAGCCAAGCCATCCAGCAGATCAAAGCCACGGCCGACCAGACGGTTAAAATCGTGAAAAGTATCGATGCTATCGCCTTCAAAACCAATTTGCTCGCGCTCAATGCGGCGGTTGAGGCTGCCCGCGCTGGAGAAGCCGGCAGGGGCTTTGCCGTGATTGCCGATGAGGTCGGTAATCTGGCCAAACAGGCCGGCGAAGCGGCGCGCACAACCGCAGGACTGATCGAGACCTCCGTGTCTTCCATCTACCATGGTCCACCCGATGGACCAGTCCACCCTGTCGAATGCATCGCTTGCCGGCGAAACCAGCAAGGTGGGAGTGGAGTTGGCGAATCAGAGCCAGCCGATCCAGCACCTCGTTACGAGCTTCATCGCGCTCACCCAGGGACAAAACGGGCACGATGACAATTCTGGCGTCAGGCGGAGAGATAAAAAGTCCCCGTTAAATTCCCTCGGTACGACTTTCAGGTCAGAACCCGATTTTTGAGGTTAAAAAAATCTAACCCCGACCGCCTAGAAGATCGGCCCCTCAGAAAGAGCGACCTGATCAGCCCAATCCACCCTTAGATTAAAAAACCCACTTTCCTGAAACCTTTTTCTATGAAACTCACCCTCGCCAAAAAAATATCACTCAGCTTCGGATGTATCCTCGCGATCACCGTTGGCCTCGGCGGCTACGCCAGCCGCAACATGCAGGCAGCGGCCAGTAACGCCGCCAATTTTAACGGCCAGAACATCCCCACGGTCGCGCTCTCCACCAATATCCAGCGGGACTTGCTCAAGACCATGGTCGCCCTCCGGACTTACTCCTATACGGTTGATCCTAACGAGCTCGCCACCGGGCGCAAATACATCGCCGATGTCCAAGAACATCTCAAAGCGGTCCATGCCGTCGCCAAGCGACTCGGGTTGAATGAGCTCGAATCCAGGGCCCATGCCGTCGATGCCAAAGTTCTCGAGTTCATCCAACTCACCGACGAAAGCGTGAGCATTAACGCCCAGCTCGGCGCCTTCAAGTCTGCCATCGACGTCGCCTCTCGCGACTTCATGGCTGCTGTCAAGAGTTTGACCGAGTACAACGCATCGAATCTGGTCGAGCAAATCACCGATAAAGAGCCCACCGCCAAACTGCTTGAAAGCGAAATCAAGCTGGAGGAATCGAGGTCAATGATGGATCGCAGCCTGTCCATCGGTCTGACGGTCTGGAAGGCCATCGCCGAACGTAACCCCGATGGCTTTTTGGCCACAAAGAATGATTTCTCCATCATCAGCGCCAATATCATCAAAATGCGTCGCGTAACATCCGATAAGGAAAACCTCGATCAGCTCGCTTCTATAGAGAAAGCCGCCAACGCCTACGCCACCAACCTCGAATCTTACCGGCGCTATTCCGCCCAGCAGGTAGAAACCCTCCTTAAAAGTCTAACCGCAGCCAATGTTGTCCTCGCTGAAGCCGATCTGGTCTCAAACGACTCCATTCAAACCATGTTGAGCAAATCGGCCTCCACGGTCGATCGCCTCACCGCTACCAGTCGCAACCTGTGGATAGGTCTCGTCGTCGGTCTTATTGTGGGTGTCTCCCTCACCCTTTTCATCACCCGTGCACTTACGCGTCCCATTCTGCGCTGCGTCGCCGAAGTCGAGAAACTGGCCAAAGGGGACCTCACGGGATCTGTCGGCTTCCACCGTAGCGACGAGCTTGGGACCTTGGCCGAAGCGATTGACACCTGCATCGGCAATCTCCGCCAGCTCATGGGCAGCCTCACCCAATCGGCCTCCGACCTGCAGAGTTCGGCGCGCACGCTCACCGACACGGCGCACACGCAATCCGCCGCAGCTGAAGAGACCACGGTTCAAGCCAACACCGTGGCCGCAGCTGGCGAGGAGTTATCGGTTAACTCTAAGTCGATGTCGGCCTCGGCCACGCAGATCACGCAATCCACAAGCACCGTGGCTGCCGCCATGGAGGAGATGTCGTCCTCGATCCAGGAAGTCGCCCGCAACTGCGCCCAAGAAAGTGAAATCGCATGCAAGGCCAATACTCAGTCACGCGAAACCCGTGTGTTAATGGGTAAACTCGACGAGTCGGCCCGCCAAATTGGTAAGGTCGTGGAGTTAATCAACCGCATCGCCGAGCAGACGAACCTGCTCGCGCTCAACGCCACGATCGAAGCCGCCAGCGCCGGCGAGGCCGGCCGTGGCTTCGCGGTGGTGGCACATGAGGTCAAAGAGCTCGCCCGCCAGTCCGCCGCAGCAACCGAGGTTATCCGCAAGCAGGTGGGTCTGATTCAGGACAACACCAGTGCCTCGATCAAATCGCTAGAAGAAGTCGGCCATATCATCGAACAGGTCTCGCAAATCTCCTCGTCGATTGCGGCGGCAGTCGAAGAGCAGTCCGCCACCACCTCGGAGATCGTTGGCACTATCCACGGTGTTTCCACGGCTTCCAGTACGCTCTCGCAAAACGTACATCAGACGGCGGATGGAGCCAGCCAAGTGGCGCACAACATTGCCGGGGTGTCAGCCGCTGCTGCCGAGGGCGCGAGGGGAGCGGCTCGGGTGAGCACCAGTGCGACTGAGCTCATGGCGTTGTCGGCTACGCTTAGCCAGCTGGTGGCTAAGTTTAAAATCTGAGTCTTCGTTAAGTTGAATCAGCGACAACCTCACTGAATTTACTCCCGTAGCAAAAGCAGAAGCCGGTCGACCCCACGCGCGAGGGGCGGTTCAGCCGAAGTGCCTGCTCCCGGGTTACACTCGAAGTTTTTTGGTGCGTGCCTGCACAGCTATCGCTTGAAATTTTCCCGCTAACTCCATTGGGATAGCATGAAAGTGAGGTCTTACGGGGATTTCGTTTAACCAGTATGAGCAAAGAAAAAATCGCGACGAATGGCGGGCAGGATTTGGGGCAAAACCCCTTCGGTGCCTTGGGCGGCCTGGCGCTGCCGAGCAAGCCGCCGGGCGTGCCCACGCCTGCATCGGCAGGTGCCCTCGGGGCCAAAGGTTCGGCCGGATCGGCGGCAGGCGAACCCAAGCCGGCGAAAAACCGCGGGCGCGTCGAGGTCTTGCGCATGACCGCCGGACGGGGCGGCAAGACCGTGACGGTGGCGCGGGCGTTTGTAGGCATCGGCTTGCCGGAAAAGGAGCAGCTCGCCAAAAAAATGCAGAAGGCCTGCGGCTGCGGCGGCACGGTCAAGGACGGCCAGATCGAGGTCCAGGGCGACAAGCGCGACGAGGTGGCGCGCATTCTCACCGAGGCGGGCTTCCGTCCGGTGATGGCCGGCGGTTGAGCCCCAAAACCGCGGGTCAACGCAGGAGCGGGTGGTCGGCCAGGGCCAAGAACTCGTGGATACGGTCCTGCTGGCTCCGGCTGATGTTCTGGCCGATGGTCAGGTCGCGAATGGTGGCGACGGCCTCGGTCAGGCGATGGTCTAGAGTTTGCAGCGTGGGATCCTTGGCCAGAAAGCGCTTGGGCGGTAGGCTGGCGCGGATCCGCTCGATCGCTTGGGCGGCCTCCTCGAGCAGCTTGGGGTTGACCTTGTTGAGCTCAAATAACGCGCGGCGGTCTGAGGAAATGACCCCTTCCGTGCGGGCGAGCTGGCCGAGCACGCGGCGCGGCGTGGTGGTGATTTCTTCGGGGGTGAGTTGGCGGGTTTCCGTGGCGGTTTTGCTGCTCTGGTTGATCGCGTTGACGGGTTGCGGCATTACCAACCCGTCCCACACCGTCGGGTAAAGGGTGACCATCTGCGCCTGCATCACGGTTTCGGTGGTGGTGCGGAAGGCGAGCGGGACTTTAACCGTTGAGGGCACATCCAGCACGCGGCGGATTTCTGTGCCCACCTGGCTGGCCGTGAGGATCTCGGCGAACAGCCCGAGGTTAACCGGTTGGGTGGTTCGCAGAAACACTGCGCGCTGGCGGGCGGACTCGAGGGCGGGTTGCTCGGTCTTGAGTTTGACCAGATCAAACTTGTCCCACGGGACGAGGACCGGATCGCTTTCGGCCGTGGTGACCACCACCAGCCCTTCCGTCCTGGCCTCCCAAATACCGGCAAACTCGACCGAGCGGCCGTTGGCCCCGGTGAGTAGCACGGAGGCGCCCGCAACCGGAGCGATGAACGAAAGCAGGAGCAGGGCCGGGAGGAGCAGGCGGGGGTTCATGGCGGGGTGTTGATCGAATCGCAACGTTCGATCTGAACCTGGCGGTTTTCAATCCATCTGGCTGGGGTGCGGTGGAGAATAAACTGCATCCTGTGCGAGCGGTTCGGGCAACAAGAGCGGCCGAGCTTAACCCGCACCGCATCCCGGCCAGGGGCGGTCAGCGCAAACAGAAGCGCACGGGGATGGGGGCACGGTTAGCGGGGCACGGTTAAGTGCGGCTGTTGCCGTCGGTCCCGAGTGCGCGGTAGGCCGCCTTGAATGGCCAGCAGACCGAGGCGAGCAGCCCTCCGACGAGCAGGGAGAAGGCACGCATCGGCCAGCGCAGGCCGCGGATAAGGGGGGCGAGGGTACGCTGCAGACCGCTACGTCTTGAGTAAAAAAGGGAGGCGGCGGTGATCAGCGCGATGCCAATGAATTTTTCAAACGCGTTGATGTGGACGGGGCGACCATACTGCTGCGAAAGGATTTCCACCGAGAGAATGGCGCCCACATAGCCGATCAACAGGAAGGCGGTGTGTTCGAGCACGGGGTGTTTTTCGAGCAGTTTAAGGCAGGCTCCCGCCACAAAGCGCAGTGCGAGAATCCCGATGAAGACCCCGAGGCACACCACCCAGATTTTGGGGCTCATGGCGACGGCGGCGACCACGTTGTCCACGCTCAGGCTTAGATCCATCAGCTCGATCGAGGCGACCGTGGCCCAAAAGCCGCGCGCGGCCACACGCGTCGGATCCAGTTTGGTCGACGAATCGTGGGCGGCCACGGCAGTGAAGTGCGCGCACATGAGATAAACAAGGTAGGCGGCACCGAGAATTTTCAGCCAAGGGTTGGCGATAATGTAGGCGGCGCCGGCCAGGGCGATGCCGCGGAAGGCGTAGGCTCCAATAATGCCCCAGCGCAGGGCCTTGCGCTTTTGATGTTCCGGCAAGTGGTTGGCCATGGCGGCGATCGCCAGGGCGTTGTCCACGCTCAGCAGCCCCTCGATCAAGATGAGCGAGAGGATAATCGGAATCGCCTCGAGCAAGTCCGCCGAGGAGGGCAGGGTGAAGGCGAGAAGCGGGCAAAGCAGGGAGCTTAACATACCCCAAACCTTTGGGGGGATTCAAGGTGGGCGCAACCCCGCAAACGCGTCCCGGGGCGGCGCGGGTTTTTCGCCAAGCTTGCCGGGCACGCTGGCCTAGCCTAACAACCAGGCTCACTTTAATCATATGCACCCCTCCGCCTCCCCGTTTGACTCCGTCGAAGACGCGCTCGCAGCCATCGCCGCCGGGCAGATGGTCATCGTGGCGGACGACGAGGATCGCGAAAACGAGGGAGATCTGGTCATGGCCGCCTCCAAGGCCACCCCCGAGGCAATCAACATGATGGTGCGATACGGCAGCGGCATCGTCTGTGTGCCGATGCTTGGTCAGAGTCTGGATCGCCTCGGCCTCGGGCAGATGGTGACGCAGAATCGCGAGGTGCACCGGACCGCTTTTACGATCACGGTGGATGCGAGCGAAGGCGTGACCACGGGGGTAAGCGCCGCCGACCGCGCGGTCGCGATCAAGCTCTTGGCCGATCCCCACACCGCCCCGGACAAGCTGGTGCAGCCCGGCCATATTTTCCCGCTGCGCGCCCGGCCGGGCGGGGTTCTCGAGCGCGCCGGGCACACCGAGGCGGCGGTCGACCTTGCCACGCTCGCCGGCCTCGAGCCTGCAGGGGTGATTTGCGAGCTGGTCAATGATGACGGCACCATGAAGCGCCTGCCTCAGCTCATCGAGTTTAAGGAAAAATTCGGCCTCAAGATCATCTCCATCGAGCAGCTAATCGCCTACCGGCTAAAGGCCGAAAAGCTGGTGGAGAAAATCGGCGAGAGCCCGTTCAGTTCCGCTTACGGCGAGTTCACGGTGCATGTATTTCGCAGTCGGTTGGACAACCGCCACCACCTCGCCTTGACCCTGGGAACGCTGGATGCGGTCACACCGGCGCTGGTTCGGGTGCATAGCGCCAACGTGCTGGCCGACGTGTTTCGCGGGCGCGACTGCGGCACGGCTAACGACATGCTGGACTCCTGCCTTAAGGCCATCGCCAAGGAAGGCCGCGGCGCGATCCTCTACATGGAACCCCTCGACGCCGGCGCGGGGTTGTTGCAAAAGTTGACCCCTAGTAAGGCCAGCGAGGCGCTTCCCGTGATGGGGTTACGCGACTACGGCATCGGCGCGCAGATTCTCAATGCGATCGGCCTCAAGAAAATTCGCCTGCTCACCAATAGCCGTCGCAAGGTCGTGGGCCTGGAGGCCTATGGGATCGAGCTGGTCGAGCAAATCCTCGTTCACGGCTAAACCCATTTGGCCGGCCTGACCGTACCCAGCCTTTCTTTATGGCATCACTTCAATCCTTGGTTCTCGGTGGCGGGTGTTTCTGGTGTGTGGAGGCGGCCTACGAGCTGTTGCCTGGCGTTGCCGCCGTGGTCAGCGGTTACGCAGGCGGCGCACGCGCCCACCCGACTTACGAGCAGGTTTGCGCCGGCGTCTCCGGCCACGCCGAGGTGGTGCGCGTCGACTATGATCCTGCGCGCATCACCGTGGAGGCCCTGCTCGACTTCTTTTGGACGATCCACGATCCCACGACCCTCAACCGCCAGGGGGCCGACGCGGGCACGCAGTACCGCTCGGTTATTTTTTATGCCGACGACGGGCAAAAAGCCGCCGCCGAGGCCTCGTTGGCCCGCGCCAACCCCGCTTGGGCCGGGCGGATTGTCACCCAGCTCGCCCCGCTGGTGGCCTTTTACGAAGCCGAGACCTATCACCAGGACTATTTCCGGCTCAATCCGCACGGCGGGTATTGCGAGGCGGTCATTCGGCCGAAAGTCGACAAGCTGCGCCGGATGATCGGCGCGGCTTGAGGTGAGGCGGGCGAGAAGCAGAGACGGCGTGCAGGCGGAAACCGGTCAGCCGCGCCTTCTGATCGATCGCCTGCACGCAGCCTCAGCCGCAGCGTGACGGCTCCAAGTTCTTTACATCCGGCGTCCACCGCTAACGCTGCGGGCATGACCGAATCGACCCCCGTTAACCCCGCCAACTCCGGACTGGAAGTGACCACCTGGTTTGTGCGCAGCCGCAACGCGCTCTTCGCCAAGGCTGATTTCAGCCCCCTGTTCGTGGATTATTATCTGCACCTGTCGGACCACGCCATCAAGGTTAGGCCCGAGCATGACGAGATTTTCAAACGCGCCCTGGCGACCTTTGTGCTCCACGCGGTTTCACGCCCCTGGAACGAGCTGACCGCTTGGACGATCAACATCCAGGAGCCGCTGGTGAATCTGTTTATCACCGGCGACAACGAAGATGGTGCAGTGACCGGGCGGGTATTTGGGGACAACGTGAAGGCGTTTCCCTCGAGCCTGTTTTATGCCGACGTGATCCGGGGCCGACAGCCCAAGCGACGCAGCTCGATCGAGTTTGTCGGGGCCGATCCGCTGGTCGCGGTTGAGGCCTATTACCGGCAAAGTGAACAGCGCCCTGCGCGGTTTTTCCAGACCGCCGGGGAGGAGTTTGCTCTGGTTTCCGCGCACCCCGATTACGACGAGGCTTGGTTCGAATCGCTCACCGCCGAGCAAGTGGGGCAAATGGCCACCGCTGAAACCCTCGGTGAACTCGAAAAGCGGGTTTACCGCTGGCACTGCGGCTGCAATCAGAAGCGCATGATGGAGGTGCTCGCGCCGGTGTTCCGGCAGGACGCCGCGGAATTGTTTGAAGGGGGCGAGGCGATCGAGATACGGTGTCCGCGTTGCTCGGCCCGGCACGCGATCACCCGCGAGGCGATGGAGGCGTTCGTGGCCAACCCCCAATGAGCGACGGTTACATGGAGCGATTTGGCGGCGTGGGGCGTCTGCTTGGGAGCGAGGCGCTCGCCCGCCTGCAGGCGGCGCACGTGTGCGTGATCGGCGTGGGCGGGGTGGGGTCGTGGACGGTCGAGGGGCTGGCCCGCAGCGGGGTCGGCGCGCTTACTCTCGTCGACTTAGACGACGTCTGTGTGACCAATGTCAACCGTCAGCTCCCCGCCCTCGACGGGCAGATCGGACGGCCCAAGGTCGCGGTGCTCGCCGACCGGGTGCGGTTGATTAACCCGTCCTGCCGGGTGACGGTGCTGACGGAGTTTTTCACCGCGGCGACGGCTGAAGGGATGCTGGCCACCCGTTTCGATTGTGTGGTCGATGCGATTGATCACACGGGCAACAAGGCGCTGCTGATCGCCGAGTGCGTGCGGCGCGGGTTCGCTTGCGTGACGGTGGGCGGGGCCGGAGGCAAGCGTGACGCCACCCGGATCCGGGCGGCTGATTTGGGCGAGGCCCAGGGCGACGACCTGCTCCGGCTGGTGCGCAAAAAACTGCGCGAGGACCACGGCTTCGCGGCGGGCGCTGGCAACCGTTATAAGGTGCGGTGTGTGTTTTCGATGGAGCGTCCGGTGTTTCCCTGGGCCGACGGGAGTTGCCAGGCGACTCCCGAGCCGGGCGGACGTCTCAAGCTCGACTGCGCGAGCGGTTTCGGCACCGCGGTGTGGGTGACTGGGGCATTTGGGCTGGCCGCTGCCCAGGAGGCGGTCGGGCTGGTGGTGTCGGCTCCGGCCTCGGCTTCGGCCGAAGTTGCGCCCTGCGCTTAAGTCAACGCGAACGCCCGGGGGGGGGGCGGCCTAGGCACAAAAGTCGGTCGCCTTCGGCCGGCGTCTCGGCTCGCCCCGGGCCGCTGGAGCGTCCCGGGGACTGGGTCTAGGGCGTTAACCGAGCAGGTTTTTGAGCGCGGCGAGGTATTTTTCCTGGGTGCGCTCAATCACCTCGGCGGGAAGGGCGGGCGCGGGCGGGGTTTGGTTCCACCGGATCGCCAGCAGGTGGTCGCGGACGAATTGTTTGTCGTAGCTGGGGGGCGAGCAGTCGGTGCGGTAGCCGTCGGCTGGCCAGTAGCGCGAAGAGTCTGGGGTCAGCACTTCGTCGATGAGGATGAGGTTGCCGGCCGCGTCGGTGCCGAACTCGAATTTGGTGTCGGCGAGAATCATACCGGCGGCGCGGGCGCGGTCGTGGCCGAGTTGATACAGGGCGGTGCTGGTGGTTTTGACTTGTTCGTAAAGGGCTGCGCCGACAGCGGCGGCACCTTGGGCGTCGTTGATGGCCTCGTCGTGTTGTCCCTTAGGCGCTTTGGTGGTGGGGGTGAAGAGCGGGGAGGGGAGTCGGTCAGCTTGGCGCAGGCCGGTCGGCAAGCGGTGGCCGCAGACCTCGCCGGTTTTTTGGTAGGCGGACCAGCCGCTGCCAACGAGGTACCCCCGGACGACGCATTCGATGGTAAGCGGGGTGAGCTTGCGCACGATCATGGAGCGCAGTTGCAAGTCGCGGTCGGTGATGCCGCGGCGGGTGAATTCACCGGCTTGGTCGGGCAAAAGGTGGTTGGGCAGGACATGGCTGGTCTGGGCAAACCACCAATTGCTCAGTTGGGTGAGGATGATGCCCTTGCCGGGGATGCCGTCGGGCAAAATCACGTCGAAGGCAGAGAGCCGGTCGGTGGCGATGAGCAGGAGGGCGTCGCCCAAGTCATAGATTTCGCGGACCTTGCCCGAGGCGAGGAGCGGGAACGGGAGGCCTTCGATGGAAGTGACGGCACGGGCGGGCAGGGCGGCGGCGATTTGGGCGGAGGTCATGGCGAGAGGCAGGACAGAAGACGGGGGGAGGGCGGAGCGAAAGCGAAAAGCGGTTGAAAATTTACCCTTGCCAGAGGCCAGACGGGTTCTAAGTTGCCGCTTCGGTTCTAAACGTCCCCATCGTCTAGCCCGGTCAGGACGTCTCCCTTTCACGGAGATAACCGGGGTTCGAATCCCCGTGGGGACGCCAGTTTACTCCTTCTTTAAGAAGGAGTTCCGCTTTTGGTCGAGCTAGGTTGCCAGTTGATGTGTCAACCTTCACCTGCCCGACACCCTGTTTGACCTCAGCCGCTTCGAAAATCGCAACGGTACGATTTCATGGCGCGTCACCGGTAACCTCCACGGTCTCCGCGTCCGCAAAAACTTCAAAACCCGTGAGGAAGCCGCCGCCGAGCAAGCAACATTTGAGATCAAGGCCCTTCAAGCCGCCTCAGGTCCGCGCACACTCTTTAGTCGGCCCTGAAAAGGCACCCTACGGCATCATCGCCGAAAACTGATCCCGGGTGATGGGACGACCCACCGGCGCACTTGAGCGAGTTGTTCATCCAGGGTGTGTCCGAAATAAGGGTTGCCCGATAAACTCAACGCTCCGGGTAACCACCCGCCCTTGCTGGTTGCGGCCAGGCTAACCTTGT